>NZ_KV825977.1:0-11308 GCF_001835805.1 Corynebacterium sp. HMSC034B08 | reverse complement strand
GAGTAGGTTACCGCCGACCCAACAACTTCACACACAAACACCCGTAGACGAAACCACCCAGTTTCATCTACGGGTGTTTTTTCACATTCCCATCCCTCTACATTTCGTTGGTGACCACCAACTAGTCCGCAATGCGGAGTCGGAATGTCTGCAATGCGGAATCAACGACAAAACCGGCGTCACTATCCCACTGCATAGTCAACGGCTGGGTTCCCAACCGCCCGTGACCTGGCTGAGGCAACAGAATCGTTGGTGTCCACCAGGTTGTCCGCAACGCGAAGTGAGAATCGGAACGAGGCTCACTATGCCACTGCATAGTTGGTGTCCACCCACTTGTCCGCAATGCAGAGTAAGGAGGGGATCGGGCATGACTATGCCGCTGCATAGTTAATGGGTACACCCCCACTAGTCCGCAATGCGGAGCCAAGCGGTTTCCACCCGCCCGTAGATACTTCATGTCTGGCGCGAACAGCTATCGATGCAAAATGATGCCTCATCGGCTGCAGGGTTTACACTCCGCCCAGGTCAGCGAAAGGTGTGATGTGCAGTTTTGCATTCGGGGTTCCGGTAAGTCAGAAATGGTCCCGACAGATTGTGACAGCCGGACTGGCCAACGAAGGAGCTGTCAGGCCTTCCCGCCTCTAGTTCAGTGCGAAGGAGCGATCTTCGCCGGTCAATGGATCTACGAACCCTAAGCCGATGCAACGTAAACGCATGGGGCGGGAGAAGTCTTCGGCGTCGGCGGGGAGTAGGACTGGGTAGATGGTGTCGCCAAGGATGGGGGCGGCTTCGGTCATCATCTGGAGGCGCAGTTGGTGGGTGCGGCCGGTCGTTGGGTGGAGGACGTAGCGTGCCAGAGGAACGGTGACGCCATAGAGTGACTGCAACCCCTGCTCCTGCTCGGCAGGCAGCCGAGTAACGGAAGCTACCTCGGTGTGGGAGTTCGGCTCCTCACCCACGAGTACAGAACCAGCGGCTTCGCCAGCAACCTTGACCAGGTGGTGGGACCAGTCTGCAGGTACGGACAGTGCAACATACGGTGCGATCGCCTCGTACATCTTGTCCACCTCCCGGCGGGCAAAAAGTTCCTGGTAGGCGCCACGGACTTCGCGGCGTTTGGTCAACAGCAACAAACCAGAGGTGCCGCGGTCCAATCTGTGAGCGGGGGTGAGTTCTTCGTTCCCGGTGGCGCGACGGAGACGCACGGTGGCGGTTTCGGTGATGTGGGAGGCACGCGGCATCGTCGCCAGGAATGGTGGCTTGTCCACGACGAGGATGTTGTCGTCTTCGAAGACTGGAACGATGTCGTAGGGGACGGGGGTTTCGGGGGCGGGACGTCGGTAGAAGAAGACGTCGGTGCCGGGTTCGAGCCAGTCCTCGGGAGAGATTGGGGTGGTGTCGCGGTGAACGACGAGGGAGTCGTCGAAACGCTGTTGTACTGCGGAAAAGTTGTCTTCGGGGTGGCGGTGGCGCTGAGTGGAGACGAGGTGCCAGATGAAGTCGATGGCGCGGATGCCGTCGCCTTCGGGGACGCGGGCGCGGGATGCGCCGAGGCCGCCGCGGGGTGGCAGCGGCATTGCTGGTGGACCCTTCTTTCTCGCCATAGTGTGTAGTAGATTAGCCCGCATGGATTTAGGAGCATTGGTTGAGCCGTTGATGGGCTTCTTTTCGCAGGGCATTGGTAAGGCGATCGCGGACGCGTTGACCCTGATTTACAACTTGCTGTATCCGGCGAATGCGCCGGCAGCAACCCCGGTGGAGATTCCCCGCTAACTTGCGCTTGCGCGACTAGAATGTGGGTATAACCACCTGTCTACCTCAGAAAGGCTGAGATAATGACCCAGGAAGAGACCCGCGAAGACATCGTCGTTGTTGCTGTCGATGGCAGCCCCGCTTCAGATAATGCGGTGCGTTGGGCGGCGAATACGGCGATGAAGCGTGGTATTCCGCTGCGTTTGGCTGCGAGCTACACCATGCCGCAGTTCCTGTACGCGGAGGGCATGGTTCCGCCGGCGGAGATTTTCGACGAACTCCAGCGCGAGACGATGCAGTCCGTGGATCGTGCCCGCGATATCGCACTTGAAGTGGCGCCGGACCTGCACATTGGCCACGCGGTGGCTGAGGGTTCTCCGATTGACATGCTGCTGCGTATGTCGAATGAGTCCACGATGATCGTGATGGGCTCCCGTGGTCTGGGTGGCCTGTCTGGCATGGTGCTGGGCTCCGTTTCTGGTGCTGTGGTGTCGCACGCGAACTGCCCGGTTGTGGTGGTGCGCGAGGATAGCGCGGTGACCGAAGAGAACAAGTACGGCCCGGTTGTGGTCGGTGTGGATGGCTCCGAGGTTTCGCAGCGCGCAACTGAAGTTGCCTTCGAGGAGGCGGCGGCGCGTGGTGCGGAGCTGGTTGCGGTGCACACTTGGGTGGATACGCACATCCAGGGCCCTGGTGCTGGGTACGCGGTGGCTGAGGATCACTGGGAAGCTGTGAAGCAGGATAAGCAGCAGCTTCTCGACGAGTTGTTGGCCGAACTGATCGAGAAGTACCCGGATGTCCAGGTGAAGAAGGTTATTGCACGTGACCGTCCGGTGCGCGCACTGACCAACGCGGCAGAGAACGCCCAGTTGCTGGTGACCGGTTCGCACGGTCGCGGCGGCTTCAAGGGCATGCTGCTTGGGTCCACTTCGCGTGCGCTGCTGCAGTCGGCGCCGTGCCCGATGATGGTGGTCCGTCCGGAGGAGTAATAGATTCGTTACCCAAAAGTCCGAAAAACGAGGGACAATGGTAGGGGTAACTGACAAAATCTATTTATAAGGACGGATTTCAACATGACTCCAACACTTGGTTTTATCGGCTGGATTATTATCGGTGGCCTTGCTGGCTGGATCGCATCCAAGATGCAGAACCGTGACGCACAGATGGGCATCGGCCTGAACATTCTGGTCGGTGTTATCGGTGGTTTCATCGGTGGCTGGCTGCTTGGCCTGCTCGGCTTTGATGTGGAAGGCGGGGGACGCTTCTTTAGTTTCCTGACCTGCCTGATCGGTGCGGTGATTCTGCTGTGGATTGTGAATAAGGTGACAGGTAGTCGTCGATAAGCAATCTGCTTTGAGCCCCCGGAGTGAGCTGCTCCGGGGGCTTTTCGCTGGAATAGACGAACCGTTTTGTCTATATTGAGATGGTCCTGTTTTAGGCGCGCGAAAGGAGTTCCTATTGGCCGCCGCCACGAGTAAGAAGAAGGCGCCTGCGCGCCGCCGCGATCGTCCGAGTCCTCGGCAGCGTCTGCTGGATGCCGCGACGAAGCTGTTTACAGAAGAAGGCATCCGCGTCATCGGCATTGACCGCATTTTGCGTGAGGCGGATGTGGCGAAGGCGTCGTTGTACTCGCTGCTGGGGTCGAAGGACAACTTGGTTGTTGCGTACCTGGAGGAGCTCGACGAGCAGTACCGTTCACGTTGGGGTGAGCGTGCGGCGAAGGCGCCGGATGCGGATTCGAAGATCCTCGCCTTGTTCGATATGGCGATCGAGGAGGAGCCCCAGAAGGAGTTCCGTGGCTCGCCGTTCCTCAACGCTGCGGCCGAGTATCCGCGCCCGGAGACGGAATCCGAGGAGCGGATTGTGGAGACCTGCAGGAATCATCGCCTGTGGATGCATTCCACGATCACGGAGTTGCTCAATGAGAAGAATGGCTACGATTCGTCCTCGTTGACGGATGAGCTGCTGATCTTTTTGGAGGGTGGGCTTGCTGGTGCGCGCATTTTGCGTGACAGTGCCCCCTTGCACACTGCGAAGACCTTGGCTAAGTCGAAGCTGGGTGCGCCGCCGCCGGACTACTCCATCTAGGTAGGGCTGTGAAGAATCGGATTAGTTTCTCGCAGGTGATTGGCGAGGTCCTGCTGACGGTTGGCGTGCTGCTTTTGCTGTTCGCGTTTTATGAGTCCTATTGGACGAACTTGGCGTCGGCGAAGATGCAGGACGAGGTGCAGTCGAAGCTTGAGGAGCAGTGGGTGAACCCTCGTCAGGCGAAGCACGCCGAGTTGGGGGACGCGCTTGCGAAGATGTATATCCCGGCGTTTGGGCAGGACTACCAGTTCGCCATCGTCGAGGGCGTGCAGGAGGCGCAGTTGCTCACGGGTCCGGGCCACTACCCGGATACGCAGTTCCCGGGCCAAGATGGCAACTTCGCGGTTGCCGGTCACCGTGTGGGCAAGGGTGCGCCGTTTAACGACCTTGGCGCACTGAAGGCGTGCGACGCGATTGTGGTGGAGACGCAGCGCGAATGGGTGACGTACCGGGTGATGCCGTTGTCGCCGGATCCGGCGGCTCGTCACGCGGAGGGCGCCGGATGCTTGCCGGAGCAGATGAATGAGCGCATCGCGTCGGGCGATTACCAGCACGTGCTTGGCCGGGAGATCACGCTGCCGGGCAACATTGAGGTGGTCAACCCGATGCCGGGGTCGAAGTCTACGAAGGTGGAGCCCGGCATGGAGGGCTTGATTACATTGACCACGTGTCACCCACAGTTCTCTAACGCCGAGCGCATGATCATTCACGCGGTGCGCACGGAAGTGACGCCGAAGGACCAGGCGGGCGCGCTCCCGCCGGCGATGACGGAGGTGGATTAGCCCATGTATGCAGCGTTGTGGCGTAAACTGCCCGGCCCGCCGGTGGTGAAGTGGCTGCTCACCGCCGTCATTATGGTGTTGCTGTTCCTCCTGCTCATGGAGGTTATTTACCCATGGGTGTCGGCGCAGATGCCGTATAACGACGTCGCGGTGTAGCCCTTAGAGCCAGCGCGGTACCGGTGGGTGCCAGGCGCGCAGTGCTGCGATGAGTTCGTCGGGGTCGTCGGCGACGATGAGGTGTGCTCGGTCGGTGGCGCGCACAAAGCCGTGGGCGACCATGTGGTCCACCATGGCGATGAAGGGGGCCCAGAAGTCGCGGCCGAGCAGCCCGATGGGTTTGCGGTGGAGGCCGAGTTGTTGGTTGGTCCATTCGTCGAAAAGTTCGTCGAGGGTGCCGGCGCCGCCGGGCAGGGCCACGATGGCGTCGGAAAGTTCGCTCATGCGTGCTTTGCGCTCGGCGAGGGTGTCCACCATTTCGAGGCGCTCGAGCCCGTCGTACTGGATCTCGTATTGCGCCAGGTGGTGTGTGAGGACGCCAATGCTTTTCGACGACCCCCTCGCCACCTCACCCATCAACCCGAGCTTGGATCCGCCGTAGACCAGAGTGATGTCGTGGCGGGCCAGTGCCTCGCCGAAACTGCGGGCGAGCGTGGCGTTGTTCGGGTCGGTGCCCTCGCGGGCGCCGGCGAACACGGCGATGGCGTTGATGTTCGCGGGGGTTAGCGCGGGAAAGATTTGGGTGCGCAGCAGGGGCGCGATTTCAAAGTCGGCGTGGTTCGTGGGGTCGATCCAGGTGGCTTCGGCGATCTCGGCGGCGGGGGCCGGATCGGCGGGTAGGCCGGGGTGGAGGAACACCGTGGAGGTCACGCTGTGGCCGGGCTCGTTGGAGGCCTCGGCGGTAAACGTGCCCAGGTAGCTCAAGTGTTCGGGGTCGACGTCGATGCCGACTTCTTCGCGGGTTTCGCGCATGGCGGTTTGCAGGCGGGTCTCGCCGCCTTCCGGCTTGCCCCCGGGGAGTTGGTAGCGCGGGCTGGAGTGTTTGCGTACGCACAGGACACGCCCGGTGCTGTCGGTGAATACGATGGCGGCGACGTTGATGGTGTTCATTACAGCCCTAGGTTAGTGATTGCTTCGGTGGCGACCGCTTCGGCTTTGACCGACTCATCCTGGTTAGTAAACACCGTCACGGCCACGTTGCCTTTGGCCACGGAGTATGCGGCGCCGATGCGGTTGGGGACGTCCCCGCCGCCGTGGCGGCCGCCGTCCCAGCCTTCGGGTTGGTCAGCGGGTTGGGTGAAATCGATCGGGGTAGCCCAGTCCACCACAGCCATGGCCTGTTCGGGGGAGTCCATGTGGCGCACGATCACGGTCAGTTGGGGTTCTTCGGGGTAGGACCAGAACTGGCAGGCGGGGGTGTCGAAACGGGGGTCGGTGCCCACCCCGGTGACACGTTGGCCGTTGGTGCGCGCTACCCACTCGGTGTCCAGGTAGGGGCATTCCTGCCATCCGTCGCGTGCGGTTTCCGGCAGTGCTTCGACGGGCAGGCCGGAATCGGGGGCGGGTGCGGGTTCGGGGGTGGGGGTGTCGTCGTTAAGCGATTGCTCCCCACAACCGGCGAGGGCGAGCACGAGCAGCACGATGGGTAATCTCGAACGCATGAGCTCCAGATTAGTGCTGCTGGAGCAGCACCCCGGAAAACGTACCGAAAACAGCGCGCTTGATTCCGGCATCACCATTTTGGCCGTGTGCCTGATGGTGGTGTCGCTGGGCGCGCTGGCGCGGATGCCTCTGAACGAGGCGCTGCTGCACATTTTGCTCACCGCCGGGTTCGCGTTCCTGCTGTTCTACGGCATGGTGGAGATGTACCGATGGGGCAAATGGGGCCGCATCGTGTGGGCGTTTAGCGCGACAGCGCTGTGGGTGGCGGATACGACGGTGTCGCCGGTAGCGGTGTACTGGGTGTTCGTGCTGTTCTTCGTCTACCTGCGGGCGATGCGCGGCTGGCTCGGCTACGCCTGGGTGGCGGTGGGGCTGGCAATTAGTATCGCGGTGCAGATCCCGGCGGGGCTCACGCTCGGCGGGGTGATGGGACCGGCGCTGTCGGCGGTGGTGGTGATGGCGATTGATTGGGCGTTTTTCACGATCAATAAGGTCAGCCAAGAGCGCCAGCAGCTTATCGACGAACTCCTGGCCACCCGCGACCGTCTCGCCGAAACTGAGCGCGCCGCCGGTGTGGCACAGGAACGCGAGCGCCTCGCACACGAGATTCACGACACGGTGGCGCAGAACCTGTCCTCGATCCAGATGCTGCTGCACTCCGCCGAGCGCGACATCCAAGCGTTGGGTGTGGACGCGACGCAGCCGTTGCGCAAGATGGAAACTGCGCGGCGGGCGGCGTCGAACAACCTGGCAGAAACGCGCGCGATGATTGCGGCGTTGGCGCCGGCGCCGTTGACGGAGTCGTCGTTACGTGAAGCGCTCGAGCGGGTCGCGGGTGACTTTGCCGCGGCAGGCGAGTTGGACATTGAGGTGGAGACAGACGGCGAGGCTATCCAGCTGCCCATGCGCGTGGAGGCCGGCCTGCTGCGTATCGCGCAGGGGGCGGTGTCCAACGTGGTCAACCACGCCGAGGCCACCCGTACCCGCATCACGCTGACCTACGCGCCGTACGAGGTGCGCCTGGACGTGGTGGACAACGGGCGCGGCTTCGACGTGGATGCTCAGGAACTCAAACCCAGCGGGTTGGGGCATCTGGGGCTGGACGCGATGCGTTCACGTGCGGCAGAACTGGGCGGAAAGTTGGACATTGAGTCCGCGCCGGGCGGGCCTACGGCCCTTTCTGTCGCCGTGCCGGTTAATATCAACCAAAAGACGTAAACGAGGAGGTCCCCGGTGATTAGAGTCCTGCTGGCAGACGACCACGAGATCGTTCGCCTCGGCCTGCGTGCCGTGCTCGAAGAAGCGGACGACATTGAGGTCGTGGCAGAAGTTGCCACCGCGGAAGGCGCGATCGCCGCAGCGCAAGCCGGCGGCATTGACGTGGTGTTGATGGACCTGCGCTTCGGCGCCGGTGCGGAAGGCCAGCGTGTGACCACGGGTGCGCAGGCGACGGCGGAGATCCGTTCCCGGATGTCCAACCCGCCGAAGGTGCTGGTGGTGACCAACTACGACACGGATGCGGACATCCTCGGTGCGATTGAGGCCGGTGCGGTGGGCTACCTGCTGAAGGACGCCCCGCCAGAAGAGCTGGTCGCGGCGGTGCGCTCGACTGCCCGCGGTGATGCCACGATGTCGCCGGTGGTGCGCGACCGTTTGGAAACGCGCGAGCGTACGCCACGTTCGTCGCTGACGCCGCGCGAGCTGGAGGTGCTGCAACTAGTGGCTGCTGGCTCGTCGAACCGCGAGATCGGCCACGAACTCATGCTGTCTGAGGCCACCGTGAAGTCCCACCTTGTCCACATTTACGACAAGTTGGGTGTGCGCTCGCGCACCTCGGCCGTGGCGTCGGCGCGCGAGCAGGGTGTGCTCTAACTAGCGGGAGAGGCGCTCCTGGACATCGCCGGCGAGGACGTTGAGGTCCTCGTCGATGGAGTTGTGAGCCAGACGGCGCTGCTCCGGGTTGGCGTGTTCGGCGTTGCGGACGGCCTGCTCGAGTTCGTCGAGGCGCACGCTCGCGTCACGCTTGAAGCTCTCGGTCAACTCGCCGGAGCCGGACACGCTTGCGCGGATCGCCTCGATGCGGGCCTTGAGCTCGGCGCCGCGGCCGGAGTGGCGCGCCAGATCACCTGCGGACAGGCCGAGGCCTGCTGCGTTGGCGTTCACCTGGTTCTGCTGCAGGGAGGTCAGCGCCTTGTAGATCAGCGGCAGCGCGACGGGGACAATGACGCGGGCGGCGCCGGTCCACTGCTTGGCCTTCTTCTTGGTAATGCCGGCTTCTTCGATGCGCTTCAGGTGCGCCTTGGCCAGGTCCTTTTCGTGCTTACGCTTGCGCTTGAGGCCCTTCTTCTCTTCCTTCAGCAGACGCTTTTCTGCCTTGTCCAGCAGTTCGGCGGTGCGCTTGTCGGCCTTCGCCTGATCCTTGGCCAGTTGGCGTGCGTGCACCTCAGCGGCCTTAATTTCGGCCTTGACGTTGCGGCGTGCTTTGCGGATGATGCCCAGGACACCCATGGTCGGTACTCCTTGCGTTTTCGTTTGCGTTAACTCCAAACAACTGTACCTGCCGGTCCGACAACACCGCCCGGGTATCGTGGCAGGCATTGTGAAACCTCCCACCGTGGGCGGAACTGCCCAACCAGCGCAGCCGGTGCGCGCGTCCGATCTTGTCGGGTGCCGCTACCGGCTGCGTCAGCGACGCGCGCACCCGGATACGCCTGAGCTGCCGGATGCGCTGCTGCGCCAACCGCAGATTGATGCGGGTCGTGCTGCTGTGTTCGATGCGTTGCCGGTGAAGCGGGCGGTTGGGGATGGCCGTGGAAAGGCGTTTACGCGCATTGATATCGATCCGGGTGCGGGGGTGGATGCGCGGGTCGTCGATACGCGGTTGGCGCTGAAGCGGCGCGCACACCTGATCACTAACGCGGCGCTCGAAGGCGAGATCGATGGGGCGCCTGCACTCGCGGAGGTTGACATCCTCGTGCGCACCGACCGCGGGTACGCGCCGGTGATCATCTCGAACCACCGGGTAGCGCGCGAGCATCCGACGAACGAGATGTTGATGGTGCCCACCGCCCGGCTTGGGTTGGGGCGCGCGATGACCGTGAAGGCGAAGGGGCGCCACCACACGGTTGACGGCTACCGCCTGGCCATGGCGCACGTGCTGCTGGGCACGCTTGCGGATGGCCGCGGCGGAGCGGTCGGGCAGGATCGGGCGCGCGTGTATGTCGTCGACCCCGCCCGCTACGTCCCGCAGTTGCGCGAGGCGCTTGCCGTGGAGATCCCGGACGAGCCGAAGCGGATGAAGCAGTGCGCATCCTGCCGGTTCTGGCCGCTGTGCAGCCCGCGCCTGGAGGAACTCGATGACATTTCGCTGCTCCTGCCGGGCGGCCGCGGGGACGTGTGGCGCGAGGAAGGGATCACCACGGTGCAGTCGCTTATCGACGACGGCCCCGCCGAACCCGCAGCCATCGCCCGCGCCTGGCGCGCCGGTATCCCGGTGCTGCGGCGTGAGAAGTTAGCGCCGGTGCCGCGTGCCGACGTGGAGATCGACATCGACATGGAGGCCTACCTCGACCAGGGCGCCTACTTGTGGGGCGCGTACGACGGCGAGGAGTACCGCGCGTTTGTCACCTGGGAAGACGTTGGTGGTGCGGCCGAGGAGGCGAACTTCAACGCGTTCTGGTCGTGGCTGATGCAGCGGCGTCGCGACGCGCGCGAGGCCGGCCAGACCTTCCGCGCTTACTGTTATGCGGCGGGTGGGGAGAACCACTGGCTGCGGTCGTCGGCACGCAGGTTTGCCTCGGTGGACGAGGCGGAGGTTGCGGAGTTCATCGCGTCTGAGGATTGGGTCGACGTGTTCGCCCTGGTGCGACGTTCGCTCGTCGGCACGGATGGGCTCGGCCTGAAAGTACTCGGGCCTGTGGTCGGCTTCGCGTGGGAAGACGACGACGTGGATGGGGAACGCTCCGTGGCACTGCGCCGCGCGGGCAGGCTTGGCGATATCGACGCGCGCGACATGCTCATCCGCTACAACGAAGACGACTGCCTGGCCACCCGTGCCGTGCGCGACTTCCTGGATGCCGGCGCGCCAGGCGTGCCACGTTTGGGCGAGGTGTAGGCGAATCGCTGGCCGGGAGCGGCCGGTTGTTCCCGCGACGTCCCGCCGTGAGGGGGTATCCCCGGGGGCGCGGCCGAGCTCGACCGCCCACACAAGTAGTCGCCAGGTTAATCGACGATAATTACTCCTGTTAAGGCGTGCGCAAACTATGGGCCGACACCAGTCCTCGACGCGCACACGCGTGAGATTGTCGGCTGGCAAATCACCAACCACACGGGAGCATCACTGGCTAAAAATGCATTTGCCTCGTCAGCGCGTCTGGGGCGCTGATAGGGACACATCCGGACTGATCCATCATTCAGACAAGGGTGTGCTGTACAGCTCGGTCGTCTACGCACAGACCCTGGATGAGTCGCGGGATATCGCTTCGGTTTGCTAAAGGGGCTCACCATCAGCGAGCGTTACACCACACTGGGGGCGCGACCCAACGCATGACCGATGCAGCGATCATCGACGCCTAAGAACACGCCTACAACACCGCTCAACGCTATGGCGCAGATGGGCGCGACAACGAAATGCCTCCCATGCGCGACCGCCAAACAATGACCCGACGAGTACGCGGATACGTCACACAGTCCAAAAACGGCTCATACACGAGCGCATCAGCCCCAGGCCGTGCAACAAGCACAGAGCACAAAGCCCTCGCCACAATGGGACGCAAAGGTGGACAAAAAGCTGCAGAACGCTGGAAAACCGATCCCGAAGGCGACTATGCCAAGGCACAAAGGGAAACACTCGCAGCCGCGAATAAGCGACGTGCCCGTCAAGGAACTGGCACTCGCAGTCGTGTGCTGGCGGTGTATTCCCAGACGCTTGTAGATACAGGCGAAGTACCTACTGCGCGTCAGATCGCAGAGGAGATCGGTATAACCAAGCGCATTGTGTTTTGTCAAGTTGTTTTAGGCCGTTTCGG
>NZ_KV825976.1:18598-36775 GCF_001835805.1 Corynebacterium sp. HMSC034B08 | reverse complement strand
CCGTCGATGAAGATCTGGTCGTAGACCCTGCCTGCATGTCCGATGGTCGGATCAGGCACGTCAACCAGCCAAAAGGTATCGAATTTGCGCTGCAGCGTACGTGTCGAGCAGCTCATGTTGCCGGCGATCGCCGCAAGACTGGTCCCGGTGGTCAGGTGCTGGATGAACGCACGAAATAGGGCTGCGTTGGTGATATCGCTGCGCTGCTTGGTCAGTGAAGCACCGCAGATTTTGCACCGCCACCGGGTCGTCCCGTTGCTGGTGGTGCCGTTTCGTTTCATATCGCCGCCACAATGGCAGCGTGGTCGGTTCTTTGGCATTGGGCAACCGAACCACCGCTCCGTAGCACACCATGGCAGCCACACCGGGGATTTTCGCAAGAGAGGGCCAATATATGCTTTTGGAGCATATATTTTCCGCAAACGCGGAGTTCAGAGCATGAAAATCAACGATTCCGGACACACATTTTGTCGCTTAACCCGGATTGGTCACAGTGTCCGCGCAGTGCTCATCGTTGCGCTGCTGAACCTCGCGTACTTCTTCGTTGAGTTCGTCGCTGCGATATCGATTGGTTCCGCATCATTGTTTGCGGACTCGGCCGACTTCCTCGAAGACACCGCTATCAACCTGCTCGTGTTTGTTGCGGTTGCATGGCCTGCTTCGAGGCGACGCGCTGCCGGCAGTGTCCTCGCCGCCCTGATCTTGATCCCGGCGGTGGCAGCCGTGGTGACTGTGGTGGTCAAGATTTTGAACCCAGAGCCACCCTCACCGGAAGGGCTGACCGGTGTTGCGCTCGGCGCGCTGGCGGTCAACCTGATCTGTGCCGTGATCCTGCTGCGGCTGCGCGACGAAGGCTCGTCGCTTGCCACCGGCGCGTGGCTCGCGGCACGCAACGACGCGTTGGCCAACGTGCTCATCATCGTCGCGGGATTGCTGACCTTCGTGTGGCACACCGCATGGTTCGACATCATCGTCGGCGCGATCATCGCCGCGGTGAACTTTTCGGCGGCGAAGGAAGTGTGGGAGGCCTCCCGTGAGGAGTACGACTCGGTCGAGGACGCCTTCGCCGAAATGGACGACGACTAGTCCCACACTCCGGATCTGCCACGCTTCCACGTGCCGATGAGGTTCGTGTCCAAAATGCCGGTGGACTCCATCAGCGCGTACATGGTCACCGGTCCCACGAAGGTGAACCCCCGCTTCTTCAAATCCTTGGCTAACTGTGCAGACTCGTCGGATTGTGTCGGGACTTCCGCCATCGTGCGCGGGGCAGGGGTTGTTTCCGGCTTGTAGGACCAGATGAAGTCGCCCAGGTGCGTGCCCTCCTCGCGCAGGGCAAGTGTTGCCTTGGCGTTGGTCACGGCGGCTTGGAGTTTGCGGCGGTTGCGGATCAAGGTGTCGTCGTCAAGCAAATGCTCAATGCTCATGCCCGCGACCACCTCCGGGTCGAAGTTTGCGAAGGCGTCGCGGAACGCATCGCGCTTTTGCAGGATCAACCGCCACGACAAGCCCACCTGGAAGCCCTCGAGGCAGACGCGTTCAAACATGCCCCGCTCGTCGCGTACGGGGTCGCCCCATTCGGAGTCGTAGTAGTTGCGCAGTAGGGGATCGGTTGCGGCCCACGGCGGGCGGGCACGGCCGTCTTCGCCGACGACGGGCCAACCGACGGTGTCTGGAAGTTGGTCAGTTTCGTTCATCTTGTTTTCACTCATAACTATTGGACTCGTTTCTACCCCGTTTGGTTCCACGGGTACGCTCGTTGGCATGAATAGGCCTGCCGTACGTGACTTTGCGCTGCTCCTTTTGCGTCTTGTCCTCGGCACCGTATTTGTCGCCCGCGGGTTTCAGCACTGGTTTGACACCGGCATGGCGCAAACCGGGCGCGATTTCGCGGCACTCGGGGTGCCGCAGCCACAACTGTCCGCATACCTGACTGGTACCGCTGAACTTATCGGTGGGGCGTTTTTGGCAGTGGGGCTGCTCACCACAATCGTCGCGTCGGTGCTGGCGCTGCTCGTGCTCGCTGCGGGGTATTTCGTGCACCTGGATAACGGGTTCTTCGTGGAAAACGCCGGGATCGAGTACCCGCTGGTGCTAGCTGCGGCGTTGTTTATCATCATCGTGTTCGGCACCGGTCGTGCGAGTTTGGATGGGGTGTTAACGCGTGCTTAGCCACGAGGAAGTTCAGGCAGCGCTGTCTGCGCGTATCGACGGCGAACCGGCCGGTCTCGACGACGCCGTCGTCGACGCACACCTGGCGAGCTGTGATGAGTGCCAGGCCTTCCTCGACCAGGCCCTGGTGCTCTCCCATGAGTTCGTGCCGCAGGAGCGTCCCGCGATGGCTCCGCCGCAGGACCTGTCAGAGGTGATCCTGGCGAGCGTGGACGACGAGTGGCGCAAGCTCTCGCAACGGCGCGCATTCGGCCTTGCCATCGGGCGCACCCTGCTTTTCGCTATGGCGGTGGCGTGGGTGCTGTGGGCCATCAGCCTTATCGTTGCCGGTGGGGAAGAACCGGTGGTGGCGTCTAGCGCGTCTGTACGCCTCGGTGTGGCGCTCGCGCTGGCGTTTACGGCGTGGAAGCCGCGTCAGATCCCGGGCGTGCTGCTGATCGTGGGGTCGATGTTCACCTTCACGGTCGGCTTCGCGGTGCGCGACGCGGTCCTTGGCGCGGGTGAGTTTGAACCCGCCGCGGTATTCATCCCGTTTGTCAGCGTGATCGCGCTGGTGTGGACGTGGTTCGCGGACCGCGGCGGGGAAGTGCGCCGAGCGTGGCGCATTCTCGGCGCCAACCCGTTGTAGTTATTTCCAGCTGGTTATTTCCAGCTCGGCAGCCACATGAGGGATTCGTAGTAGGAATCCGGGATGCGCATGCCGTAGAAGATCGGGGACCAGTAGAAGAAGCTTGCCGCGACCAAGGCGATGTAGACCACGGCAGCGAGTTGGCCCCAGCGCATCTCAAAGCCTGCGACCTTGTTGACCCAACTCCACGTCACGGGTCCGCCCTTCTTCGCAAGGTTGCCCACCGCCAGTGCAAGCAGCACCGCCGTAAACGGCACGAGAGCAGTGGCGTAGAAGAAGTACATCTGGCGGTCGAATGCAGCCAGCCACGGGAGGAAACCGGCGGCGAAGGCGATCACCGGAACGATGACGCGGAAGTCCTTGCGGGTCAGCCAGACCCAGCACGCCCAGAGCAGGACTGGCACGGTGAGCCACCAGATGGCAGGGGTGCCGAACATGTAAATCATCTCGCGGCAGGTGCCATCGCCCGGGGCGACCTTGCACTCCAAGTCAGTGGCGGAGTAGTAGAGGATCGGGCGCGCAGAGACGAGCCATGCCCACGGCTTGGAATCCCACGGGTGAGAGTGCCCACTCGAGGAGGTCAGGGATGCGTGGAAGTTCAGGACGGAGAAGTGGTAGTACAGCCAGCCAGCGACGGAATCGGGCAGGTTTGTCAGCCAGGGCCAGTCGGAGCCGGCGATGGTGCCGTCGGCAAGCGAGTGGCGGTACACAGAGGTCTCGGATGCGAACCAGGCGCGCCAGGACCAGATGTAGAGCAGTGCCGGGATGAGCACGATCGAGGCGAGTGCGGCTGGGACGTCGCGAAGCAAGGTGCCAGCGACCGGCTTTTCCACGCCGTAGCGGCGGCGCAGGTAGAGGTCCCAGAACGACGACAGCAGGCCGAAGAACATGATGTAGTACAGGCCTGACCACTTCACCGACAGCGCAAGACCAAGGGCGACACCGGTGGCGAAGCGCCACCAGCGGAAGCCCATCCGTGGGCCGAACGGGCCGGTGCCGTCCAACTTGCCGGCCAGCCAGGCATCGTGCCAGCGGTGGTGCACCTCGCGCATGTCGCCGGCGAGCGTCCAGGCGGCAATGACGATAAACAGGACCTGGAAGATATCCAGCATGCCGAATTTGGCGGCGACGAGCAGGACGCCGTCGAAAAGCGCGATGATGCCCGCGACCACACCGATAGAGGTGGACTGGCTCACGCGGCGCGCGATGAGGAACACGAACACGATCACCGCGGTGCCAAACAGTGCGGTGATGATGCGCCAACCCAAAGGCGTGTAGCCGAAGATGGTTTCACCGAGCGCCAGCAGCTGCTTGCCCAGCGGCGGGTGCACGACAAGACCGTAGCCCGGGTTCGACTCAATGCCGCCGAGCACGGGGTTAAAGGAGCTACGCACCATGTCCCAGCCCTGCGGCACGTAGTGCTTCTCGTCGAAGACCGGGGTGCCGGAACTGGTCGGCTGGGTCAGCCCCAGGAACCTGGTAAACAGCGCGAGGACACCGATCACGCTGGCGGCGATGGTGTCGCGGCGTGTCCACGGCACCGATACGGGTGCCGTGGGGGCCGGTCGGCTCGGGCGGACTTTGCGCGCCGCGCCTGGTTCGTCTGGCGCCGGAGTGGCGTTGGAAGTGCTCGCGATAGTGGTCACGGACGAAGATACTAGCGCCTGACGCGTATGCTTCAGGCTTATGTCCGCCGAGCATGATCGTGAAACCCAGTTCCCAGCTACCGGAGTGGTGCTCGCTGCCACACCGCTGGGCAACATCGGGGACGCCTCTCCACGGCTCGTGCAGGCCCTTGGTCAGGCCGATATCGTCGCCGCGGAGGATACGCGTCGCACCCGCGCGCTGGCTGCGGCACTCGGTGTGGAGATCACCGGGCGCGTGGTGTCCAACTTCGACCACAATGAGGACGCGCGCTCGCGTGAGCTTCTCGACGCCGCCCGCACCGGCACCGTCCTCGTCGTCACGGATGCCGGCATGCCGATTGTTTCCGACCCAGGGCATTCGATCGTCGCCGCCGCCCACGACGCCGGCATCCCCGTGACCTGTATCCCGGGCCCGTCTGCGGTAACCACGGCACTTGCGCTGTCCGGGCTCAACGTCGGCCACTTCATCTTCGACGGCTTCGTGCCCCGCAAGGCCGGTGCGCGTCGGGCCTGGCTGGAATCCCTTATCGACGAGCGTCGCGCCGTCTGCTGCTTCGAATCCCCGCACCGCATCGCGCAGTTGCTTGACGACGCCGCCGACGTCCTCGGCGGTACACGCCGCGCCGCGGTGTGCCGGGAACTGACCAAAACCTATGAAGAGGTCAAGCGCGGCACTCTTGCAGAACTTGCCGAATGGGCAGCAGACGGCGTACGCGGGGAGATCACGCTTGTGATCGAAGGCGGGGAGCCTGAGCAGCCGGAAGCGGAAGATTTGGTGGGGAAGGTGCTTGAGCTCGTCGAGAAGGGCGAGCGTATGAAGGACGCTGCGAAACAGGTCGCCAAAGCGCACGGCGTGAAAGTAGGGGACCTGTATGATGCCGCGCTCGCTGCGCGCGGTTGAGTAAGTTCTCGCGACAACTCGGTTAGCACAAAGGTGTTATTTACGTTAGCCTGCTTGGGCACTTTTAAACACCTGAAAACTTCAAAGGAGTAACCGTATGTCTCAGCGAGACTCACAAAGGGATCCACACGATCCCGATGCGGAGACGCAGAGCACTGATCAATACGCACCCCAAGAAACTTCTGCAGCCAGCGAACTTGCTGCGCTGCTCGACGCCGACCGCGACGGCGTTGCGACGGACTACGTCGACCCGGAAGAGCGCATGGAGCGTGCCGCGGATGCAGAAGATGCCCCAGTGAACTGGGGCATTGTCATTCCGTTGGCCATTATTGTCGCGGCAATTGTCGGCTGGGGCCTGGCTGCCCCCGACAGCTTTTCCAACTTCGCCGATGCCGCCTTCACCTGGGTGATTGACAACCTGGGCTGGGCATTCGTCCTCGGCGGCACCATTTTTGTCATTTTTGTCATCGTGATTGCGGCGTCGAACTTCGGCACCATTCGCCTCGGCACCGCAGACGAGCGACCAGAATTTAAGACCACGTCATGGATCGCCATGATGTTCGCCGCCGGCATGGGCATCGGCCTGATGTTCTACGGCGCCGCAGAACCACTGGCGATGTACCTCGACGGCGTACCCGGCCACAACGAACGTGAAGTAGGCGCTGCCATGGCACAGACCATGTTCCACTGGACGCTGCACCCGTGGGCTGTGTACGCCATTCTCGGCCTGGCCATTGCGTATTCGACGTTCCGCCTTGGCCGCAAGCAGCTGCTGTCGAGCGCTTTCATCCCGCTGATCGGACAGAAGGGTGCTGACGGCTGGCTCGGTCGTCTCATTGATGCGTTCGCTGTGTTCGCCACCATCTTCGGCACCGCCTGCTCCCTGGGCCTTGGCGCGCTGCAGATCAGCTCCGGCCTGGAGGCGTCCGGCTTCGTGGACAACCCATCCACCAAGCTGACTATCGGTATTGTCTCCGTGTTGACCCTGGCGTTCCTGCTGTCCGCAATGTCGGGCGTGTCCAAGGGCATCCAGTGGCTGTCTAACGCCAACATGGTCATCGCCGCGATCCTGGCGATCTTCGTCTTTGTCTTCGGCCCGACCGTTGCGCAGCTGAACATGCTGCCGACCGCATTTGGTAACTACCTGCAGAACTTCTTCGAAATGGCAGCCCGCACCGCAGAGAGCTCCGACGGCCAGGCTGGTGACTTCCTCTCCGGCTGGACCATCTTCTACTGGGCGTGGTGGATCTCCTGGTCGCCGTTCGTCGGTACGTTCCTGGCTCGCATCTCCCGCGGCCGCACCGTGCGCGAGTTCTGCCTCGGCGTCCTGCTCGTCCCGGCTGGCCTGTCCACCGTATGGTTCGCCATCTTCGGCGGCACCGCCATCAAGATGGAGCAGGATGGCCAGTCCATCGTCGGCGGCGGCTCCAACGAGGAACAGCTGTTCAACCTGCTGCACGCCCTGCCGGGCGGCTACGTTGTCGGCGTGTTCGCCCTGTTGCTGCTGGGTACCTTCTTTATTACCTCCGCAGACTCGGCCTCGACCGTGATGGCGTCCATGACCCAGTCCGGCAAGACCGAAGCCAAGCCGTGGCTGGCCGCTATGTGGGGCGTGGCTACCGCATTCGTCGGTCTGACCCTGCTGATCTCCGGTGGTGCTGACGCGCTGAACTCTCTGCAGTCCGTCACCATCGTGGCCGCAACACCGTTCCTGTTCATCCTTATCGCGCTCATGTTCGCGATTGTGAAGGACATGTCCAACGACACCATTTACCTGGATAAGAAGGAACACGAGCGCTTCGCCCGCCAGCTGGCTATCGAGCGCCGCATGCACCGCGACCAAGCGCAACTCGACGCACGTCGCGAGCAAATGAAGAAGATGCTGAAGCCGCGCGCGAAGAACTAACGCGTAGCGTTTCGCACCTTCGTTGCTGGCCCCGCGGAGCAGTTTCATTGCTTAGCGGGGCCATAACTTATGCTGGGAGCCATGACTGCTGCTGATTCCACCCAGAACGTTCTTGTGTGTGTGGCCTGGCCGTACGCAAACGGCCCGCGCCACATCGGACACGTCGCCGGCTTCGGCGTCCCCTCCGATGTCTTCGCCCGCTACCAGCGAATGTCCGGCAAGAACGTGCTTATGGTCTCCGGCACCGACGAACACGGCACCCCGCTGTTGGTCCAGGCGGATAAGGAAGGCGTCAGCGTCAAGGAATTAGCGGACCGCTACAACAAGCAGATCGTCGAAGACCTCGCAGGCCTTGGCCTATCCTACGACCTGTTTACCCGCACCACCACCCGCAACCACTACGCGGTGGTCCAAGAACTGTTCCGCGGGTTGGACGCTAACGGCTACATGGTGAAGGAAACCACCAAGGGGGCGATCTCCCCGTCGACGGGCCGCACACTGCCGGACCGCTACATCGAGGGCACCTGCCCAATCTGTGGCGCAACCGATGCCCGCGGTGACCAATGCGACACCTGCGGCAACCAGCTGGACCCGGCAGACCTGATCAACCCGGTATCCAAGATCAATGGCGAGACCCCGGAGTTCGTCGAGACTGAGCACTACATGCTCGACCTGCCGTCGCTCCACGACGCACTCGAGGCGTGGCTGTCCACCCGCGAGGACTGGCGCCCGAACGTGTTGAAGTTCTCCCTGAACCTGCTCGAGGACATGCGTCCGCGCGCCATGACCCGTGACATCGACTGGGGCATCCCGATCCCAGTAGAGGGCTGGCAGGACAACCCGTCGAAGAAGCTCTACGTCTGGTTCGACGCCGTCGTCGGTTACTTGTCTGCCTCCATCGAGTGGGCCCACAACATTGGCAAGCCGGAGGCCTGGAAGGACTTCTGGCAGGACCCAGCCACCGAGGGCTACTACTTCATGGGCAAGGACAACATCACCTTCCACTCCCAGATCTGGCCGGCGGAGCTGCTTGGCTACGCGGGCAAGGGCTCCAAGGGCGGCGAGGTACACAGTCTTGGCGAGCTCAACCTGCCCACCGAGGTTGTCTCTTCTGAGTTCCTCACCATGTCGGGCTCGAAGTTCTCCTCGTCGAAGGGCGTGGTCATTTACGTCAAGGACTTCCTCAAGGAGTTCGGCCCGGACCCGCTGCGCTACTTCATCGCAGTCGCAGGCCCGGAGAACAACGACACCGACTTCACCTGGGACGAGTTCGTCCGTCGCGTGAACAACGAGCTGGCCAACGGCTGGGGCAACCTGGTCAACCGCACCGTGTCAATGGCGCACAAGAACTTCGGACAGGTGCCCGCGCCGGGCCCGCTGGAGGCGTCCGACGAGCGCATCCTGAACCTCGCGCAAGAAACCTTTGCTACCGCCGGTGCGGACCTGAGCGAGGCTCGGTTCAAGAACGCGATCACCAAGATCATGCACGTCGTTGGTGAAGCGAACGCCTACATCGCCGAGCAGGAGCCGTGGAAGCTGGCTAAGGACGAGTCCCAGCGTGAGCGTCTGGCCACCGTGCTGTGGACCGCGCTGCAGGTGGTGTCCGATTGCAACGCCATGCTCACCCCGTTCCTGCCGCACACCGCCCAGAAGGTCCACGAGACTCTCGGTCGCAGTGGTGTGTGGGCTGCTGAGCCGCGCATCGAGGAGATTGTCGACGACGCCGACTTCGACCTCGTCGGCGTCGGCCTTCCGGAGAAGGGCCAGAAGTACCTGACCATCACCGGTGACTACACCCAGCAGCAGGCCGTGTGGCAGCGCGTGGAGGTCACCCCGGGCACCGAATTGGCTAAGCCGCAGCCGTTGATTGCCAAGCTCGATCCTGAACTTGGTGAGACCGGCCCCGAATGGGCGCCGGTGCAGAAGTAGGCCTAGAGAAACTGGTTGAGGAACCCGGTGAGTTTGCCGGGTTCTTCGTCTTCAAAGCGCTGATCCACGACGACGAGCGGGGCGGTGTACTTCTCGTCCGCGCCGCCGGGATTCTTGACGACGACAAGATCGGTGCCGTAGTCGTCGATAAGCAATTGCCAAGAAAAGCCCTCCCGCACGAGCGCCTCGCCGAGTGCGGTGCCGTAGATGCGGGCGGTTTCGCCGCGAGGAAATGCACGCTGCACATCGCGGGGAAGCGCCAGGTAATCGGCAAGTTCCTCCTCGAACGAGGCGACGATATCCGCCGGGGAACCGTTGATGCCACGCCCGGCGGCTTCCGCCAGGTCGGCCTCAATTTGGGTGCGGGTGGCTGAGTCAATGTCTTCAAATGCCATAGGGTGCATCGTATGAGCAAAAAGAAGCCACGTCCCACTCCCGTGCCCGCCGAACCGATCGAAGGTCTTGTCGATGCACACACGCACCTCGCGTCCTGCGGGGCGCGCACCGCGGAAGAGATCGACGCGTTTGTCCAGCGTGCCGTAGCTGCCGGGGTCAAGCGCATCTGCACCGTCGGCGACGGCCTCGACGAAGCCGAACTGGCGCTTCAGGCCGCACATCTCAACGAGCGCGTGTTTGCTGCGTGCGCGATCCACCCGACCAGGGCGCATGAACTTGACGACGACGCCCGCGCCCGCCTACAGACCATGGCCGCCGACGCGCGCTGCGTGGCGGTGGGGGAGACCGGCATCGATACGTACTGGCTCAAACACGACGCGGAACGCACCGCACCGCTGGACGTGCAGGAGGAGGCGTTTCGCTTCCACATCGACCTGGCCTGCGAGTCCGGCAAGGCGCTGATGATCCACAACCGTGAGGGTGATGCGGAGATCATGCGGATTCTCGACGACGCCCCGCGCCCCGAACACGTCATCTTGCACTGCTTCTCCTCGCCACTGGACGTGGCACGCGAGGCGATCGAGCGTGGCTACGTACTGAGCTTCGCGGGAAACGTCACGTTCAAGCGCAACGAGGAACTGCGCGAGGCCGCCCGCCTGGCGCCTGCCGGCCAGTTGTTGGTGGAGACGGACGCGCCGTACATGACGCCGGAGCCGTTCCGCGGCGCGCGCAACGAGCCATCGCTTATCGGCCACACCGCGAAGGTGTTGGCCGAAGTCCGCAACATGGATGTGGCCGATGTGGCACGTGATATCAGTGAGACGTTTTCACGCGTCTGCGGGGTGTGACCTGGAACATTAGTGCGCGTCGGTCCTTGTGTCCCGGCGGGCGTTACCGTATTGTTACCGAAGTTGCTTTACGTTAACCCCTCGGAGGAAGCGCGCATGTCTCGTCAGATCAAGCGGATCAACCCGAAGAACTCCGCCGCAAAACGCGTCGCGGTTGGCACTGTCGCCGGCGCCGTGCTCGTCGGTGGCGCGGGCACCGCGCTGGCTTCCCAGAAGCAAATCACCGTGGATGTCAACGGTGAGGAAACCAACGTCCGCACCTACGCCGCCGACGTCGCAGGCGTACTGCAGTCCGCGGGCGTTGACGTTGACCCGCAGGACCTTGTCTACCCAGCGCCGGGGGAGAAGATCTCGCGTGGCGATACCGTCACCGTGCGCACCGCCAAGCCGGTCGCCGTTGTCGTCGACGGTGTTGCCCAGCAGATCACCTCGACCGCCAGTACCGTCGGCGAACTGCTCGAGGAAGCCGGCGTTACCTCCGCCGCGGGCGTGGACATCGACCGCGACGAGACGGTCACCGAAGGCCTCAACGTGGACGTGACCACCCCGAAGATCGTGGCACTTCGCGACGGCGGCAACCTCACCTACGTCTCCGCCGCCGCCAAAACCGTCGGCGACCTGCTGTCGGCGCGTGGCGTCACCTTCGATAGCGACGACCGTTTGAACCATGCGCTCGCCGACGCGATCGTGCCGGGCATGGAAATCGTCCTCGACCGCGTCAACACCATCGACCGCCCAGAGACCGTCGCGGTGGAAGAACCCGCCGAATACATTGACGACGACACCCTCGACGAAGGCACCGAAGAAGTCCGCGAAGAAGGCGTGCAGGGCGAAAAGCAGATCATCCACCGCACCGTGACCGTCAACGGTGTTGTCGAATCCGAAGGCGTTGCCGAGGAGAAGGAAACCAAGAAGGGCAAGCCCGCCGTCATCGCGCGTGGCACCAAGCAGACGGGCAACACCGGCGCGGCAGCCCCTGCCGTGGCTAACGGTTCCGTCTGGGACGCGATCGCAGCCTGCGAATCCGGCGGCAACTGGTCCATCAACACCGGCAACGGCTACCACGGTGGCCTGCAGTTCAACCCGGGCACCTGGGCAGCCTACGGCGGCACCGCCTTCGCGCCGACCGCCGACCTGGCCACCCGCGAACAGCAGATCGCCATCGCCGAGCGCACCCAAGCCGCCCAAGGCTGGGGCGCGTGGCCTGCCTGCACCGCCCGTCTGGGCCTGCGCTAAATGGCCGGCGCGCAGCTGCTCGGTCCGGCCGAGATCCGCGAACTCGCGGCAGAACTCGACGTCACGCCTACCAAGAAACTGGGGCAGAACTTTCTGCACGACCCGAACACCGTGCGCATGATCGTCGGTGCCGCAGAGCTTTCGCCTGACGACGTCGTTGTGGAGGTTGGCCCGGGGTTGGGGTCGCTAACGCTTGGGCTCGTCGATACGGTTTCGCGGGTCGTCGCGCTTGAGATCGACCCACGTCTCGCCGGGCGCCTGCCTGCAACCGTTCAGGCGCGTGCGCCCGAGTACGCCGAACGCCTCACCGTGATTACCACCGACGCGCTGAAGGTGCGCCGCGACGACCTCGACGTCGAGCCAACAGCGCTGGTAGCCAACCTGCCGTACAACGTCTCCGTGCCAGTGCTGTTGCACCTGCTGGAGGAGTTCCCCACGATCAGGCGCGTGCTGGTCATGGTGCAAAAGGAAGTCGCCGACCGCCTCGCCGCGGTGCCCGGCTCCAAGATCTACGGCGTGCCGAGTGTCAAAGCTGCGTTCTACGGGGACGTCTCGCGCGCCGGCACGATTGGCAAGCACGTCTTCTGGCCCGCGCCGAACATCGAATCGGGGCTTGTGCGCATCGACGTCAACGACGACAACCCGCGCGAACTTCGCGAGCGCGTCTTCCCGATCGTGGACGCCGCCTTCGCGCAACGCCGCAAGACGCTTCGCTCCACACTTGCGGGCATCTACGGCTCGCCCGCAAACGCCGAAGCGGCCCTTCGCGCAGCGGGAATCGACCCAGGCCTGCGTGGTGAAAAACTTACCGTGGCCGACTTTGTACAGTTAGGCCATGCGTAAGTACGTCGCCTCCGCACCAGGCAAGGTCAACCTCCACCTCGGAGTAGGGGAGGCCCGCGCCGACGGCTATCACGACCTGGTCAGCGTCTTCCACGCCGTGGACCGCCGCGAAGTGGTCACGCTCGTCGCCTCTGACACGCTCACGGAGGGCCCCATCGTGCGCTCTATGCAGACCACGTTTTACGTCGACGAGCCGGAAGAGAGCATCGACGGGCCAACCAACCTGGCGTGGCGCGCGGTCAACGCAGTTGCTGAGCGTGCCGGGATCGCCCTTCCGGAGGTTCACATCGAGGTGGCCAAGCACGTCTTCGTCGCTGGCGGGATGGCGGGCGGTTCCGCCGACGCTGCCGCTGCACTGGTCGCCGCGAACGCGCTCGTGGCTGATCACGGCGAGCCGCTTACGGCTGAGACGTTGCACGAGTTGGCAGCGTCGCTCGGTGCCGACGTGCCGTTTTCGCTCATGGGCGGCACAGCACTCGGTACCGGCCGGGGTGATGAACTCGTCGAAATGCTGTCGCGCGGCCGTTTGAACTGGGTGTTCGTCAACCCCAAGGTGGGCATTTCCACCGGCGGAGCATTTTCGCTTCTCGACGACCTCCGCCACGGCAACCCAGCCCTCGTCCCACACCTCAACACCGCAGGCCTGTCCCAGGCGTTGACCTCGGGCGACGCGGCGCGGGTGGCAGAGGTGCTGCACAACGACCTCGACGCGGCAGCGCTGTCGATGCGCCCGCAACTCAAGCGGCTTATCGACGCTGCCAACGAAGCAGGCCTGCGCGCCATCGTGTCCGGCTCCGGGCCCACGGTCGCGGTGCTGTGCGAAAGCCTCGAGCACGCCCAATGGGTCGCCGAACACTTGGCGGAGCGATTCGAGGGCTACGAGATCTTCGTCGCCGAAGGACCCGACCACGGCGCGGTGCTCGAGACCGCCGATTAGGCAGGGTGCGTAGACTATGCACCCGATATGGCTAACCTGATCAACCTTGAAAACGTCTCCAAAACGTGGGGGCTGAAAACCCTGCTCGACGGTGTCTCCCTCGGCGTGCAAACCAACGACCGCATCGGCATCGTCGGCGTCAACGGCGGCGGCAAAACCACCCTGCTTGAAGTGCTCACCGGCATCGAGGAACCCGACGCGGGCCGCGTCTCCCACAACTCGGGCCTGCGCATGGCAGTGGTCACCCAGCGTTTCGACCTCGACGAAACCCTCACCGTCGGCCAAGCCGTCGTCGAACCACTCGGACTGCAAACCTTCGAGTGGGCCTCTAACGCCAAGGTGCGCGAGGTCCTTCAAGGCACCGGTGTGGCCGAGCTCGGCCTGGACACCCCGGTAGGCAACCTCTCTGGTGGCGAGCGTCGCCGCGTGAACCTCGCCGCGGCACTCGTGCAGGACCTCGACCTGGTCGTGCTCGACGAGCCAACCAACCACCTCGACGTCGAAGGCGTGCAGTGGCTCGCTGACCATTTGTTGTCGCGCAAGGTGGCGGTGGTCGTCGTCACGCACGATCGCTGGTTCCTCGACACCGTGGCCACCCTGACCTGGGAAGTCCACGACGGCACCGTCGATGTCTACGAAGGTGGCTACAACGACTGGACCTTCGCGCGCGCCGAACGTGCCCGCCAGGCCGACGCCATCGAGCAGCGCCGCCAAAACCTCGCCCGCAAGGAACTCGCGTGGCTACGCCGCGGCGCACCCGCACGCACATCGAAGCCGCGCTACCGCATCGAAGCCGCAGAAGCCCTGATCAAAGACGTCCCGCCGCCGCGCGACACCGTCGAACTCATGGCGTTTTCCAAGCAACGCCAAGGCCGTGTCGTCATCGAACTCGAAGACGCACGCATCGACGCCCCCGACGGCCGCACGCTCGTCGACCACCTCACCTGGCGCCTCGCCCCAGGCGAGCGCATCGGGCTTGTCGGCGTGAACGGCTCCGGCAAAACCACCCTCCTGCGCACCCTCGCCGGCGAATACCCACTCGCCGCCGGTAAACGCATCGAAGGCCAAACCGCACGCATCGGCTGGCTGCGCCAAGAACTCGACGACCTCGACCCGGAACGCCGCGTCATCGACGCCGTCGAAGACGTGGCCACCTACATCCAATTCGGCAAACGCGAAATGTCCGCCTCCCAACTCGCCGAACGCCTCGGCTTCTCCCCGAAACGCCAACGCACCCCCGTGCGCGACCTCTCCGGCGGCGAACGCCGTCGCCTCCAACTCACGCGCGTGCTCATGGCCGAGCCGAACATCTTGCTTCTCGACGAGCCCACCAACGACCTCGACATCGACACCCTCCAAGAGTTAGAAAACCTCCTCGACTCCTGGCCAGGCACGCTCGTGGTGATCTCCCACGACCGCTACCTCATCGAACGCATCGCGGACACCACCTACGCCCTGTTCGGCGACGGCACCTTAACCAACCTGCCTGGCGGTATCCAGCAGTACCTGGACCGCCGCGCCGCCGAGGACACCGCGACCGGACCGTTGGATTTGGGGGAGCGGGGGCAGGAGGTCGTCGACAAGCAAAAGGGTCTCAGTTCGCAGGAAGAGCGCGAGATCCAAAAGCAGATGAAGTCTCTGGAGCGCAAGATCGCGAAGGAAAGCGAGCGGGCAGAAGCACTCGAAGCCGAGATCACCGCACTGTCCGGGGCCGGCGACTTCGACGCCATCGGCGCCAAAACCAAAGAACTCAACGCCGCCAAAAACACCCGCGAGGAACTCGAAATGGAATGGCTCGAACTCGGCGAGCAGCTTGAAAGCTAACTCCGCGTAGGGTGGGGCGCATGATTCTGATCAACGTACGATTCAAGCCCCTGCCCGAACACGTCGAGAACTTCCGCGAACTGGTCAAAGACTTCACCGACGCCTCCCGCGCCGAAGAAGGCAACATCTTCTTCGACTGGTACCGCAACGAAGACAACCCCGACGAATACCTGCTCATCGAAGCATTCCACGACGACGCCGCCGAAGCCCACGTCAACTCCGACCACTTCAAGGCCGCGCAGGAATTCTTCCCGACGATCCTGAAGGAAACCCCGACCATCATCAACACCCTCATCGAAGGCAAGACCGAATGGGACAAGATGGCGGAATTCAAAGTCGACTAGGGGTAACCCGGGTGTGACGATGTGTGACGAGGTGTCACCCAGGGCGCTTTTATGCCCTAATATCACCCACGTCACATTCCCGTCATTGAAAGGAGTGCCCCCGTGACCGCTCCAAACCCCAACACCGGCGGCTCAACCGCAGCCGACGTACCCACCAAGCCGCCAGCAGCGGCACGAGGCATCGGCCCCATGGTCGGCGCCATCTTCCTGATGGCCACCTCCGCCATCGGGCCGGGCTTCCTCACCCAAACCTCCGTATTCACCGTGCAGATGGGCGCGGCATTCGCGTTTGCCATCCTGCTGTCCATCATCGTGGACATCGTCATCCAGTTGAACGTCTGGCGCATCCTCGGTGTCTCCGGCCTGCGCGCCAGCGAGCTCGCCAACGAGGTGCTGCCGGGCCTCGGCTGGTTCTTGGCCATCCTCGTCGGCATCGGCGGACTCGTCTTTAACATCGGCAACATTGCCGGCACCGGCCTCGGCGTCCAAGCGCTTACCGGCGACACCGTCGACCCGAAGATCGGTGGCGCCATCTCCGCCATCATCGCCATCTGCGTGTTCCTCTGGAAGCGCGCGGGTGCCGCCCTCGACGTCCTCGTCGGCATCCTCGGCGCACTGATGATCCTGCTCATGCTCTACGTCGCCATCTCCTCAAACCCGCCAGTAGCGGAGGCGATGCGCCAGTCCGTCGCCCCGGACGCCGTGGATTTCAAGGTCATCACCACACTCATCGGCGGTTCCGTCGGCGGCTACATCGTGTTCGCCGGCGTGCACAGGATTATCGACGCCGGCCACACCGGCCCCGAAAACCTCGACTACATCTCCCGCTCCTCGGTCACCGGCATCATCGTCACTGGTATCATGCGCGTGCTGTTGTTCCTCGCGGTGCTTGGTGTCGTCGCAACGGGCGTTGCTCTGTCTAAGGACAACACCGCCGCAGACGTCTTCTACCAAGCCGCAGGCGACATCGGCCGTCGCATGTTCGGCCTCGTCCTGTGGGCTGCGGGCCTGTCCTCGGTCATCGGCGCATCGTTCACCTCGATCTCGTTTTTGACCAAGCAGGGCTTCGACCCGAAGAAGCGCGGCTGGCTCACGGTCGGCTTCATCGTCATCTCCACCGTTATCTACCTGTTCGTTGGCTCTGCACCGCAGAAGCTCCTCATCTTCGCAGGCGCCTTCAACGGTCTGATCCTGCCGATCGGTTTCGCCGTCGTCCTCTACGTCGGTTTCTTCCGCAAGGACCTGCTGCGTGGCTACAAGCCCCCGATGTGGATGCTCATCGTCGGTGCGATCACGCTGGTTGGTTGCGCCTGGATGGGCTGGAGCTCGATCAGCACCCTGCCGAAGTTGTGGGCGTAGTCTGAAGGGCATGCAGCCCGCCTCTATGACCCCAGCGCAAGCCCGCGCGTTGTTCCGCACCACCGAGGTGCCGACAACGGCGGGCTTTTCCGCTGGTTACGCCCAAGCCAACCTGATCGCGCTGGATAAGAAGTACGCGTTCGATTTCCTGCTGTTCGCGCAGCGCAACCCGAAGCCGTGCCCGATCCTGGGGGTGTTGGAGCCGGGGCAGGTGGCGTCGTCGCTACTCGAGGGTGGCGATATTCGCACCGACATTCCCGCCTACCGCGTGTTCAAGGACGGCTCGCTTATCGACGAACCCCTCAACGCCACCGAATACTGGACCGACAACACCGTCGCGTTTCTCATCGGCTGCTCCTTCACCTTCGAGGCGGCGCTGCTGGACAACGGGGTTCCCGTCGCGCACATCGAGCAGGGGCGCAACGTGCCGATGTATATGACCAACATCGACTGCGAACCTGCCGGGGTGTTTTCCGGCAAGATGGTCGTCTCCATGCGGCCGATTCCTGCGTCGCAGGTGGCTGATGCGGTGCGGATCACGTCGCGTTACCCGGCCGTGCATGGTGCGCCCGTGCATGTGGGGGATCCGGCCGCGATCGGTATCGACGACCTTGATACGCCCGACTTCGGCTCCGCCGTGGACATCCCCGCGGGCACCGTGCCGGTGTTCTGGGCGTGTGGGGTCACGCCGCAGTCGATCGTTATGTCGTCGAAGCCCGATCTGGCGATCTGCCACGCGCCGGGGAAGATGCTCGTCACCGACGCCCGCGACCTCGCCTACCAGGTGCCTTAGGGGTTATCCACAGGGGCGTTTTTGTAAATTTCACAGGCTCGCAGAGGTGGGTTGCGGGTTTGGTCTAGCGTCTTGGGCATGAATTCGTTCGAGGTGTTAGTGCAGGCGATGTCGGCCGCAGCGTTAGAGACGCTGGCTGACTTCGACCTTGAGGTTGCACTCGCCTCGGGCTTTGCACCCGATCGTGCGCGAGCCTGGGCGCGGCTGCGGGATGTGTACTTCGGGCGCACCAAGTTCACGCGCAAGCAAAAGACAGCCAGTTCTTTAGCGCGGGGTTTCTCCCTCGACGAGCTGGTGTTGATCGAGCGGCGTATCGCACCGGTGAAAGATGCGTCCCAGCGGTGGGCGCTGCGCCTTGCCTTACTTGAGGTCGAAGGTGGGTATCGGGCGATTGAGGCAGCGGCACGCACGTTGG
>NZ_KV825976.1:0-18498 GCF_001835805.1 Corynebacterium sp. HMSC034B08 | reverse complement strand
GAGGCAGCGGCACGCACGTTGGTGCCGGCGGATACGAAGCCTGCGGTGGATGCGGCGAAGTTTGGGCCGTCACGAAACGGCAAGCGCACCCTGCATTTAACCTATGACGAGCGTGAGATCTCCGATATGGAGCACGCCGGGCGGTTAGGCATTGACCCTGATCGTCCGGCTGCACCCCAGATTGCCGAGAACTTGATTGGGATCTTCTTCGGCGATGGCAAGGTCGCAACCGCAGCGCCACGTCCCACTGTGTTGGTGCCGCTGCCGGATTACCTGCGCATCCTGGACGGCTCGGGCGACGACGTCATCCTTGCTATGACCGATGGCACCACCATGACCGGTGCGGAGTTTCTCTCCGCCCAGTTCGGTGATGCGTTGGAAGTAGCTGCGTTTCATCCGCAGGCCGGTGCGGTGAATCTGTACCGCACGCAACGTTTGGCGAATCAGAAGCAGCGCGATTTGGCCAAGTTGGTCTCGCCGGTGTGTGCGTTTCCTGGCTGTCGTCACGGAGCAGACAACTGCGAGCTGCATCATGTGGAGGCCTGGCGGCATGGTGGGGAGACCAATATTGGCAACCTGGCGCCGCTATGCAGGTACCACAACCGGGTCAATGATGATGACCCGTGGCGTAAGAAACGCGGCCGGATCGTCATGGTGCGGGGTGCCCCAGTATGGATCTCACCCCGCGGCTACCCGGTGAAAAACACCAACCGCGGGGCAATGGACCAACTCTTCGGCTAGGAGATCGTCGCGATCGTGGCGTTCGCCTTGACTCGCTCACCCTGCTGAGCCGCCAGCGAGATCTGGCCGTCGCGGGTTGCCTTGATCTGGGATTCCATCTTCATGGCCTCGATCGTGGCAATTGGGTCGCCCTTGGCAACAACGTCGCCGTCAGCCACGAGCCACTCCACGATGGTGGCTTCGTACTTGGTGGTCACGGCGCCCGCGGCATCAGAAGCCGGAGTGGAAGCCTCGGCCGGGGCTGCGTTTCCTCCGCCGGTGCCGAGGAGGGCGACGGGGAAGCCGATGGTGTGGAGTTTGCCGTCGATTTCGACGACGACGTTGCGGCGTTCGTCGTAAATGTGCTCGATGTCCACGTTGTTGTGGCGCTGCGACGGCGAGTAGTTGTGGTCCACCCAGTCGGTGTAGACGTCCAGGGTGTCGCCGGTCAGTTCCGGGGCGACGACCATGTCGCGGTGGAACGGGATGACGGTGCGCACGCCTTCGATGGTGAACTCGGACAGGGACTGTGCGGCGCGGCGCAGGGCGGTGGCGCGGTCCGGGCCCCAGATGATGAGTTTGCCCATCAGTGAGTCGTAGTAGGGCGGGATCTGCCCGCCGGTGATTACGCCGGTGTCGACGCGTACGCCGGGGCCGGTGGGGGCGTCGAAACGCGTCACGGTGCCCGGCGACGGGGCGAAGCCGTTGGTGACGTCCTCCGCGTTGATGCGGAACTCGAAGGCGTGGCCGTTGATCTGCGGGTCCACCGAGTCGCCGTCGACGAAGGAGAGGGGAAGCCCGTCGGCGATGCGGAACTGCTCGGCGATGATGTCCACACCAGTGACGACCTCGGTGACAGGGTGTTCGACCTGGACGCGTGTGTTGACCTCCAAGAACGACACGGTGCCGTCCTCGGAGACGATGTATTCGACGGTGCCGGCCGACTGATAGTTGGCCTTGCGGATGATCTCGCGGGCGCCTTCTTCGATGGCTGTGCGCTGCTCATCGGTCAAAAACGGTGCGGGGGCTTCCTCGATGAGTTTTTGGAAGCGGCGCTGGGTGGAGCAGTCGCGGGTGCCGAGGACGGCGACGTTGCCGTGGGCGTCGGCAAGCACTTGCGCTTCGACGTGGCGTGGGTGGGTGAGGAACTTCTCTACGTAGCATTCGCCGCGGCCGAACGCTTCGCGTGCCTCACGTCCGGCGGAGGCGAAGCCTTCCTCGATGTCCGCCTCGTCGAAGACGACTTTCAGGCCGCGGCCGCCGCCACCGAATGCAGCCTTGATGGCGATGGGCATGCCGTGTTCTTCGGCGAAGTCGCGCGCTTCCTCCCACGTTTCCAGTGGTTCGCCGGTGCCGGGGGCGAGTGGCGCGTTGGCTTCGACGGCGAGGGCACGTGCGGAGAGTTTGTCGCCGAGCAGTTCGATGGCGTCGGGCGATGGGCCGATCCATGTGAGGCCGGCTTGTTCGACGGTGCGGGCGAAGTCGGCGTTTTCGGAGAGGAATCCGTATCCGGGGTGGAGGCAGTCGGCGCCGGCGCGGTGGGCGATTTCGATGAGCGCCGGGATGTTCATGTAGGTCTCGGCGGAGGTTTTGCCGGGGAGGAGGTAGGCCTCGTCGGCGACTTGGGTGTGGAGTGCTCCGGTGTCGGGTTCGGAGTAGACGGCGATGGAGCGGATGCCGAGGTCGCGTGCGGTGCGTGCGATGCGGACGGCGATTTCTCCGCGGTTGGCGATGAGTACTGCATTCAAAGTCATGTTCGGTCCTAGAAGTGTTAGAGGGGATAGCGTTCGAAGCGGAGTTTGGCGCCGGGTGGGAGTTGGGCGGCGATGTCGACGTCTTCGTTGATCACGGTTGCCATGACGGGGTATCCGCCGGTGACGGCGTGGTCGCGGAGGAACAGGACGGGTTGGCCAGAGGGTGGGATTTGGATGGAGCCTGCGACCATGCCTTCGCTGGGGAGTTCGCCTTCGCGTTCGCGTGTGAGGGGGACGTCGGATTCGAGTCGGAGGCCGACGCGGTTGGAGTCGGCGGTGACGGTGAATGTGGTGTTGAAGAAGCGTTCGACGGCGTCGTTGCTGAACCAGTCGTCGCGGGGGCCGAGGACGCAGCGTACGGTCCCGACGACGTCTGCTCCGTCGCGTTCGACACGCAGGGGGTTGGTGAGTAGTGAGTTGGCGGATTGTGGTTTGGCTAGGGACATGGCGATGGTGTCGCCGCTTTGGAGTGGTTTGGGTCCGAGGCCGGAGAGCATGTCGGTTGCGGCGGAGTTGAGTTCGGTGTCGGCGATGAGTCCGCCACGTACGGCGATGTAGGTGCGGAACCCGAGGCGCGCTTGCTTGACGACGACCTCCGCACCCGCCGGGACAATCGTCGGCGTTGCCAGCAGTACTGGCCTGCCGCCGACGGTGACGTCCGTGTCGGCACCGGTGACGCAGATGACGGTTTCGGTCAGTGCGGTCATGGTGAGCCCGCCGATGTTTTCGAGCAGGGTGGCGTTGCGTTTGTTGCCTACGGCTGCGTTGGCGGTGCGTGCGGAGGCGCGGTCGGCGGAGCCGGAGGTGGTCACGCCGAGGTTGCCGTTGCCTTGGCGGCCGAGGTCTTGGTAGAGGGTTTGGAGTCCGGCGTCGTCGAGTGTGAAGACGGGGCGGCGTGGTGGGGTGGCGAGGTGGTGGCGGGCGAGGGTGGTGTCGTCGTTAAGTGTGTCGACTGCTCTGTAGTGCACACGGTCGCCGGGGGCGACGAGGGCGGGCGGGGTGGCGGTGGAGTCCCACATTGGAGTGTTGGTGGTGCCGATGAGTTGCCAGCCGCCGGGGGAGGTGCGTGGATAGACGGCGGAGAATTCGCCTGCTAGTGCCACGGCGCCGGCGGGCACGGCGGTGCGTGGGGTGTCGCGGCGCGGGATGGTCAGTGCGCGGGTGGGGTCTTCGGGCACGCAGTAGGTGAAGCCGGGGGCGAATCCGCCGAAGGCTGCGACCCAGGTGGTGGAGGTGTGCCAGTCGATGAGTTCGTGGGTAGCCATGCCGAGCGATTCGGCCAGCGGGGCGAGGTCTTCGCCGTTGTAGAGCACGTCGATGGCGATGTCGCGTGGTTCGGTGTGTTCTGCGGCTGCGGGACTGTAGGTCTGCAGCGTGTCGATTGCCTTGGTGGTCGCGGTGGGCGAGTCGAAGGTAAGCAATACGGTGCGTGCGGCTGCAACGACGTCGGTTTGGTGGTCGAGCGGGCTTGCGGTGAGCGCGGCGTAGTAGTTCATCACTGTGGCCAGGTCGGGCAGATCGACGATGAGGCCGCGGGTGCCGACCCGTTTGATGCTGAGGGTCATAGGACGCTCGCGATCGTGATGTTTTCGTCGCGAAGCTTAGCGACGACACTGCGTGTCAGCTCGACCGAGCCTGGGGAGTCGCCGTGGACGCAGACGGATTCGGCCTGCACTTTGACTTCGGTGCCGTCGATGGCGGTGACGGAGCCGGTGGAGGCGACCTGGAGGACGCGTTCGGCGACGGCGGCTGGGTCGTGCAGGACGGCGTTGGGTTCGCGGCGCGATACCAGCGTGCCGTCGGGGTTGTAGCCGCGGTCGGCGAACGCTTCGCGGATGACGCGCATGCCGGCTTTTTCTGCGATGTCGACGGCCACGCCGCCTGGCAGCAGCATGACGGCCAGGTCGGGGCTGAACGCCTTGATGCCGTCGATGACGGCTTTGGCGTGGGCCTTGTGGTGGACGATGGTGTTGTACAGCGCGCCGTGCGGCTTGACGTAGCGCACGCGCATGCCGTGGACGCGGGCAAGCGCGTCGAGGGCGCCGATTTGGTAGAGGGTTTCGTCGGCGAGTTCGGCCGGGGTGTAGTCCATGAATCGGCGGCCGAAACCGACGGGGTCGTTGTAGGCCACGTGTGCGCCGAGTGTGACGTTATGTGCTGCGGCGTCTTTGAGCGTTCCGGCTATGGAGTGGGGGTCTCCAGCGTGGAAGCCGGTCGCAACGTTTGCGCTGGAGACCATCTGCAGCATCGCCGCATCGTCTGCGACCGGGTTGCCCGCAGTCGTTTCACCGAGGTCGGCGTTGAGGTCTATATGCATGACCCCAGTTATACCGCTGTTCGAGTGTGACCCCGAACATAAGGGGGGTGCGGGGCTAGATGAGCTGCCCGCTGTTGATCTTCTCGATCATCTCGATGATTTCGGTGCTCAGCTCAATCAGTTGGTGCTGGAGGTAGTCGGATGCGCCCTGGCGATCGTCGGCACGCAGCAGCTCCACGATGTGCTCATTAATGCCGATGAAACGGCGGTTGAAGGAGGGGTCCTTCTCCAGAATTGGGAGGGTGGCTAGGCGGAGGAAGGCGTCGAGCTGGTCCATGGTGTCGCCGAGGGTCTTTGAACCCATCGAGGACAGTACGACGTGGTGGAATGCCTGGTTCACAGCGATGAACAGGTCGTCGTCCTGTTCCTCAATTGCGGTGCGGCCTTCGGCGTTGAGCTCCTCGAGGCGGTCGACGTCCAGGTCGGTACCCCATAGCAGTGCAGCAGGTTCGATTGCTGCACGTGCGCGGAAGGTGTCGGTGATGAATTCCGCTGTTGGGGTCGCGAGGAACACACCGCGGTTGGGGATGCGCTCGACCAGGCCTTCAGCGGTCAACATTGCGAAGGCTTCGCGCAGCGTATTGCGAGATACCCCGAAGCGGTCAGCGAGGGCCACCTCGTTGAGCTTCTGTCCGGGGATAAACTCACCGCGCGAAATCGCTCTGCGAACTTCGGCGGAAACGTTATGTGCAAGCATGGCATCCGTTTAGGTCAGCGTTACCGGGACTTTTTGAGTGACCCGGTACGGTATTGAAAAGGTTTCGGGAGAAGTATAGCCCATAGATTGTTCAACAATGTCTTCCCTCGCGAGATAATTGTTGTGTCGTTTTTGTCTGTGAGTACGGTTATACCTATGAGCCAAGCTAAAAAGCCGCCGAAGTTGTCCCGTGATGCCTATGAGCAGGAGTTGCTGCGCCTCCAGGCTGAGTTGGTTGCGATGCAGCAGTGGGTCGTCGAAAACGGCGAGCGTGTTGTGATCATTATGGAGGGGCGTGACGCTGCGGGCAAGGGCTCCGCAATTAAGCGCATCACCCAGTACCTCAACCCGCGTCAGTGCCGTGTGGAGGCGCTGCCGAAGCCGACGGACCGCGAGGCGGGTCAGTGGTACTTCCAGCGCTATGTGGAGAAGCTGCCGACGGCAGGCGAGATCGTCATCTTTGACCGTTCCTGGTACAACCGTGCCGGCGTCGAGCGCGTGATGGGCTTTGCCACCTCTGAGGAGTACCGCCGCTTCCTGCACCAGGTGCCGATCTTTGAGCGCCTGCTGGTTGAGGACGGCATCATGCTGCGCAAGTACTGGTTCTCCGTTTCGGATGAGGAGCAGTACAAGCGTTTCCAGTCCCGTCGTGAGGATCCGTTGCGTCAGTGGAAGCTTTCGCCGATGGATCTGGAGTCCATTACGAAGTGGGAGGAGTACTCCCGCGCGAAGGACGAGATGTTTGTCCACACCGATATTCCGGCGGCGCCGTGGTACACGGTGGAGAGCGAGGACAAGAAGCGGTCTCGCATCAATGTCATTTCGCACTTGCTGTCGACGATTCCGTATGAGCATATTGAGCCTGACCTCCCAGAGATTCCCGAGCGTCCGGCGATCACGGACTATGAGCGTCCGCCTCGCGACGAGTTCCGCTACGTGCCCGATGTCGCCGCCAAGTTGGAGAAGCGCAAAGTGGGCAAGGGCAGCAAGAAGAAAAAGAGAAAGTAGTTACCGGGGCAGCCACTGCGCAAGGAGCGCCCGGACCGGGGTAAGGGTTGATGCGTAGGCGAGACCGCCAAGTACGGCGAGCACGCCCACGGCGATGCCCGCGATCGCCCCAGGGCTGAGAGCAGTCGCCCCGAATGTCACGTTGAGATCCACTTCAGAGTCTTTTAGCAACGTGCCCTTCGGGTAGTGCCTGAGGGACTTCTCCATGCCGGTATCCGACACCGTTGTCCGGTTGTGCTCTGTCACTCGTTTCGGCGGGGTGATCTCGCTGCCGAGTGTGAAGGTGACCAGCGGCTCGTCGTCCCCCTTGGCGCCGACTGGCTTGTACGTCTTGTTCGCGACCCCGGCGAGGAGGTAATCGCCGTACAAAGTGGCGTTTTTTCCCTCCACCTTCAGCTTGAGGTCCGAGTATTTTACATCTACGGCCCAGCCGTCGTAGCCACCCGCATTCTTGTATCCCTGTACCTGCGCTGAGCCGTCGAGCGCGAATGTCCACGTCTTTCCGGTCCGCGTCGCGGAGGTGACCGGGAAGGAGAATTCAAGCGCTTCCTGGTTCCACGTCGCGCCCCCGCCTGTGAGCACGCGACCTTGACCTTTAATGACGGCCTGATTCAGAAAACCGGTGGAAATGGGCCACACAAATTCGCCGCCAACCTCGGCGGGCTCAGCAGAGGAGCTTTCGGCGGCGGCAGGAATTGCCAGCGCAGTGGCGAATATAAGCGCGGAGAACCCCGCCGCAGCGGCGTTTCGGGAGATGAGCATTGAGGCGAATCCTTTTCGAATCAAATGAGGGCCCCGCCGGACGACGGGGCTCTTGAGGCAGTGTTTAACGCACCAGTTGGGGCAGTTGTGGAGGCTTGATGCCGAGGATTGACGCGGCCCCCTGTATGAGGGCGCTGAGCGCGAACCCTAAACCGGTGAAAGCCATCGCCAGTGCGATTGCCCGCGTGGCTTGCGTAGCCGGCGAGCCGTCGTCTGTCGAGGAAATCTCCGTGAAAGTGTCTTCCTCCGCAGTTTGGCCTTCGGCGACGGCGGGGGAGCAAAGCAATAGCGCCACCGCCACCGCGGTGGACAATCGCGCCTTGCACATGGACGCTACTTGCCCATGAACTGGTTAATCAGCTTCTGGACCGAAGGCTGAGTCGCCGCAAAGCCCAGGCCGCCCAGCACTGCGATAACCGCCATGACAATGCCGACGATTGCGCCGGTGCTCGAGCCGTCCTCATCGGTCGGCTTCGGGTCAGTCGGCTTCGGGTCGGTCGGCTTCGGCTCCTTCTTCGGGGCCTTGAATGCGAGGTTGACGGCGACTTTCGAGTCATCCAATGGCTTGCCGACTTCGTAGCTCGAGCCGAAGATGTCGACGCCGAACTCGGTCAGCTTGGTCGGGATGAACGTCGCAGACAACTTGTGGTCCTTGCCGGGCTTCAGCGCATCTGTGACCTCGAACTCTGCGATCGGCTTGTCGTCTCCGGTGGCGGTGGTGGGCTCAGAGCCCGGCATTGCGCCCTTGCGCACGTAATCCGCCTGCAGGACGCCCTTCGTGCCGTTGACCACAATCTTGAAGTCGGACATCTTGATGTCCATAGCGCCGTGGTGGCCCTCGATCGAAATGGCGCCGTCGAGGTCAATGGTGCCGTTGCCGTTGGCATCGAGGGCGGAGTCGGCGGCATTGACCGGAAGTGCGAAGTCAGCAAGCTTGCCGTCGCGAAGCACCTTCTCCGCGCCTTCCGTGGTTGTGATGGTGCTGGCGACGAACGGGGATTGCACGTAGCGCAGGAACGATTCCTTGATGTTCCAGTGCGCATTTCCCGACTCGATGGTTGGCGCATCCGCGAAGGCAGCGGGGGTGGCGAATGCAGTCGAGATCATGGCCGTGGCGGTGATGGCCGCGAGGGTGGTGGTGCGGGACATTGATGAAGCCTTTCGGTGAGTTGGTGTGGTGGATGTAACATCGCACCGATGGGATAGGGTAGGCTAACCTTAGCAAGGTATCCCTAACTTTTTCAAGGGGTGGGGGGAGCTGGGGCTGGACACCAGAGTCCGGAGACGGGTTCACCCGCCTCGTCGGGGGCCACTAGGATCCGCCCACTGCTTCGCAACACGGTGATGGGCCAGTCGTAGACGGAGCTGAGAATCGCGTCGTTGTACACTTCGTCAACGGTGCCTGCCGCTGTAATCTCGCCCGCCTTAAGGCACACGACGCGGTCGCAATATCGCGCCGCGAGCTGTAGGTCGTGCAACACGACGATGACTGTCACACCGCGACGCGCAAGCGCGCGAACGGCTCCCATCGTTTGTTCTTGGAAGTGAACGTCCATGGCTGCCGTTGGTTCGTCGAGAAGCACGACCTGCGTTTGCTGCGTGAGCACCCGCGCGAAGGCTGCGCGGGCTCGCTCTCCGCCGGACAGCGTCACAATCTCGCGGTCCTGTAGGTGGGTGATCCCCGTCGCGTCGAGCGCCGCATCCACGATCGCTGCATCGTCCGGCCCACGGCCCCAGGGGTGGCGGCCCATTTCGACGACATCGCGCACGAGGAAGGAAAACGCCACGCTGACGTCTTGGAGCATGACAGCGCGCGTGCGCGCGAGTTCGGAGGCTGTGCTTTCCGACGCATCCTTGCCCGCCACCTCGACCACTCCGTGCGCGAGATGAATGTCACCCGCCAAGGCCGACAGCAGGGTCGACTTTCCGGCTCCGTTGGGTCCGATAAGCCCGGTGACCTGGCCGGCGGTTGCGTGCAGGTCGACTTGGTTAAGAATAGTGCGGTTTTGCTTCTGCACAGTGACGCCACGTGCGGTAACACTCATATCTGGTGGTTCTTTCGTATCATTTGCCGCAACAGCAAGAAGAATGTTGGCCCACCGATCAGCGCGGTAAATATGCCAATCGGTAGGTCTGCAAAGGGGATGATTGTGCGGGCGAGAATGTCGCCGGCACCGATCAAAAGTGCCCCACCGAGAGCTGAAGCGGGGAGCAGCACCTTATTGGAAGGGCCTACCGCAGTGCGCACGATGTGCGGCACCACAAGACCCACAAACCCGATCAGTCCCGCAAACGAGACAGCGGCAGCGGTGAGCAGCGTCGACAGCACGATCGCCGCCATTCGCAGGCGTGTGACATTGAGCCCGACGTGGTAGGCGGCCTGGTCGCCGAGTGCGAGAAGGTCGAACTTGCTGCCTAACAGCATCGCCAGCGTCAGTGACACGATGACCACGCCTGTCACTGCGCCCGTTTGCGCCCAGTTCGCGCCCGAGAGAGTGCCCATCTGCCAAAAGATGATTTGCTCTCGCGCGGTCGTGGGGGCCATAAAAGTGAGCACTGAAATAATGGCACCGCAGATAGCGTTGGCCGCGATACCCACCAAGATCAGGTTGAGCACGCGAACCTTGCCGCCGACTCGTGAGAGGAAGTACACCACCGCGGTTGCAAGGGTCCCAGATATAAAGGCAAGGACGGGCACCGTCATCGTGCCGAAAGTGGTGAGCCCGAAGACGAGCGCGACGGCGGCCCCGACGCCCGCGCCGGTGCTCACGCCGATCACGCTCGGCTCCGCGAGCGGGTTGGCGAAGACTGCCTGCATGAGCGCCCCGCTGACGCCCAGCGCGGCACCGACGAACAGACCGAGCACCAGGCGGGGGAGTCGGATCTGCCAGATCACGGACGCTTCCAGAGAGGTTGCAGACAGCGGGCCGGCCTGGAGAATCGGCCACAGCTCACGGACCGAAAGCTCGAACTGTCCAACCATGATCGAGCCGATGGCTGTCGCCACCAGCAGCACACTGACGGTCGTGAACAGCGCCACACGGCTGCGGCGGCGGGCGTGAAACACCTCGGCGGAAGATGTCACTGCCCCTCCCCGTACAGGGCGTGGGCTGCGCGCAGCAGAAGTTCCCCGGTTTGGGGGCCGAACGCAAGCGAGTCGCCGTCGGGAAGTGAAAGCACGCGCTTGTGCTGGCCGGCGGTCGTCTGTGCGACACCGGGTCGTTGAAGCAGGCCCTCGATATCGCCGGTGGATTGCAGCCCGCCGTTCATCATGACGAACACCTCCGGATTGACCTGGGCGAGCGCTTCGGGGCTGGCGGGGGAAGCGTTGCCGATGCCGTTTTCAGTGTTCACGTCGACGCCGCCGAGCGCCTCGATGAGGTCCTTGGTGCCGTCTTCGCCGCCGAGCAGGTAGAACACGCCGCCGGTCCCGCGCGCGTACAGGAATGACATGCGCAGCGGCTGTTTCGGGACGACCTGTTTGATCGCTTCGAGAGCTTGCTGCACCTCTTTTTCACTTCGTTCCGCGAGGAGTTTGCCCGCTTCTGGCTCCCCGACGACGGAGGCCACGTTCATGATGTCCTCTCCCATTGATGCCATGGTCCGTTTCGGCTCCATGACGACGGTGGTCACGCCCGCCGCGCGGATTTGGTCGATGGCCTCGCTCGGACCGACGGAGTGATCCACGATGACCAACGTCGGGCGCAAGTTCAGTATTGCCTCCACGTTTAGTGAGTGACCGTTTTCGGTGACCACGGGAAGGTCAGAAAGCGAGGGTTCCGCGGAGCTGACCGTGCGACCGACAATGTTGTCCGCCAACCCGATACCGCGGAGCGTCTTTGTGTAGGTGCCGTAGAGGTCGAGCGCGAGGATGCGGGAGGTGTCGGTAACCGTGACGTCGTGGCCGTCGGCGTCAGTGAGTTCGACGGGCAGCGCAGTTTCGCGCTCCGCTTCGACGGGTTCTACCTCGGAAATCTCCGATACCATCGCGACGCCCTCAGCCTGGTGCGGGTCGGCTCCGGTTGCGAGCGACTGCGAAAGCGCCTTTTGTTCGGTTTGCACGGGGTTGTCCCAGCTGGCGCAACCTCCAAGCGACAGACCCACGGCCGCCGCGACCGCGCAGACGAGGGGTGTTTTCCAAAGCTTCATTGAGAGTTTCCTTTTCTATCCGGTTTTATCCGGTCGCAATAAACCTGGTCAGCGCGCCACCGGCGCCGAGCAGCGAGGCCACCAGAAGCAGGAGTTTGGCCACCGTTGAGTCGTCCCAGCCTCCGCTGCCGGCGCCGTCGCCTGCCGCGGAGTTTTTGATCTGGAACTTTCCGCCTTCGGGCTGTTTGGCGGATTCCACGGCATCTGTACCTTCTACCTCGTCGAACACGCTGCCTTTTGCGTTTTCGGGGGTCGTCCCTGAGTTCAGCTTCGCTTGGGCTCCTGCCGTGCCGCCGCGCTTCAGCGCCGCAGCGTCACCTGCGGTTCCGCCTTTGCCTGTCGACGACTCCGAGGAGGCCCCACCCTGCCCCTCGCGGCAGTTCGCCGTGTTGCCGAGGCGAGCGCTGAAACTCACTGGGTCGAGTGGGGCCCCAGCGGGGTAGAACTGGCCGAACGCCTCCGCGCCGACTTGGGTGAGCGTCGCCTGCGCGGAGCCGGACACCGCGGAATCGGAAACGCTCAGCTCGCTGAAGGATAAGTTGGCGATCGCGATGCGGCCGAAATCATTCGCCTTGCCATCAGTGCTATTCGACGAAACATTGATGACGATTTGGCCCGAATCGCCACTGAACTGGATCTCCATATTGGAAAAGCGGGTGTCTAACACCCCTTCGTGGCCGGTGAAGTGGATGGTGCCGGGGTAGAGGATGGAACCGGAGCGTGCGGCAGTGTCCACCGCGCCGGAATTGCCGGAGAACGTGAACGCGTTGCCGTCGTCGCCGACGCCTTTGAGTTCCCAGCGTCCTTTCGCGATGTTGCCGCGGATGTACGTGCGGAAAGATTGGCGAATGCCCCACTGGGCCTCGGAACTGACAATCCCGCGAGACGCGCTCGAGTCACAGATCCCGCTGTCGCTGGCGCCACCCGCAGGTGCCGCACCAGTGGGTTTTGCTGCATTACCGGTGTTCGTGCCGCCACTCACCTTCGGCGCGCCGGCTGGTGTCGCGGGGACGGAGCCAGGGTTGACGTTCGCTGGACTGTTCGTTGCGTTGGAGGTTCCTCCCGTTCGGGGGGCATTGGACGTGGGGGCGCCGCTGTTGGCCGCTGGTGCAGGGCTCGTGCCTTCCTGCGTCGGAAGTACCCGGCGATGCAGTGACTCACCGCTGCGCAGCAGTGTCTCAGTGTTGGCGAACATCGCGTTGAGTTCTTCCAGGGTGTCGTTGATCTCGCCGAGGAGGCGGGCCGGGCCGGAGGTGGCGCCCGATCTCTTTGCGCCGGAGGTGCCGCCGCCCTCTTTGGGCTGTGGGGCGGGGCCGGAGGCGTCGTTAAGCGATAGCTCAATTGTGACCGGGTCGAGTGGAGCGCCCACCTCGTAGAAGCCACCGAAGATCTCCGCACCGGTTGTGGTGAGGGAGGTGGGGCCTGCGATGGTCGTTGTTTGTGCGGAGAAATCCGGGGCGGCGTTGAGCGCGATGGTGGCGAGCAGCTCTTGGGTGCCTTCGCGCACCGGGCCGGTCGAGTTCATGCCCTCGTACTTCCGTGAAGCGTAATCCACCCGCAGTTCGGCTTGAGCGCCATTGACCACCACTGTGGGGTTGCGCAGCGTCATATCAAGCGCGCCGTTGTGCCCGGTGAAATGGACCTCACCCTGGAAGCTGATTTCGCCGGCCGAGGCTGAAGTCAGTGCCGAGGATTTGGCGTCGAACGTGAAACCGTCGCCTGAGCGCTGTGCGCCGCCACCGACCGAAATGCTGCCGTGGGCTATGGGACCTTCGATGTATTTTCTGAACGATTCGCGCACATTACGTTGTTAGCAGTTCCACCCCAGGGCACCGAAGATTCATAGGCCGTCCACCCGATTGGGCGGGTTATGTTTACTTCCGTTCCCTCCGTTCGCAAGAACAGTGGAACTAGTCGCTGGCTTCGGTATGGCTTATTCCTGTCCCTGTCTGAAAATGATCCGGGGGGTGATGTCGCCGAAGACAGTGACATACTCAAACTGCTAATAGGAACTTGACCCAGCCCAGGTGGTATGAGGTCTCACAGTAATGTGGATGCCAGTGCAAGTATGTCCGACCAACCCCAGCGATGAAGCATAAATAATCCAACTTCTCATTCATCGCTAGGAGGCACACACCCATGGCCTATGACTTCGTCATTGGCGTGGACGTCGGCAAATACTTCCACCACGCCTGCGTCCTCGATCCGCAGGGCAGTCAAGTCCTGTCCGAACGCATCAACCAGCATGAAGGCTCGCTACGCAAGCTCTTCGGCAAATTTCTCGCCGATGACGCTTCGGTTCTTGTCATTGTCGATCAACCCAACAACATCGGCCGGTTAACCGTCGCAGTCGCCCAAGACATGGGGGCCGACGTTCGCTATCTACCGGGGCTTGCGATGCGGCAGCTCTCTCGCATCCACGTCGGCAACTCCAAGACCGATGTGCGCGACGCCTACGTCATTGCCCATGCCGGTCTTAAACTTCCGGATGCCTTGCGCAGCGTCGACCGCGTTGAGGAAGTCTTTATCCAGCTGAAAGTGCTCAACGGTATTGACGAAGATCTCGCCCGGGCCTACACACGCCTGATTAACCAGATGCGATCCGCGCTCGTGGGAACCTATCCTGCATTCGAACATGTTCTGCGCGGACAGGTGATTCATCGCAAGTGGATCCTCCACCTACTTGCCAAATACGGTGGCCCCACCAAGATTCGACGCGTCGGTAGAGCACGTCTGGCAGCCTTTGCGCGCAGTCACAGGGCGCGCAATCCTGAGCCTGTCATCGATGCCATGCTTGCTGCCATCCACGGGCAGACCGTGTCCATTGCCGGGGCAGAATACGCCGAACTTGGCGTAGCAATGTCCGCCAAAGATGCATTGGCCAAACTCGAGCATCGTAAAGAAATCGAGGCGCAGGTACTCAAGCTCATCCAGGACATTCCTCACACCGAGATTCTTTTATCCATGCCCGGCATCGGTCCGCGTAGCGCCGCGCAGATCCTCATGACCGTTGGCGATATGTCCGACTTCCCCGATGCAGCGCACCTAGCGTCCTATGCAGGCCTATCACCGCGGACGAATCAGTCGGGAACGTCCATCATGTCGAATTCGCCCAACCGGGCTGGCAACAAAAAATTAAAGAACGCCCTATGGCAATCGTCTTTTGCATCGATCAGATTCCACGAGCGTTCCCGACAATTCTATGAACGAAAACGCAAAGAAGGCAAAAGACACAACGCCGCAGTTGTCGCACTCGCACGCCGACGCCTAAACGTTCTCTTCGCCATGATGCGTAGCGGCGAGCTCTACCGAGACATCTCCACAGTCCAAGAGGTCACAGCAGCTTAGAACCAACAGCTCCCATCCAAGCCGATTGAGCAGCAAGCCCAATCGGCTCCTCGAGATGCCCGAAAACAACATTCACACGGCGAAGCAGAAGCCCTTCATACCCCCAACAACCTCACCCACGGAGTTGACAACCTATATAGGAACACCCCCCATTGCATGGTTCCCGCTGAGACACTGCGGTGTGTGCTGGCAGACTCTTCGGCCGCCGCGAGAGGAAGAAGCGCAGGCGCGGCGCCGAACATGGTGGCGGTAAAGCCGATCAGACTCGCGCAAGCGACTGCGCCGAGGTGGGTGCGAACATTCATGGTTGCCTCGAGGTGCGAAATAGCAAAAAGTAGGTAGGCTAACCTTACCTAAGTAAGGTTAGGTTTGCATAATGTTGAAAGGGGTTGTCGTGATGGCGCAACAGACGGGACCTGCTACCAAACTCATTCGACCTGTCGGTGTGCGATTGCCGCGCACATATGAAGGCGGCGCTGTGCACTTCGTCACCTGGGAGCGCGCCCTGATCGCCTTGATCACAGGTGTGATCGCGTTTGGGGCGGGTACCGGAAGCATCTGGGTGGCGTTCCCTGCGAGCGTGGCGTTGGTGGCTGCGGTTCTCGGGCTTTCGTCACTGCCCTCGCATAAGGGCCGCGATGCCGGTGCTCGACTGGGCAAACGCGCGGGGATCGTCCTCGCGGTGGCTTGGGGGTTGATTGTTTGCTTGGCAGTGCTAGTGCTGTTTCTGGTGCCTGCGCAGTTCACGCTCACCGGCGGAGTGCTCACTGCGTTCGTGGCGGCTGGGGCGATCTGGGGTGCGATCGCTTACGTTGACAGGCGTTAAGGAGCCTCGGCCTAGCCGGCGTGGGTCGAAAGGTCCTGGAACACTGCCTGGTTCAGGGCGAAAACGTGCTGGGCGGTGGAGATGATTCGTGCGCGCTCTTCGTCGTTAAGCTGCATCGCGTCGAGCGTCTCCTTGTAGTGCGCGCGGTAGTGTGGGATCTTGCCTACCGCGGAGAAGTTGTAGAAGTGCAATGCCTCGTCGGGCAGCGCGTACGCATTCTGGAACACGCGTGCGAGCACCTGTCCGCCGGCAATGTCGCCGAGGTAGCGCACGTAGTGGTGGGCGATGACTTCCGGGCCGGAGTCCGGGGTGAGCGCCTCGAGTTCGGCAACGTAGCGCCTCGTGGCATCGAGTGGGGCGGTGGTTTCCTTCCAGCCGGCGCCGAGCATGGCGGTGAGATCGGCTTCGAGGGCGGGCACGCGCTCGAGGCGCTCGTCGGCGATCTGCGCCACCGCGGGGTGGGAAGCGGCGCGGCGCACCGCATCTTCGAGTGCCGAATAGATGTGGAAGTACTGCACTGTCAGCTCTGCTACGGCCGCCCGGTCCAGCTCGCCTTTTCCAAGCCTCGACATGAAGGGGGAATTCTCGGCGCTGGAGTGCGCAGTGGCGGTCTGGTCTTTGAGTGCGGCCGACAGTCGCTGGTCAGTGGGGGCGGCCATGGTCATCTGCTTCTCCAATCTAGGAATGAAGGGTAGGTTACCCTTAGTTACAGATTGAGGATATAGGTAAGCCTAACCTTCAATCAATCACCCAAAAGGTTGATCCGCTTCGGGCGCCCGCGTGGTGTGGATACGGTCTTGTCGCCGGGGATCCAGAACCGCCACGGGGCGTCTTTGTTTTTGGAGATCCCGATGCGGGGTCCTGCGACCCACTCCGGCTCCTGCGTGCGCGGGGTGATCTCCACCGGGGTGCCGTTGTCGCCTAACCCCAGTCCGAGAGCTTGGCCGAGGTTGCCTGGTCCGCGTGCGAGGTTTTCAAACGGGATTATGGCACGGTCGGGGCGTTGGCGTCGCTGGCGGGCGAGTGCTTCGCCGGTGATGATTTCGCCGCCGCGCATGAGGCAGCCTTGGCCGATGCCTTCGGGCGCGCAGACGATGTTGCTGTTGTGGTGGATGCCGTAGGAGAGGTAGACGTACAGCCTGCCGGGTGGGCCGAACATGGCGGCGTTGCGGGCGGTTTTGCCGTTGTGGGTGTGGGCGGCGGGGTCGTCGTCGCCGAGGTATGCCTCGACTTCGGTCAGGCGCACAGTCACCCCGTTGTGGGTGATGAGGCACCCTAGCAACTGCGGTGCGACGACGTCGGCGGGTTGGGTGAAGTCGATCATTGCAGCCATTGCGCAAGCTTATCGACGACCGCCTCGTCCCCATTTGACCCAATCACCTCGTCCGCGATCGCTTTGAGGTCGGGGTGTGCGTTTTCCATGGCGACGGCGTAGCCGGCGGCGCGAAGCATGCCGTAGTCGTTGAGGAAGTCGCCGAATGCTGCGGTCTGTGCAAGGGGGATGTCCAGCGTGTCGGCGAGCGCTTCGAGTGCCTGTCCTTTGTCGGCGTCTGGGTGCATGATGTCTAGCCAGTGTTTGCCGCTGACTACAGCGCGCAGCTCGGGGGCGTGTTTGCGGACCCAGGGCAGGGCGTCGCGTTCGGCGTCGGTTTCGACGTAGAGGGCGATTTTGATCACGGGGGTGGGGTGGTCGCCGAGCGCCGCCAGTGTTGTGCGGGAGGCGTAGTACTTGTCTACCTCGGCGTCGATGGCCGGTGGCAGCGGGAGGGTGGTGGCCACTTCTGGTGCACAGATGACGGTGTGGGCGGGAAATGGTGCGTCGGGAAGCGCTGCGATGAGGTTGCGGGCAGCATCCAGGGGCAGGTCGGTGGTGGAGACGACCTCGCCGCCGTGCCACACCACCGCGCCGTTTTCGGCGATGAACGTCTCGCATGCGGGGAACATGCGTTGCAGTGTTGCCAGTTGGCGGCCGGAGGCGGGGGTGAGGGTGACGGACTGGGCGGTGGCGTCGTCGTCAAGCTGCCAAAAGCGCTTGGGCACCTGGCCTTGCGGGGTGAGGAGGGTGCCGTCCATGTCGAGTGCGATCAGTCGTGACGTCTGCATTGCCCACACCATACCGGTGTGATGTGGAACACTGGGCGGCATGACTGAGTTTGTGAAGACCGAAGTACGCGGCACGACCGGGGTGATCACCCTCGACCGCCCCAAGGCCCTGAATTCTCTGAACCCGGAGATGGCGCGCGCCATCGACGAAACGCTGAAGCGCTGGCGTGACGACGACACCGTCGCCCAAGTTGTCATCCAGTCCTCGGCCAAGCACTTTTGCTCTGGTGGCGACGTCCGTGCCGCACGTGAAGGTGTCCTCGAGGGACGTCTGGAAGAGGTCGATGCGTTTTTTGCCGACGAGTACGCCATGAACTTAGACATTGCGAACTACCCCAAGCCGTACATCGCGCTGTGCAGCGGCGTGATCATGGGTGGCGGCATGGGGGTGTCGGCGCACGGTTCGCACATGGTGGTCACCGAGGATGCGTTTGCGTCCATGCCGGAGATGAACATTGGCTACGTCACGGACGTGGGCATGTCGTGGTTGCTGCAGAACCTGCCGAAGCACCCGTCGCAGGCGCTCGGCGCGTTTTTGGCGCTGACGGGCTACCGCTTGAGCCCGGACGACATGCTGGCTACCGGCCTGGCGACGCACAAGGTTGCCTCGCTCGAGGGAGTGCTTGACGGGATCGTGGAGCATGGGCCCGGCTACCTCGACGAGATTGCGCTGGAGCAGGGTGAATCGCAGCTCGAGGCACTGTACGAGGACATCGAGGCCACCTTCACCGGCTCCTGGGCAGAGATCCGCGAGAGCCTTGACGGCGAGACCGGCGAGTTCGGCGAGTTCGGCGAGAAGGTGCAGGAATTGACC
>NZ_KV825975.1:0-270 GCF_001835805.1 Corynebacterium sp. HMSC034B08 | reverse complement strand
CCTGCAACACCATCCAGCGTCTCGACGAAGTCCAACGCGCCGACAGCCGCGTCGCTATGGTCGGCCAACGCCCGACCGTCACGTTCACCGTCACCGCGAACCCGAACTACCCGTTGGAAAGCGCCATCCGCGCTATCGAGGCCGCAGACGACGATTTCCGGCTCGCAAGCCACACCATGGACATCGATACCGTATGGAAGCTGCAATTCGATAGGATCTCCGCCTAAACGCGGCTTCGCGGCTGTCTAGGCTTCCTCCTGAACTTCCAGC
>NZ_KV825974.1:0-400 GCF_001835805.1 Corynebacterium sp. HMSC034B08 | reverse complement strand
TCACGACGAGCTCAAGCGCCGGTTCGCACGTCGCGGCGCCGACCTGGATGCGGCCGGCAAGACGCGCCTGCAGGAGATCAACCAGCGCCTGTCCGAACTGTCCGAACTCTTCGGCCGCAACCTGCTGGCGGATACGAAGAAACTCGCCGTGGAACTGACCCGCGAAGAACTCGACGGCCTGTCCGAGGCACAGATCGAGGCCTACCAGGACGGCGAGCGTTTCGTCGTGCCGATCGAACTGCCGACCACCCAGTCCCTGCAGGCCGAACTCGAAAACTCGGGCGCGCGCCACAAGCTTTTCGACGCCTCCCGCGCCCGCGGTCGCGACACCAACGCCGACATCGTCGCCGAGTCGGTGAAGCTGCGCCTCGAGCGCGCGAAGCTGCTCGGCTTTGATTCG
>NZ_KV825973.1:94916-250874 GCF_001835805.1 Corynebacterium sp. HMSC034B08 | reverse complement strand
TTTAACGTGTAGTGCTTAACCTCTGCGATGAACTCTTTGATCCCGGGACGTGATGAGGACTGGGGCTATTGTGCTCCCCCGAACGCTACGGCCCGGGGACACGAGGCTGTGTCGCAGGTGCAAGCGAGAGGACCAGGAGCGAAACACAGACCGCTGAGTCGACGCAGTCACGGTAAAGACGGAGCCGTCTAGGCGGTGCTCGAGGTTGCGCGAGATACGGTGACGCTGGGCGTCGGTAAGCGATGCGCATTCGGCGACATCGATGGAAAGCTGGACTTTGCCGTCCGTCGTGTTGACGCCCTGGCCGCCTGGAGTCGACGATTTCGCGAAACGCTCCGCGAGATCGGCGGCGATGACCGCACCGTCGGGGATCCCCGGGCCGGGTGCTATGGTCATGTCGTTCATGCCGCCCAGCCTAGGTGCCCACAACCCTTTCTCGTCTCGGCGGAAGCGGAGACCGCGTCGCGACGGCCGGGATCCAGCCTCAGTATTATCCTCGTCACCGGTTGATTCGAACGCTTTTTGCTCCTCCTTCTCCCGTCGGGCTTCGATTTCAGCGGCCTCCGCAGGTGGCAGTGATCGCTGGATCCGCTCGAACTACCGGTTCCGATCAGCGGTCGAAAGATTTTCGCAGCAGCCGGACCTGCGGCGCCGGTGCCGCCGCCGTAGCCTGACGAGCATCCCCGCCATGACGGCCATCACGACGGCGGTCCCGGCACCGATGATCCAGGGATTACCGAGGAGCCCACCGACGCCTGCGAGTGCTCCGCCCGCCGCGATGAACGGCAGGCCGCAGCAGAGCAGCGACGGAAGCGCGCAGCATGCCAGCAAGAGCAGCCCGGTCACTGCAGCGACGACGGGACCGGCGCGCCATTCGTCGCGGTCCTGATCGGCGCTCATCGTCTGCTTCAGGATGAGATCTCCCCGATTGCCTGCGTTGCCGTTCATGCGCAGCACGACAGCAGCGACGGGTCGGTGGTGAAGGCCTTCGCGGCGATCCGGATGCCCTCGGCCATGGTCAGGTAGGGGGCCCAGGCGTTGGCGACCTCGGCGACGGTCCTGCCGAGCACGTGGACGCCTGCGGCGGCGAGCTCCCCGGCGTCCTTGGCGACGGCGGTCAGGCCGAGGATCTCTTTCGTCTCGGCGTTCACGACGATCTTGATGAACCCGCGGGTGTCGCGGTTGACCAAGGCGCGGGGCACGTGGTGCAGGGGCAGGACGCGGCAGTCGCAGTGGATCCCCGCGGCGAGGACGTCCTTCTCGGTCATCCCGACCGCGCCGATCGCGGGCCCGGTGAACGTCACCCGCGGCAGGCGGGCGTAGTCGACGGACCGGTCGGCGTCGGCGAACGCGTTCTCGGCGACGAGGGTGCCGTGGTGGGCGGCGACGTAGACGAACTCGGGGTGCCCGGTCACGTCGCCCGCGGCCCAGACCCGCGGGTTCGAGGACTGCAGCCGGTCGGAGACGACCACCTCGCCGGAGTCTCCGGTATTCACCCCGACCGCATCGAGGTTCAGGCCATCGGTGACGGGACGGCGTCCGAGGGCGACCAGGACCTGGTCGGCGCGGAACTCCTGCGAGCCGCCGGACAAGGCGGCGGTCACGACGGCCTCGCCTCCCGTGCCGCGGGAGACCCGGGTGGGCACTGCGCGGCTGACGACGCGGATACCCTCGTCGGCGAACACCTCCTGGAGCGCCTTCGACACCTCCGGCTCCTCCTTCGAGGCGAGCCGGGACCGCACGAGCAGCGTGACCTGCGAGCCGAGGCGGGCGAACAGCTGCGCCTGCTCCAGGGCGACGTAGCCGCCGCCGAGCACCAGCAGCGACTCGGGGACCTCCGTCAGCTCCATCGCCGTGGTCGAGGTCAGGTATCCGGTCTCCTTCAGGCCGTCGATCGGCGGTGCCCACGGGCGAGAACCAGTCGCGACCAGGTAGTGGTGGGCCTCGATGGTCTCGACGCTTCCGTCGGATCCGGCAACATCGAGAACCGGCGCATCAGGGGTGCCCACGAACGAGGCGTCGCCGCGTCGGACCTGCCAGCCGTAGGAGTCGGCGACGTCGGCGTACTTCTCGCCGCGCAGCGACTCCACCAACGCTTGCTTCCCAGCGATCAGCGCGGGCATGTCTACGGGATCCGCCGTCGTCGTGATCCCGGGGAACCGGGTTGCGGCGTCGACCGCGACGTGCCGCGCGCCGGCTGCGGCAATGAGCGCCTTCGACGGGACGCAGCCCGTGTTCACGCAGGTGCCGCCGAGCGTCCCGCGCTCGATCATCACCACCGACTTCCCGAGCGTGCTGGCGCGGATCGCAGCGGCGAACGCGCCGCCTCCCGATCCGATGATGGCGAGATCGTACTTCGTAGGCATCGCTACTCCTGTCAACTCTTGGCTTTCTGCTCTGTCTCAGCCATACTGGACCTTCCAGTGCAGGGGAAGGTCAAGCGCGGCCACGGAGGGAGACAGCAATGTGGATCGGAGAACTCGCCGAGAGGGCGGGCACTACCGCGAAGACCCTTCGCTTCTACGAGGAACAGGGCCTTCTGCCCCCGACCGAGCGCACGCCGTCCGGATACCGCGACTACGCGCCCGAGACGGTCGCTCGGATCGACTTCATCCACCGCGGCCAGGCCGCGGGTCTCACTCTCGCCCAGATCCGCCAGATCCTCGACATCCGCGACGGCGGCCATGCGCCCTGCGAGCACGTGCGCGACCTGCTTGACGTGCGCCTCGCTGAGATCGAGCAGCAGATCGCGCAGCTCTCCGTGCTGCGCGACACTATCGCGGACCTTAGCCAGGACGCCGCGCACCCGGATCCTGAAACGTGCAGCACCGATCAAGTGTGTAGATACTTGTAGACGGCGGGAGTCAATGACTCAAACGCTACAACCCCGATATGCGCTAGCGCATGTCGATGCCGCCGGTGCCCACCTCGATGATTTTGGTGGTGGCCGCGATAGCACACAGCAGCGGCATCGGGGCGGAGGCCTGCAGTGCGAAGTGGTGGACTCGGAAGGACGCGTTGTTCACGCCGATTTCGTCCGCAGCCTGGGTGATCTCCAGACGAGTCTTGGCGATCTTTTCCGCAGATGGCCCGCACTAGCTGCCGAAGGCGTAATGCCCGAAGCTTAAGAAGCCGAACGCTTTCATTGGATAACACTCCTTTTGATGGTGTTAACGAGAGGGGGTAACTTTGCAACGACATACCGTGGAATTTAAGTTCAACGTGTAGTGTCCGGGCGGCTAATCAAGCAGACTTCGATACTGCTTACGCGCTTTCATTGAGTGGATGATGGCTTCAGTGCCGTCATCCCAGAGAAGAACGACAATCTCCAGCAACCGCATCGAGGAATCAAATCCGAGCCGAAGTTCGCGCTGCGGGTGATCCTCGTCGAGTGGCGCTTTATAAACGCAGCCTGAGGTGGCTGCAACAATTGAGTCTTCTGGTGCGATACCGTGCTTTTCAGCACTTCGGCGGACCTCGATCTCAAATAGCATTTCTTAGAGCCTCGCGGATAGCACGCGAACGTGACCAACCGTGAGAGGCGGCATACGCATCGAGGCTCGAGATTTCTGTAGGGGAGAGGCGGATGGAAACAACTTGCGCAGCTTCCTCATCCCGTGGTTTTCGCCCGCGCTTCCGAAGCATCTCCACGTCGTACCCCTTTTCCGCTTCGGCTACCCAGTCGTCAATCTGATCTTCGCTGATCGGCTTCCCGTTTATCGTCTTCATGCCAGATACCGTAATACGGAATTGCAGCTGACGCTGTGGTCTCAGGGTGGACAAACACTGATATTCGATCAAGTTCAAAATCAACGGGTAGCCTCTGGCCGCAAGAAGTGAATCCCGTAAACCAGCGTTGAGTTTGGTCTACAGTGGGAGAAACGGTGAGTTCACGGAAAAGAAAGGGATCTGCGATGATGCGTTTTGATCACCTCACTATCTTGACAACTGATCTTCAAGAGTCATGGGACTTTTATCGCGCCCTTCCGGATGCCGAAGTGAGTTCCCCAGAAGACGGATATTTCGAAGTCTCTTTTCACGAAAGCGTGATCGGAGTATTTCACTTGGTAACGTTCGCTGAAGCGACGAAAACTAGTCCCACTCAATCTGGTGGCGCAGTTATTCAATTTTCGGTTGACGATGTAGATGAATACTGGAGCAAACTGCCGACCGCTTACCGACAGAATGGATCATCGCCCCAGAAGATGCCCTGGCACACGTACTCTGGGTATATCTCTGACCCAGACGGCAACATTCTGGAGTTCTACAAGTCGTAGATTGGGACGCTCCAATCCTTTCTTTCACGTAGCGGTCATCCAGATCACAGGTGCCTGGCGGGACGTGGGTTACTCACCTGCATGTTTCTCTGGACAGCCTCGTACTTGGTAAGGCACGTTCTAGGTGGGACGTAAAAGGACTCAGTAATGGTTCGAACTAGGGGATTTCGGGTTGCCGCCGTGTGGACTTGAGTTCCGAGCGCTGCTTTTTCGATTCGAGACGGCGTCGCACTGAGCTCCGTGTCGGCTTGGTCCTGCGCCGCGGGGGAGGAGGCGGGCCGAGCGCGTCGCGTAACAGGACAGCCATGCGGTGGCGTACCTCGGCGCGGTTGCGCACCTGAGACCGCTGGGTCGATGCGGTAACGGTAAGGACGGTGCCGTTTAGGCGAGGCTCGAGGTTGCGAAGGGCGCGGCGACGCTGGGGGTCGGAAAGCGATGAGCAAGCAGCGATGTCGATGGAAAGCTGCACCTTGCTGTCCGTGGTGTTGACGCCCTGTCCGCCTGGCCCCGTCGACTTCGCGAACCGCTCCGTCAGGTCGGCGGCGACGATAACCAGACCGCCGGGGATCCCTGGGCCGGGCGCGATGGTCAGATCATTCAAGCCGCCCAACCTACTGAGGGTTGATTCCTCATCAGACCCGCCGTGCGAGATCGGGGTAGTGTGCGACCACTCCGTCACCGTCGACCTTTAACTCGACTTCGACTCCACGTGTTCCGCTTGCGTATCGAACTAGTTCGGAATCGAGGGAGCTGTAGTACTAGTCTGACGCGATCACCTGGAGGGACGGCATATCAATCCCGGTGCTTTGTGGGTGCCGAGTTCGGTTGCGCCCAGGCCTTTGAGTCGCTCTACTAAGGATTCGCGCTCCGCTCCGCTAGCGTCGATGTGCATGTGGTTCTTGCCAGGCGTGGGATCGTCAACGCGCTGAAACCCTAGCGTCGGGGTGGAATCAACCATCACGAAATCGCCGTAATCCGCGGCGATTTCGCAGCCGGTTGCGGCCGCCCAGAACTCGGCGAGCCGGGACGGTTCGAGGCAGTCGAAAGTGATCTGGCGGATCGTGAAGTTGGGGTCGCTCATCGGCATCATTATGGGAGCGGGGCTAAGAAAGCGCAGCCTGGTGTCCGCGCGGGGACTCAGCCTTCCGGCGTAGTGGAGCGTTTTGAATCGCGAGGGTCACTCCCGCGAGAGCGTAAGAACTCGATGTCATAGCCTTTTTTGGCTTCGGCGACCCAAGCATCAACCTGATCTTCACTGATCGGCTTCCCGTTTATTGTCTTCACGGTAGCCACCGTAATGCGGGGCTTGCGACTGTGTGGTTGTGTAAAGTGGCTGTGCATTGCATTCGGGTGAGCACAAACTTAACGTTGTGCGTTATTGACGCTTCGCGTTATGGGGGATAGGGTGAGACATGATCCAGTCATTCGCTGACAAGGACACTGAGCGTCTGTGGAATCGAGAGCGGGTTCGCTCGATCGATTCCCGCATTCACTCAGTAGCGCTGCGCAAGCTTCGCCAGCTTGGGTACGCGCAGACTCTCGATGAGTTACGGATTCCCCCGGGAAATCGGCTCGAGGCCTTGAAAGGCGACCGGCGGGGTCAGTTCAGCATTCGAATCAACGACCAGTGGCGGATCTGTTTTCGGTGGTCCGCCGCGGGGCCAGAGGAGGTTGAGATCGTTGACTACCACTGACAAGCTCCCTCCGGTTCACCCGGGTGAGATCCTCATGGAGGATTTTCTCAAGGAAATGGAGATCACCCAGCACAAGCTGGCCGTCTCCATCGGCGTTCCACCCCGCCGCATCAACGAAATTGTTCACGGCAAGCGCGCTATTACTGCTGACACTGCCCTTCGTTTGGCGAAGTTTTTCGGGATGAGCCCCCAGTTCTGGCTCGGGTTACAGGCCCAGTACGACCTGGATGTGGCAGAAGACAAAATCCTCGCCGAGATCGAGCGGATTCAGCCGGTTCAGGCCGCCTCGGCGTAGGAAGTCAGAGACCCGACACGCGTCGCGCCATATCGGGGTAGTGGACGACAACCCCATCTTCGTCGACTTCGAGCTCTACATCGACTCCTCGTGTTCCGCTTGCGTAGCGAACTTTGTGTGAGTCGATTGAACTGTAGTACTGATCCGAGGCGATTACCTGGAGAGAGGGCATATCGATCCAGGCCATGATGAGCGGAGTCTTGGGGACATTCTCTTCGAGCAACCCGAGGCGCCGGATGGGCATCGTGTTTGTCAATGGGCATAGTCCGAGATCACAGTCCAGTGCAGTTTCAAGATCAGCTGGTTGCACAAGACCCGGTGACGGGAGGTGGTCCGGCTGGGTGCCTGATTCTTTAGTAGTCGATTTCCACTCGCCTTCTTCGGACCGTGTGAGCTTAAGGTGACGCTCCCAACCTTCGCCCACGACGTTGGCCACCACGTTTTGAGTTACCCAGTTTTCTACAGCCCTCAGATCCCAGGCGGCTTTGTAACCTTCCCCGACCTGGGTACCGCTAGCCGTCAAGCCAGTTTGGTGGAACTGCACCCTTGCTTCGTTCTGGATTAAGGGGTTGTCTACATGCTGCCATGTGTAAGTCCGTTCCATGCGCTGAAGCCTACTGGCCCAGGGCGCTTGTGGTCGATGGTGACAGCTCTAAGGAATCTGGGGCCGCTTCCTCATGGACTTCAGCTCCGAGCGACGCATCTTCGCTTCTCGACGGCGCCGCACCGAGCCCCTGGTCGGCTTCGTCTTGCGCCGCGGGGGAGGCGGCGGGGCGAGCGCCTCGCGCAGCAGGGCGGCCAACCGCTCGCGCGCCTCGGCACGGTTGCGGACCTGTGACCGCTGGGACGACGCTGCCACGGTGAGGACGGTGCCGTCCAGGCGGTGCTCGAGGTTGCGCAAGATGCGGCGGCGTTGGGTGTCGGTAAGCGATGCGCACGTGGCGATATCGAGGGAGAGCTGCACCTTGCTATCGGTGGTGTTGACGCCCTGGCCGCCCGGGCCCGACGATTTGGCAAACCGCTCCGTCAGGTCGGCGGCGGCGATGACCACGCCGCCGGGGATCCCCGGGCCGGGCGCGATGGTCAGGTCGTTCATGCCGCCCACCCTACGTCCGAGCTAAAAATCGCGATAGATCTCGCGGCGATGACCGATTGAAAGCACTTCGATTGTGATTGTGCCGTCGTTGATGAGAGCGAGGATTCGGTATGTGCCGACGCGGTAGCGCCACTCGCCGGGCCGATTCGCGATGAGCCCTTTCCCAAATGCTCGTGGGTTGGTGCAACCTTCCAAGTTGTCTTTGATCCAGGTGGCGATAATCCGCGCGTCGAAGCGGTCCATCTTCTTCAACTGTTTGCGGGCGCGGGCTGTGAATTCGAGCTTGTACTCTCCTGCCGCTGCGTTCATTGAAAGTTGCTACTGATCGAGGTCGGCCAGAATTTCGTCGAGGCTGTAGCGCTCGCCGGTGTCGTGAGCGATGGCGTCGCGAAGCTCCTGTAAATCGTGCGCGTCCGAAATCTTCTCCAAGATCGCATCGCGGGCGAAGTCGGAAATAGTTACGCCCTCGAAGCGCGCGTACTTGCGCACTAGCTCGGCGTCATTGTCATCCATCCGGATTGTCATCGTTGCCATGGGTACCCCTTTCATCAAACTGAATACAGTGTATTCAGCGGGTGACTGGCGTGCAACGGTCAATCGAGGGCTCGACAACTTCCGCCCACACTGGCGCGCATGAAGACATCGCTTTACGTTTCGTTCCCCGGCAATGCCCGAGAGGCGATCGAGTTTTATCGCGGCGTGTTTGGCGGCGAGTTGAAGATCCTCACGTACGGCGAGCAGCTTGACCAAAGTGTGCAGTTCCCGTTCGATCCGCCTCGTGACGCGGTTGCGCACCGCGCTTTGACCGGACCGTTCACAATCAGTGGTGGTGACGACCTGCAAAATCAGAAAGGCACTCTCGACCGTGGCGTGTTTGGATTCACCGCCGACGTTGAGTCGGTGAAAGAAGGCGAGCGTCTCATCGAACGCCTCACCGCTGGCACCATGGGGTGCGCATTTCGGAATGCTCGAGGATAAATTCGAGCTCGCATGGAACATCAGCACCGGAGACGGCCCCCGCTAACTCACCTTCCGCGGAAGCACCACGGCGGGGTACTTGCGCACGTATCCCACCGCGATGATCGCCAAAGCGGCCACGGCGCCGAGCATGGTTTCTGCGGTGCGGGCGAGCAGCATTGGGACGACTGGGGCGGCGTCGACAACTTGCACCATCAAAAGCGCGGTCGGCGTAATGAAGCTGGCAGCGATGGTGTAGTTGCGGGTCACGTACATCTCGGTCAGGTACTGCAGTACGACGATCCAGACCACAATCTGCCAGCCCTGCGGATGGTGCGACAGGAGGAAGCCGGTCACAGCGATGCCGGTCAGGGTGCCAAGGACACGCTCGATGGCACGGAAGTACTGCACCTTAAACCGGGAGTTCACCAAGGGAGCGGCGGCAGCGACCATGGCCCAGTAGGAGTGGGAGAGGGGGTCGACAAGCGTCACTGAGATCAGTCCCAAGGTGCCGGCGAGCAGCGGGGCGAAGAAGAACCGGTTGGCCTCGACCGCAAGGCGGCGGCGCGGCACCCGGCCTGCGTCGGGGGATCGGGTGGGGATTTCGCTTTCCTTCGCGTCGCCACCCGGCCCTTCGCCGATGAGGTGAGAGAACAAACCTAAAACAAGGCACACCAGGGCCGCGCCGCCTGCGATGGCGAAGGCGAGCAACGGATGCACCGGGTTGCTCAATGAACCGACGGCGGCGACAGCAAAGATGACGAACACGGAGCCGGTCGGTTTCATATCGGTGGCCAAGGCGATCGTCGCCCATACTGATGAAGCGATGGAGGTGACAATCAGCAGGATCCAGGGGCTGACATCAAACCACGCGATGGTGGCGCCGAGGGTGACCATCAAGGTCAGTGCGGTGCCGGCAAGCATGTGGTGCTTCAGACGAACCTCGCGGGTGGCGTGGCGGCCATACACGCCGGTAAAAGCGCCGAAGTTCGCGTAGATGGCAAGGTCGAGCCGCCCGAGCGCCAGCAGGGTAAACATGGGGATGGCCACGCCGAGCGCGGTGCGGAAGGCGGGGATATGGTCGCGTCGTGCAGGTCCCATCGTGAATAGTGGGCTGAAATGACGCAACCGGGGCCTCCTCAATATCGAACTTGTTCATGCTGCCCTGCTAAGGCACTCGAAATACTCTAATGGTCACTTCAAAATGTTTCAGAAGAGGGCCGTTAAGGTGTGCGCGTATGACTACAACCAACGAGATCAGGGTCGCGGAGGTAGCGGACGCGGGGGTCGTCGCAAAGCTATTGCGCGATTTCAACACAGAGTTTGATACCCCGGTTCCCGAAGGCCTTGAGGAGCGGTTTGCTCAGATCATCGCGCGCGACGACGCCTTCGTTCTCCTCGCTGGCGATATTGGTTTCGCCTACGTCACCCTGCGCCCGAGCCCGTATTACGACGGGCCGGTGGCGATGCTCGACGAGCTCTACGTCGCACCTGCCCACCGCAATCGCGGGGTCGGCACGGCGCTGCTGCAGCGGGTCTTCGAGGAGATCCGCAAGCACAGCGCCGGCGAATTACAAATCAACGTCGACGAGGTAGACACCGATGCGCGCCGCTTTTACGAACGCCACGGCCTGACCAACATCGAGCAAGGCTCCCGCATGCTGCTCTACATCCGGGAGCTTTAGGCCGGAAGCGATAGCTTTGCGACGAGCCCACCACCGTCACGCGGCACAAGCACCAGGGATCCGCCATGGGCGTTCGCGATCGCATCGACGAGTGCCAACCCGAGCCCGTGGCCGGCACCTGCGGTGCGCTCGGCGCGCGCGAATGGTTCGGTCCAGGTTGCAACCTCGGCCGCGGAGTAGGTCTCGCCGCCGGATTCCACGGTGACCTCAGCGAAGTTGCCCACCTTGCGCAGGGTGAGCGCGGGGTTGTTGCCGTGGGTAAGCGCGTTGCGCAGCAAGTTGTCCACGGCCTGGCGGGTCAGGGTGGGGGAGGCGTCCACGGTCACGGCCACGGTGTCGGCGGGAACATCGCGGTCCGCGCACACTTCGCGGCACAGTTCTGCCAGGTCGAGGCGTTGCCGGTCGCGCACGTCCACGTTGGCCAGTTGCAGCAAGGCGGCAACGGTGTCGGCGCTGCGGGCGTTGACCTCGCGCACGCGGGTCAGCGTGGGGCGCAGTCCGGCGTCGTCGCCGGTGAGTGCCACGTCCGCCATGGTCTGGATGGTCGCGATCGGGGTCTTCAACTCATGGGACGCATTAGAGGCGAACCGGCGCTGGCGCTCCACCGCGCCTGCCAACTCGTCGAGCATGACGTTGAGCGCGTCGGCGAGTTCACCGACCTCGTCATCAGGACCATGGTGGGTGATGCGGGCTGAGAGGTCGCCGCGGGTGACAGTGGCGGCGTCGTCGGCAATGTCGCGAAGCGGCTTGATCACCAAGCCCGCCACGAACCAGCCGATCACGCCCGCAAGCAGGGTCAACAGGGCAAGCACCGACAGCGAGGCAATCAGGACGCGGCGCAAGATCTCGCTGGTGATCGGCACCGCGCCGTCGATGACGATGCCGTCGTCCGCGCCTGGGAACGACGCCATCACCGGCACTGGGGTGAGCTTCAGGTAGGCATACACCAGCCCGATCAGCGCCAACCCCATCCCAAGCACCGTGGCCACGAACATCACCGTGATGCGGGCCCGCAAACTCAGCCTCATCGTTCCTCCTCCGCCACGTAGTAGCCGGCGCCGGCCACGGTGTGCACGATGCGCGGCTCGCCTAGCTTCTTGCGCAGGTGCGACACCGTCACGCGCGGGGAGTTGGTGAACGGGTCCGCGTTTTCGTCCCACGCCTCCGCGAGCAGGTCCTCGGCAGAGATCACCCCGCCGTCGGCCTCCATGAGCACCTCGAGCACCGCGAACTCCTTCGGGCTCAGCGGCACAGTCTCGCCACCACGGGTGACCTCGCGCCGAAAGGTGTCTAGGCGCACATCCCCGCACCGATACACCTCGCCGCGCGCCGGGGCGTTGCGCTTCGCCAACGCATTAACCCGCGCGATCAGCTCCGGGACCTCGAACGGCTTGGGCAGATAGTCGTCCGCGCCGAGCCCGAAGCCTTCCAGCCTGTCGTCCAGGGACCCGGATGCGGTCAGCATGATCACCCGGGTCGCGGGATGCGTATCGACGACCCACCTGCACACCTCATCACCATGCAACCCCGGCAGGTCGCGGTCGAGGACGACGACGTCGGGGCGGGTGTCGTCGATACGCGAACGCGCCTCTACACCGTCATACACGGCGGTGGCCTGCATGTTCGCGTTGTTGAGCGCGGTGGCGATGGCGTCGGCGAGATAAGTTTCGTCGTCGACCACAAGTACCCGAATTGTCATGGTCCCGATCGTATCGGCGGGGGTGTTGCGTCCACGTTAACGTCACCGCAACATCTGGCTGCGTAACTTTCGCAGCCATGCAGACCCGAAACGTAGGAATCGACGCCGCCCGCGCGGTGGCACTCGTCGCCATGATGGTCGCGCACCTCACCGTCCAAGACGGCATCACCGCACAGGTGCTGTTCGGCTTCCCGGCCGCGCTGTTCGCCTTCATCGCCGGTGTCTCAATGGGGTACATGCGCGCCCAGCCCGCCGAGTTCATCGTGCGCGGCATCCTTCTGATCGCCCTGCACTTCGCGCTCGCCCCATCTTCGGGGTCGATCGTGGTGGTGCTCGGCACCATCGGGGTCTGCATGGCGCTGCTCGCCTGGGCGCCACGCTGGGACACACCACTGTTGCTGTGGCTCGCGTGCGCCCTCGCCTTCGGATCGGCGGTGCTCGCGCCGTCGTCCTGGCCGTACCCGCCCATGATGTGGGCCACGCTCATGATCGCCGGCATCCTGTTCAAACGCCACATGCCGTTGTGGCCCGGCCTCGTGGTCGGCGGGGCGCTGTTTGCCCTGGATGTGGCGCTGCGCTGGACCACACCGTTGCCACCGCTTCTCGACGCCACCGGCCACACCGGAGGACTCATGGACGTTGTGGGCAGCGTGGGGGCGTCGATAAGCATCTGCTCCCTGTGCTGCCTGGCGCAACGGTGGCTCGGATGGCTCGCGCCGCTGGGGCGGATGCCGCTGACCCTGTACTGCATCCACGTGCTCACCGCCGAATGGCTCAACGTCTGGGTGAGCGTGGGCGGCGCCATCGTGATCGCCTACGTATGGCTCGCGGTATTTCCGCGCGGGCCGCTTGAAACTGTAATTCGCCGCATCACCGCGGTAGTGAAGGAGAACAATCGTGAAAAAGTACGCAGCTAGCCTCGCCGTCGCAGGCGCCCTCGTCGCCCAACCCGCATGGGCGATGGAAAGCACCACCTTCGCCGGCGACACCGACGAAGCTAAGCCCGTAGTCTCCGTGCGTGTCGACGACTCCGACCCCGACGACGGCGTCTGCACCGGCACCGCCATCGACCCCCACTGGGTAATCACCGCCCGCCACTGCGTCGAGGCTGCCGCCAAGCCGGGCGGATCGGTGCGCACCGGCCAGGGCGACGACCAGCGCGTTTACAAGGTCGACCGCCACGAGATCGCCCCGCGCGGCGACATCGCCCTGCTCCACACCGAAGAGGAAATGCAGCTAGACAAGTTCGCCGAGGTTGCCGACGAGGTCCCCGCCGGCGCAGTCAACATCTACGGCTGGTCCTCCGACGGCTCGGGCGGCTCCACAAAGCTGCCCTCCGCCGAGGCCGAGGTGCGTGGTGATTCCCCGCTCGCCCTTTTCGACGCCCCAACTGCCCTCGAGGTCGCCCTCAAGAACGGCGCCCGCATCCAGCCGGGCGACTCCGGCGGCGCCATCTTCGCCGACGGCAAGGTCGCTGGCGTCATGTCGGCCGGTCTGTTTGAGGATCCCGAGAACCCGACCGAGGAGGAAATGACCTCCAACGCCGCCGTCGCGGTGGCGCCGGTCGCGGAGCAAGCCGAGTGGATCCGTGGCGTTGTTGGTGGTGAGGCGGCAGATTCTTCCGCGACCGCCTCTCCGGAATCGCAGGCTGAGCCATCGGCGTCCTGGCGTAACGTTGCCATCGGCCTGGGCATTTTGGCCCTCGTGGTTGCTGGCTTCCTGGTGCTGCTGCGCCGCCGTTCTAACTAATCGCACCCGCTAGCCACTCTCGCTAGAGCACAGGGTTAAAACTCGAGGTGTGCTACTCGGTTTCTTTCGCCGGGTAGCGCACCTTTTTGTCGTCGCCGACGGTGGCGCCGTCGTTGAGCTTTGCGGGGGTCAGGGTGGGGCCGTGCTGGGTCATGCCCATGATGTGCTGCACGTCGTCGCCGTGGGCGAGGAGGTGGTCGGCGATGATGCGGCGATGGCAGCGCCACCACACTGCTTCCGAGCACATGATCGCCGTTGGGGTTTCCGCGGCCTGGTCTCTGAGTTCTGCGAGGGCTTGCACGAACTCGCTACCAAGCGCGTGGTCCGCGTAATTGTGGAAGCTGCGGTTGCGCCAGTTTCCGTTGACCTCAAAGGGGATGGTCTTGGAGACGTTGCGCCGCCCGGTAAGGCCTTCGCTTCGGGAGTAGGCGATGCCGTGCTCGGGTAGGTGTGTGGCGAGGTGGTCGTCGTTGAACCAGGGGTACTTCCTGGAGCCGGGGAGTTTGCGCACGTCCACAATGGCGCGCACGCCGGAAGCCTCGAGCATGCCAGTGAACTGGTCAAACTCGAGGTTGGAATGGCCGACGGTGAAAATACGCATGCCTTCGAGGGTAGGCACCGTTAGGCACCTTTGGGCATCGGTGGGCTACCAGGTGGGGGGCCCGGTGGGTAAAAGGCAGGGTCGAGTGTCCCGGTCCGGGCGCAGTCGCATCTTCCTTTGGCTGCGTAAATTCTGCTGACTGCGGAGTGTTTCGCGGGTACTGATTGGTTGTATTTCAGCGGGTCAAAGGGGTGTTTTCGGTACCCGGCTTTGCCTGTTTGGGGGTCGTAATCCATGTACCCCTTGTTCAAGGAGCCGTCTCTATTGTCGTTGTTGCACCTGTGGTGTTCGCGACACAGGCCGGTGAGGTTCTCGATGTCGGTGTTGCCGCCCTTGATCCACGCGAGGATGTGGTGGGCTTCGCACTCCGTCATTGGGGTGGTGCAGCCGAGCCAGGAGCACACGCCTTGGATGGCGAACATTGCGATGCGCTGTTCGACCGAGGCGAGTCGTGTGGTCCGGCCCATCCACAGCGGCACTGAGGTGACGCCGTCGACTTGGAGGAGGAAGTCGGTGGTTCCGTCCATGCCGAGGCGGATGAGGTCGAAGCAGTCGACTTCGATGCCGGTGTTGGTGTCGTAGAGCATGGAGGCGTCGCCGTCGGCAAGGTCGTCGAGCGTCATCGAGATCACTACCGAAGCCGCCCCGCCGTTCTTCTTCTGGCAGTCCTGTTCGTACTGCTGGAAGATAGCGAAGAACTGGTCGAAGCGCCGCTGTTGTGGGGTGCGGGAATCGACCTCGTTGTGTTGGTCGGCGGGCAGGTTGGAGTTCGGCGCGAGACCTTTGTCCGCGTGCGCCTTGATCAACGCGGCGGCGCCGGCGGTGGCGTTGATGAGGATGTCCACGGTGCCATCTGCTTTACGACGACCAAACGACAAACCTCGGTTTTCATACCCCGCATTCGGGTTCGAGTGGGGAGCGTGCTTCCGGTTCGCTTCGGCCACGGCGCGGCGGACGAACTGGCGGAGGTCTTCCGGGCTGCGCAGGAGCGCTTCGGCCATGGCGTCGGCGTAGATGCGGGTGCGCTCGCCGGCGGCGGCCTTGAGAAGTTTGTCCAGTTCGCGCCGGATGATGTCTTGCTTTTCGGCGCTGACTTGGGAGGAGTTCTTGCGGGCGTCGTCTTGCTGCTGCTTCTGACGGTCCTGTTCCCGCTGCTGCTCTTGCTCCTGCTGCTCCTGACGGTCCTCGTCCGCAGCACCAAAAAGGTCGTCATCCTGTTCTTCCTCAACAGGGGGAGCAGCAGGCTCCGGCGGTGGGCCAAACAGCAAACGACCGCGCTCGAGGCGGTTGTAGGCTTCGCCCTTCGACAGGTCGAGGTATTGCTGGAGGTACGCGTTGGGGTAGTTGGCGCCGACGATGCGGCCGGCGTCGTCGCGTTCGGCAATAAAAGCGAACGCGGCGTCGATGGTTGCCTTCTTCTTAAATTGTTCTTCCAGGCGTTCCATGTCGCGGCGGATGTCGTCAAACACGAGGGTGGAGGGGTCGTCGAAAAGCGTGCTCAATGTGCGAAGCGCAGCGGAAATATCGTTGACGCATTGGGTGATTTCGCTGGTCATGGCCCCTCCTTTCGTGAGTTGCCATAAACCTATCAACCCCTCAAGACATCACCCCGCCATGTTCGAACATAGATTCGAACGTTTAAAGAATCTCCACCTTCTCGTAGCGCCCAACGCGAAGCGCGCCCATCGGCATTCCGGCGTCGGTCTGGAAGTGCATGTACTGAGGCGCAACCGTCAGCCGCACGCGTTGTCCAACGACCTTCTCCCACTCCAGGTTTTGGAGGTACTGGTGGCCACGGGCGCCGGTCTCCCGACGCCCCAGGCTCACGGAATCCGTGGACTTTGTGTACACGGATCCGGCGTGCTGGTAATCCGTGAATTCCTGAGGCGAATCCAGCTCAAGCAGGAAGTATTCGCTCGAGGGGTCCTCGCCGTTTGGCATGCCTTCGGGTTGCAGCTCGGTACCAGTTTTCTTCACCACAGTGCCCTCGATAACAACGTCCTCGCCACCGACGCGCTCGACAGTGCTTTCCTCCAGGTGGACGGTGAGTTCGCCGGCGTCAAGGGGCGCGCGATCCTCCGGAGTCATCCAGTCAATGACCAGGTGTAGCGGAGACGAATTCATAGCGCTGAAACCAGAGGATTCCTGCGATGCAACCAACGAGGACCCCTCCAGATCCACCCAGGTACTTTGACCCTCGCCCGTGCCCGAAGAATGCGTGGTCTGGTACAGGCCACGCCCAAGCTGGGAAGCAAAGAGACCAGCCCGGAAGCCGCCGGCGCCAGCAGCGCCATAAACGAGTGATTGATCAGCAACTTCCAGCGACCCACCGTCCGTGGTGAACACCAAGACACTGGCATAACGGTCCGAGTGCATGTTGTCGCCCCACTGGCTGAGCAGCAGCTCCGGGTTTCCGCCACCGTTGGCTTCAACGAGCGCATAGTTGTAATTACCGTTCAGCGTGAAGTCTAATTCGCCATCCGTGGCCAGCGGAACATCGAAATTTTGCTCGCCTGGCGCGTCAAGGACTTTCGCGTACAGTTCGCGCCAATTGCTTGTCGACGACCCCTTCTCACCATCCGGGCCATCCTCCCCTTCAATCTCCGAGCCATCGGGGTTGACCCACTTCACAGAGGTGACCACCACGGTCTCTCTTGAATCCCCGCCCGCGCAGGCGGAGACGAACGCAACGGAACTGGCAGCAACAAGCGCGAGGGCGCGACGCAACATCATGCGCCAACTCTAACCGCCGTGCACAGGAAATATCCGGCTATTTCCCAAGTTCTTTGCGGCGCTCGTACGCGAGCTTGAGGCGCTTCGCGCGTTCCTTCTTGTCCTTTTGTAGCAGCTCTTCGAGGACTTCATCCTCCTCTTCGGAGATGTTGAATACGGGGAACCAGGTGATCATCAGAACGCCCGTTATTGGCCAGACCGCCCAGGCGTAATCCAGGTCGAAGCCGAGTTGGAGGATGAAGTATGTGAGGGCGCCGAGGACACCGGTTGCGACCATGGCGGCATCCATCTTCTTTTTCGCTGCGAGTTTTTGTTCCAGTTCGATTTCAGAAGCGGACGGTTTTGCGGGGGTTGCGGGTTGGTCGGGGAGGTCGTCGAAAAGCGTGGCTAACTCGCCACGTGTGCGCGCTACTGCAGCCTGCCCTGTGCGTTCTTCGAACTCGCTCACGTCGAGGTAGCCGTCGGCGAACAGCGTGCCTAGGCGGTCGAGTGCTTCCGAGCGCTCAGCGTCGCCTACGCGAATCTCGTCCATGTTTGCCTCCAATTTGTGCTTGCCCCTGCGGCAACCTGTTCAATCACATGCATGACAGAGGATAACGAGTACACGATCGGCGAAGCAGCACAGGCGCTTGGTGTATCCACGAAAGCCCTACGCCACTGGGAAACCCTCGGGCTCATCGAACCGGAGCGCACGTGGGCGGACCACCGCATCTACACCGACGCGGACCTCGAGCGAGGTGCAGCTATCGCACTCTACCGCGGCGTGGGCGTGCCACTCGCGGAGATTGCATCGCTTCTCAGCGCCTCCCCGCACACCCTCGCAAACGCCCTCAAACACCACAAACAGGCACTTGCTTCTCGACGAGACGCCCTCGAGGAACAACTCGCCTCTGTCGAACAACTCATCAACGAATCAACACAAGGAGCGATCAACATGGACGCAATGAAGAAGTACCTCGGCGAGAACATGCCCGCCTACCAGGAGGAAGCACAGCAGCGCTGGGGCGATACGCCCGAGTGGGCGCAGTCCCAGGAGAAGCTGGCGCAGATGGGGGACGGCGACTTCAAGCGCCTCCAGGAAGAGCAGGACGCGCTGGCTAAGGACCTAGTCGCGGCCCGCGATGCCGGCGTCGCACCTGGTTCCGAGGAGGCCGAGGCGTTGGTGGAGCGCCACCGCGCGAGCATCGGCCAGTGGTACGACGTCACCCCGGCGCGCCAGCTCATCCTGGCCCGCATGTACGTCGGCGACGACCGCTTCCACGCCGCCTACGATGGCGCGCAGGATTACCTGCTCGAACTGATCACCGCGCACGCCAAGAACGCAGGCGTGGATGTGGACAACCCGCAGTGGGGGTAATCCGTATCTTCAACTCCCATGATTGCCCCGGACCTGCCCTGGATCTGTGCTGGCACCTACACCGGGCAAATGACAGGAACGTTGCCGTCGTGGAGAACTTTGGCGCGGATGCCGTAGACCTGCTCCAACAGTTCGGGTGTGAATGCATCGTTGGGGGAGTCGTGGGTGATCGTCTTGCCGCCTTTCATAACGAGTAGCTCGTCGCAGTAGCGGGCAGCGAGGTTGAGGTCATGGATGGCGACGATTGCCAGCTTGTCGGTGCCTGCGATGACCTCTCGGACCAGCTGGAGGACGTCGACTTGGTGGCGGAGGTCGAGGGCGGAGGTGGGCTCGTCGAGAAGCAAGATGCGAGGCTCGCGTACCAACATCTGTGCGATGCCGACGAGTTGTCGCTGGCCGCCTGACATGGCGGACATCATGCGGTCTGCAAGCGCTGTGATTCCGAGCCGGCTCATGATGCGTGCTGTGGCTTCGACGGGATTTTCGGTGGAGCCACCGCCGCGCCGGGCTGCGATCACGATGGACTCGAACGCGGTGAGCGAGGCTCCAGTGAGCAGATCCTGTGGTACATAACCGACGACGTGAGGGCGGTTAGCGTCGGAGACAGTCGCACCGTCGAGAGTGATTGTGCAGGTGCCGGACGTTGGCGTTTTAATGCCTGCCAGGGTCTTGATCAGCGTTGATTTTCCTGCGGCGTTTGGGCCGAGCAGGCCGATCACATTGCCTTCCTTTAGCGGGCCGAATGACATGGAATCGAGGATGATGTTGCGGCCGTATTTCACTGTCAGGTCATCTACTTGGACTGTCATGGTTTCAGCCTTTCCGCCTGTTGCGGGTGAAAATGAGGAAGATGAAAAACGGCACGCCGACGAGTGCGGTGATGATGCCGATCGGGATCGCCACGCCCGGGATGATGGAAAGGGATACGGCATAGGCGACGCTGAGTAGCATTGCCCCGGCTGCAGCGGAGGCGGGGAGGAAGAACTTTTGGTCTTCGCCGACCAGCATCCTGGCCACGTGCGGGCCGACGAGCCCGATAAAACCGATGATGCCGGTGAACGCCACCGAGGCTGCTGCGAGCACTGAAGCGACGAGCAGGGTGGTGACGCGGAGGCGGGCGACATTGATGCCGAGGGCGGCGGCTCGGTCGTCGCCAAGTCGAAGCGCTGTAAGGCGCCATGAATTGGCAACGCAAAATGGGATGGCGGCCGCAATAACCACGGCAAGGATGGACGTGGTGGTCCAGTTCGCGCGTTGCAGCGAGCCCATTGTCCAGAACACAATCTGTTGGAGCGCTTCGGTGTTTGCGCCGTATTGCAACAGCGAAAGTAGCGCCTGGAAGAGGAATGATAGGGCGATGCCGAGCAGGATCATCGATTCGGCGTTCGCACCTTTCCACACTGCGGCCGCAGCAACGATGGCGACTGCGACAAGTGCTGATAACGCCGCGGTGAACGCCAAGTTGAGTTGCGCGTTCGGCAACACCACCCAACCGATGACGATGGACATTGCCGCGCCGAAGGCTGCCGCTGCGGAGATACCGAGGGTGAACGGTTCCGCTAGCGGGTTGTCCAGGATTGTCTGCATCTGCGCGCCTGCGAGTGACAGTGCTACCCCGACGAGAACCGCCATGATTGCAGCGGGAAGGCGTAGGGTGCGGATGACGGTGCGCGTTTGTTCGTCGACAAGTTCGGGGCGAAAAACCGCATTCCATACTTGGCCGAGCGAAATATTTAATGGGCCGACGATGACTGCGACGAGGAAGCTCACAACCGCGGCGAGGGTGAGCCCCGCAATCGCGATTGCTTTGCGACGACCCCGTTGCCGGTACGTCGCAATCGCCTCCATTGCTTCTGTCTCGTCATGCATGTCTGGAGGTGTTACCGCTGTAGCCATTAGGAGTTAGCGTCCGACGCGTTGACGAAGAAGGTGCCGCTGTAGTCGTACGGCAGCCATTCGTCGTGGAACTCTTCGAACTCTTTTGCCGGATCGAGGTCCTTGAACTCCTCGGGGTGCAGCCACTTCGCAATCGCTTCGAGGGCGAACACGTTGAACGGGTTGTCGTAGAACTGGTGGTAGATGGCGTAATAGTTGCCGTTCTTCGGGGCGTCGAGCAGCTCGATGCCGGGGATCTCCAACGGGCCAGAGCAGGTCTTAATTGCTGTGTTGGCGTCGGCCTGGTAGCCGAGTTCGACATGTTGGAACTGCTCGGTCTTGTTCGGGTCGCGGGCCCACTCACCCCCAGTGACGATGAGCTTCTCGGGGTTGATCTCTACTAGCTTCTCTGCGGTGAGCTTTGGCGAGTCAACGCTGATGACTTCTGGGCCGAGGTTATGCCCGCCTGCAGCGGTGACCAGAGTGCCCAGGTGGACATCACCTGCGACGTTGCAGCAGTCGGTGAACCCGGCTGCAGTCCACACCAAGGTGTCGGGGCGGTCCTTGATGGTTGCGACACGGTCCGTCACAGTGCGGACCTTAGTGTCGTAGAAGTCGTTGAACTTCGCTGCCCGATCTTCTTTGTCCAGCAGGGCGCCGAGCAGGGACATGGAAACGGTAGTATTTTCCAGTGGCTTTTGGCGGAAGTCGATGAAGGCGTACGTGATGCCGGCGGCGTCCATGTCCGCCAGGAAGCCGCTTTCTTCGGTGGCCTTCTTCTGGTCGAGCGTCATGATGACTACGTCCGGATCCTGAGCGAGCAGGTTTTCCACCGTGACGTCACCCTTTTGAATCGAGCCGATCATGGGCATGTCGATGGCTTCCGGGAACTGCTGGAAAAGCTTCTCGCGGAATGCGGGTGCGGCTTTAAACAGGTCTTGGCCGTAGGCGACGATGTTGTCGAATGGGTCATCTTGCAGAGCAGAGGTAGCAAAGACCGCGCGTCCTTCGGCGAGGACGATGCGGTCGGGGTGCTCGTCGAATTCGAGAGTGCGTCCCGCAGCGTCTGTGACGTGGACGCTACCGTCCGCCTTACGTGTCGAGGACGCCGTGGCGGATGTCGCCGACGTTGCGGTGGTGTCTTGTGGTTGGGTCTCGCCGGAGCATGCGACGAGGCCGAGAACTGTTGCAGCGGAGACAATGGCTACCCCTGCGCGCTGGATGAGCTTCAACCCAGTACCTTTCTAAACATTGATTAGGCTTACCTTACAAGCCTCGGAGGTAAGGTAAGGCACGCCTGGCTTGGCGTCAAGTGTCTGGGGGTGAGTTAGGGGGACGCTGGGGAATCGCCTAGAGCGCCCCGTGCTCCAACACGAGGTCGGCGAAGTCCAGGTCGCCGTCGGGCATAGCGACCTCGGCCACGTACAGCAGGCTGAGTGCATAGTGGCGTGGGCAGAACAGCAGCGTTTCACCCGCGTGCGCTGAGCCATGTTCGGGGCAGGGATAGGACACGAAGTACTGTGCGGTGTCGCCACACGGCGCGTTGGTCCAGTTGCAGCCCTTGTGGGACCAGCCGTCGTCGGTGTCCATCGGTGGCAGCGAATCGACGGTGTCGGTGGTAAAGCGTGTGCTCATCATTTACCCCCAATGGCTTCGAGTGCGGTCGCGATTGCGGCGTCGATTTCGGCGTCGGTGTGCGGGATGGAGTCGTCGGCAAGGTGGCCCCACCTGCGCTGGAATCGCTCCTGGAGTTCGTGGTGTTTGGCGTACGGCCCCTGGTGCTTATTTTCGACGACCACACTTCCGCCATTGTTATCCACCGTGATGTACAGCAGTGTGGCGGCGGGCGAGACCTTGAACATGAAGTTCAGGTCGGGAAAGCACAGCGCCCACCAGTTGTATTCGGGCGACGGCTCAAAGGTGACGTACTCCGGCAGGTCAGAGATCCGGTATGCGGTCGCGGCACCGCACTGGGTTGGTTGAGTGCTTGCGGCGGCGTCCATGTACTGGGCGTAGACGTAGGAGGCGTAGCCCATGTCCTGCAGGATCTCGTACCACTGGTTCGGTTCGATAGAGGTGGTGTAGGGGCCGGGTGAGTACGCGTCGGGATGGCCGGTGTCGGCAATCAGGCTGGCATCCCCAAGCCCGGTTTGTGTCGCGTTGCCTGGCCAGGACAGCTCGCGCACCTCGACTCGCACTGGGCTTGAGGACAGGACACGGTTGAGGTAATCCTCGCAGGCCTTCGGGTCGGCGAAAGCTTCCAGGCGTACTGGGGTGTACGAGACCTCGACGACGTTGTGCTCGGCGCGCTCGAGTTCGGATTCCAGATCGTCGCCGTGCCAGCGCGGGTCCTGCCGGTCGGCCTCGCGCCCGCAGCCGTCGAGGTAGACGATGGCGTCGTACCACTCCAGAAGCGTCACTGGGCGCTGCGGCAGCTCGGGGATATCGGCCGTGACCACACCGTTGATGGTCACGGACTCCACGGTGTCGTCCTCGCCGAGGCGCAAGCCGTACACGGCGTCGCCGCCGGTGTAGGTGCGGGCGTGGATCTGCCAGGTGTCGTCGATAAGCGAAAAGTCCCCCGGTGAAACCTTGGATAAATACGACGGAACGTAATCGGGTGCGGCGGCCAGCGCGCGCTCGAAAGGATTCATGCAGCCACAATACGCATGTAAATAGGTACGCTACTGGCGTGTCACCCGAGAATATTTTGTTGCGCATCCCGGAGGAGGAAGAACGCGCAGTTCGGCAGATCTACGCGGAGCTCGCGGAGCGGGGCTTCCCGCAGCAGCACCAACGGCCGCACATCTCGGTTACCTTCGCACCGACAATGCACCGCAACGCTATCGGGGAGGCGGCAGTCATCCTGCCGCCAGAATTGCCAGCTGCTTTACGACGAACCGGGGTCGTCGTCTTCGGCACCAAATCCAAACAAACCGTGGCCTGGCTGCTTGAAGCCCCCGAATCCCTCGACACGGCAGCCCAGCGCGTCAGCGCCGCCAACCCGGACGGTCGCGGCGCTCGCTGGATCCCGCACCTGACCATGGGACTGCGTATTCCCAAGGCCATGGTGCCGGACTACATCGCAGCGTTAGCCGAGGTCACATCCCCGCACTTCAAAGAACTCACCGCGGAATACGCCGCGCTCTACCAGCCGTCGCTGGGCACTGAGTTACGGCTCTGAAGTCCCTTGCGGTGGGTTAGTCGTGGTGGGACGGGGTGTCGTCGATAAGCAACTGCCCCTGCTTCGACGGCACATCAGCACAGCACCGCAACGGCTGATCAGACGCCGCGACCACCACGTTGCCGTACGCGCCGCCGGCGAGCACCGGCGCACTTGCCGCGACCATGGTGTGGCGAAACACCTCGCTCAAACCCGCTAATTCCGCACGCGTGCGTGCAAGACCAGCGGCATCTCCAATGTTCGCCACAAACAACCCACCTGGACACAACGCTCGATGTACTGCCCGATAAAACTCCACCGTGGTTAGTGGGCGGGGCGTGTCCGGGCCAGCGAACACATCGCGCACAATCACATCCACCGAACCTTCCAGCAACGCATGCGTAAACGCGCGCGCCTCCGCCACCTTGATCGCCACCGGCGGATCAAACGCATCGCGCACCAACCGCGCCAACTGACCATCCAGCTCCACCGCAACGTTGCTGCTCGGCCACCGATGCTGCACATAACTCGGCAACGCACACCCCGCAGCACCCAGATGCACCGCAGCAAACGGCGCGAGGGGCCGGTCCTCCACAAACCCCTGGATAAACCCCGCGATCCACCGCATGTAGTCGTACTCCAACACCTCGGGCGCGCCGGGCACCACATACGACGACGGGACGTTATTCACCTCTAACGTGTAGCCGCCGTCGCGGTCCGGATCCGCGATGATGGCCGCGTGGCCTGAAGCAATGGGGTAGGTGCCCGTGATGCGTCGCTTTGGCGCACGAGGTTTACGCCGTGGGGAGTTCATAAGGGAAATACCAGCACAGGGTCGGACCAGTTGTTACGATCGCTGCATGATCTACTTGTCGCAGGATTATATCGGTGAGCTACCCAAGCAACATATCTCGCTGGGAAAGTTTGATCCCGACAATATTCCTGCCGACCCGAACGAACTGTTTGCCACGTGGTTTAAAGAAGCCGTGGAGAACGAAGTCGGCGACCCTACTGCGGTCACCGTGGCCACGGTGGACGACAACGGTCAGCCCGATGCGCGAGTCGTCGACCTTCTGTACCTCAACTCCGACGGCTTCCACTTCGGAACCGCGACAGGAACGGCCAAGGTGGACCAGCTTGAGAAGAGCTGGGCCGCTGCGCTGAATTTCTGGTGGCAGCCCATGCGCCGGGCAGTGCGCATCCGTGGCGCTGCGTCGCGCGTTGTCGATGGTGACCGCTTCAACCTCTGGCGGGTGGAGCCGAACCACTTCGAATTTTTCAACCTTTGGGACGACCGCTCGAACTCGGATCGCGTGGCCTACGTGCTCAATGACCACGGTGACTGGGACCGCGTTCGCATCATGCCGCGCCCTTAAGCGCACCAACCTAGGCGCTGTTCCGCTACGGTCCTACCTCTCTAGGCGCTGCCCCAGGACTTGGTTTTTGCAAAGAAGCAGGCAGTCAGAGCGCCGGCGGCGATAACGAGGCACGGCAACCAAATCGACGTTGCCATCGCAGCCGCAAACGGCTCGTGCAAAAACTCCGGCAGGGGGCCGGAAACCTGCGTTGGCGATGCAGTTGGCGATGCTGGCGGTGTCTCCGCAGCGCCGCCGTTCGCACCCGCGTGTATACCCAACCGCGAATCGAGCTGCGCGGACATCATCGCGGCAATTGCTGCTGATCCGATCACTGCACCAATTTGGCGGGTGGTGTTGTACACACTTGAACCGGCACCCGCCAACTTTGGGTCCAGGTTGCGGGTGGCAATCATGGAAAGTGGCCCCCACATCATCGAGTTGGCTACGCCGTACACCACCGAAATGGCATACATCCAGTTCGGGTCAACCCCAGGTGTTGTGATCAGTGCGGTTGCGCCGATGCTTAGCGCCGCCAGCGTCATTCCCGCTATGGCGAACGGCTTCGGGTCGTGCGTGTTAGTGAGTCTGCCGATGTACGGCGACAACACCCCGGAGACCAAGCCAGACGGCAAGATCAGCAATGCGGCGTGGGTGGGGGAGAGCTCGCCGACGGTTTGGATGTAGATCATCCACGGAATGACATAAGTGGATACCGCGAAGCCGACGGTGGAGATGGTGAAGGCGGCGAGGGAGAAGTTGCGGTCGTCGAAAAGTGCAAGCGGCACCAATGCGTTCGTGGATTGGCGTGACTGCCAGCGGAAGAAGAACACCATCGCAACAACGCCAACGACGAGCAGGGTCCACACGCGCCAGTCCCAGCCGAAGTGCTGGGCTTCCTGCACGCCGAAGACGAGGCAGAACATGCCAAGCGCGCTGAGCACCACCCCGGGCCAGTCGAAGTGGCGGTTATTCTGCTCCAGCTTCGGCACAAATATCCAGGCCAGGATGAGGCCGATGATGCCGATTGGGACGTTGACGTAGAAGATCCAGGGCCACCCGGCGGCGTCGACAAGCACACCGCCCAGCAGAGGTCCGGTCACCGTGGCAAGGCCGGCAGTCGCACCCCACACACCCATGGCGCCGCCGCGTTCCTTCGGTGCAAACGTGCGGATCATCACCGACATCGTCTGCGGCGTTACCAGCGCGCCACCCAAACCTTGGAAGGCCCGGGCGGCGATGAGCGCAGCCGAACTTCCCGCCAAGCCACACGCCAGCGAAGAAACAGTAAAGATTGTCAGGCCGATCAGATAGATCGTGCGCGGCCCGAAGCGGTCCCCGAGACGCCCCGTGATCAGCAGCGGCACCGCGTAGGCGAGCAGGTAAGCACTGTTGACCCACAACACCTCGTTATATGACGCCTCCAACCCGTCAGAGATCGCCGGGATGGCTACGGAGACGATGGTGGAATCCACCAAAATCATGAAAAAGCCCAGCATCATGCTCCAAAGAGCAGGCCACGGCGAGCGCTTTACAGGGACAGTCACTGCCGAGATGATACTGGGCTTTCCCAGGGGTGGCTAGAGGCCGAGCATCTGTCGAATCTGAGGCGGAAGCATATCGACGACCTGCTGCGGGATCTGGTCCTTCACATACGGGAACACCAGCATGCCAGTCGCGCCAAGTGCGGCGACGACGCCCAACACGATGCCTGTGGTGCGCAGCGCGTCGTTGTCCTCGGAGGACAGGAGCGTCTCCGGCTTGCTCTGGACCAGGTTTTCCTCGGATTGCATGTCCGGAGTGTCGGTGGCGGCGTGCTCTTCGACCTCCAGGACCTTGTCGTCCTCGATAGCCTCATCCATGTTGATGCCGAAGAAGGTGTCCAGGCCCTTCACGTTGAACTGGGTGGACATGTAGCGGTCGTTCGTGCCGGTGTTCCACTGGGAGACGACGATGTCCATGTTGTCAATCGTGGACCCAGGCACGATGTAGCCGCCGTAAGGCTGCGACCAGTTCTTGGGATTTTGCGGCCTGAGCCAGGAGCCGTGCTTGGCAATCGTCGCCACGGGCACGTTGTCCCAGTTTTGCTCAAGCGTGTCGGAGATGCGTACCTCGATGGCCAGCTTCTCCTCGTTGAACATCACGAGCACCCAGTGACCGTTGATGTAGCGCAGGTTCATCTCGCCGGCCTTGACACCGTCCGACAGAATTGGGGCAGCGACGTTGCTCCACTTCTTGTCGGCGTCGGGTTCGGAGTAGTCGTAGAGCTCCCACTTGCTGCGATCCGCAATGTCCTGCGGCTTAAAGCGCGAAAGGAAAACCTTTTCCTTGCGGGTGAAGGCACTCGACATCACGTACACGTAGCCGTCCGGGCCCTTCTCCCAGGTGATCAGGTCGCCGAGGCCTCCCGGAATGTAATTCGTTGGGGTTTTGGAAATCGACTTCCAGGTCTGGCCGTTGTCGGTGGACTTCCAGATCTCCGTGTAGAGCACGTTACCGATGCCCTTGTTCCACATGCCCTGCATGTACAAGGTGCCGTCGAGGTTGATCACATCCGACGGGATAAGCGTCAGGTTGTCGGTGTGGTGGTACGACACCAGGCTTTCCACTCGGCGTCCGTTGTTCAGGGGGCGGACGATTTCAATAAAACCGTCGTCGTTCATCTTCGCCACAACACCAACCGGGCTCAACCATTCGTTCTTGGGGCCCTTGATGGATTCGCGGAAGGAGTCGCCGAAGATCATGGCAAACTCCTTGCTGTTGTTCAGCGGCGCCATCGCACCCAGGTCGCCGTCCTTAAACCCGACGTGCTTCGAATACTTGCCCAGCACATCGTCCATCACCTGCACGATTGTGCCGTCGGGCATGGTCACAGGGGCGGACGCGCGCTTCTCAGGTGGTTTCGGGAAGGTGTAGGACTCGTTCGACGGCGATGAGGGGCGCGACGAGCCGGACGAACCAGACGAGCTAGAAGAGCTCAGGCTGGACTGGGCGTGCGCGGGGGCGCATACGGAACCGGCGAGAAGCAAGCTGCCTGCGGTGGTTGCACACAGCAAAGCGTTGCGACGAGAGGGGAAACGCATGGGAGGGCCTTCTTAAACAAAGATGTCGAATTGCGTGTGAATAAGCCCTTAGAATGTAGCAGACGAAAACGGCCCCGGCAGGTGCTCGGGGCCGTGACGTTATTGCTGTACGTTGCCTGTGTTTGGATTAGACAGCGTCGTGTTCATCCGGGTCGTTATCGGCGTCCGCCTTGGTTTCGTGGCGGGTGCCCGGCTTGTGCTCCGGCGGTGCGTAAATGGAGTACAGCTTTGCCGGCTTGTCGGACTCGTTGACAAAGTTGTGCCACTTGCCGCCCGGGACGAATGCTGCCCAATCATCCTTGATCACTTCGTCGACTTCGAGGTCGTCCTCGGATGCGCCGATCATTGCGCGCAGCTCGCCTTCTTCGAGGCGCAGGAACTGGTCATGACCGTCGTGGATCTCAGCGCCGATCTCGCCGCCCGGCGGGATGGTCATGACGGTCAGCTGCAGGAACTTGCCGGTCCACAGGGTGTCGCGGAACGCCTCGTTATCAAGCGTCGCCTTTTCAATGTCAACGACGTACGGATTCGGTCCATGGTCAGCCATGATCGCTCCTTAAACTTCGGGTTCGTTACGGTTCCCACCATAGGAGCTTTTGCTTATCGACGATGCCTTCCGCCACGACGACGCTTCCGGTTCCGCCTCCTGAGCTGGACCTTCTCCACCTCGGTGAGGTAGCCCTCTGGGCGGTCGTTCTGCGCAACTCGTGTTGCGTCCGGGCGCTTCGCAGGCGCTGCAGGCGCTGCGGGCTTGTCGGGTGTTTCGGTCTCGTCGAGACGCGCGAACATCTCCGTCGGTGCGTCGAGCTCGTCTGGGCGGCCTTTGCCCTCAAGCGAGACATAGCGTGCGGTGTGCTTCGGGTGCACCGTGTCTTGGGGGTCGATCGCTGCGTCGCGCTCCACGGTGATGGCCCAGCTGCCGTCTGGAAAGTCGATCACTTGCCAGGGCGTGATCTGGCGTGCCGGCGCCGCCGATAGCGGCGGGACGGTGTCGGTGCCTTCGTCCGGGCTTGCGGCATCCAGCGCCGCCATGCCGTCGAGCAGGATCGCGCGTGCCCAAAGGTTGCCGTGCTCGTAGGAGCGAACCCATTCGACGACCTCGGGCTCCGCAAGCGAGCCGAGCACCTTGCCATCCAGGGTCGCGACGGCGGTGTCGCCGAGCGCTTGCAATCCGACGAACCATTGGCCAGGGGAGCGGTGTGCTAGATCTGCCGCGTTAAATTCCCCTTCGGTGGTGTCGATGACCAACATGTCGCCGGCACGCAGGACAGTGGCGGTCTCAGGTGCGTTGTTGCGCGGAACCGCCAACTGGGGCTCGGGCAGCAACAAGTTGACCTCGAATTGGCCGATGTCGCGTTCCAACTTCACTGCCGCCAGGGCGACGGGTTTCAGGATTGAGGAGTGGACGCGCTCCACCTCGTCGAAAAGCGAACGCCACTGTGGCGAAACTTCCCCGAGCACTGGTCCAGCCAGCATGCTGTTTTGCGATGCTGCATTGTGTAGCCGCAAACGCCACGACGCGTTGAGGGGGTTCGCCTCAAGCACGACGGGCACGTAGGAGGTGCCCCGCTTACCAGCGAAATCCGAGAACAACGCCGCTTGGGAGACGTGATCTACAGGGATTTCAACGGCCGCACCCCATGTGGATGGAGCCAGTGGGTAAAGCTTTTGTGCCATGGGCGCATTGTAGGCGCAGCCTACGCAGCGTCCGTCGGGGCAGTCTCTTGGGAGCGCTCGGATGCGTCACCACCGCGCAGTTTGCCCACAGCAGTGACGATGCCGACGATGATGAAGCCGACGATCAGGCCAACGACGAGCGAGACGCCGGTGTCCACGAACCAGCCAAGCACACCGCCACCGACGAGTTCCTGACCCTTTTCGATGATGTGGTGTGGCCAGTCAATGCCGAAGACCTCGTCGAGGCCACGAACAATGAGGTGACCGCCGACCCAGAGCATCGCAACAGTGCCGATAACGCCGATGGTGCTAAGCACGTACGGCATGCCTTTCACCAGTGCGTGACCGGTTTTCGGTGCGTTGCCGCGCTTGATCATGCCGTGGCCGATGTCATCGATCTTCACTAGTAGCGCCACAGCGCCGTAGACGGCAAACGTGATGAAAATGCCAACCGCGAGCAGTACTGCGGCCTCCATCCAAATTGACTGGTCCTTGACCTCGTCCAACGCGATGATCATGATCTCCGCAGAAAGGATCAAGTCCGTGCGGATCGCGCTGTTGACCAGGGAATCCTCGTCCTGCTCTGTTCTATTGACCGCTTGTTCTTGCTGCTCCTCGGCGTCGGAGGAAAGCTTATGGGCGATCTTCTCCGCGCCCTCAAAGCACAGGTATGCGCCGCCAAGCATGAGGATCGGGACCAATGCCCACGGTGCAATCGCGTTGAGCAGCAGCGCGATCGGCAGAATAAACAGCAGCTTGTTGCGCAGGGATCCTTTGGTGATGCGCCAGATCATCGGAAGCTCACGCGCCGGAGTAACACCGGAGACGTATTGCGGGGTGACCGCGGCATCGTCGATTACAACCCCGGCTGCTTTCGTGGATGTTTTTGCGGTCAAGGTGGCGACATCGTCGACGCTTGCCGCGGCTTGTCGTGCGATCAGTGCGACATCGTCGAGAAGTGCGAGGAGGCCACCGGCCATGAGGGTCCTTTCATACAGGTGCAACTGCTTTGCGACGCAAACGCCACGGGCCTCGAGTGTATTGCACGTACCTCCTGACACACGATGCTCACAGCGTTTCAAAAGATATTTGTGAAACTCCCCACGGGCGACCGTCAAGTGTGGTGAAATACATGGACATCCAAATTGTGAGCCACAGGACATTCCTTGGCTCCATACTTGGTCGAAGGAGAACACATGCAACTGAAGAAGACAGCGGCGATTCTTGGCGCCGGTGCCCTGACGTTCGGTCTGGTCGCCTGCGGTGACTCAAACGATTCTGCAGATGGTGGCGCTGAAGGCACCACCAGCGGTGGCGACAACTACGTTCTTGTCAACGGCTCGGAGCCGCAGAACCCCCTCGTACCGGGCAACATCAACGAGACCGGTGGCGGCCGCATCATCGACCAGATCTTCGCAGGCCTGGTCTATTACGACGGCGACGGCGAAGTGCAAAACGATATCGCCGAGTCCATCGAGCCGGAAGGCGACGCAGGCTACCGCGTCACCCTGAAGGACGCGAAGTGGTCCGACGGATCCCCAGTCACGGCCAAGGACTTCGTCGACGCATGGAACTACACGGTAGAAAATTCGCTGCTCGGCGCGTACCACCTCGAGCCGATCAAGGGCTTCGAGGAGGGCAAGAAGCTCGAAGGCCTCGAAGTTGTCGACGACAAGACCTTCACTATCGAGCTGGCCCAGCCGGAGTCTGACTTCCCGAGCCGCCTTGGCTACACGGCGTTCTTCCCGATGCACCCGTCCGCATACGACGACATCGAGGCGTACGGTGAGAAGCCGATCTCCAATGGCCCGTACACGCTGTCCGAGTGGAACCACAACCAGAACGCAGTTGTTGTCCCGAACGCTGCGTACGACGGCCCGCGCAAGGCCCAGAACGACGGCCTGGACTACGTCTTCTACGCGCAGCAGGACGCCGCCTACGCCGACCTGCTCTCCGGCAACCTGGACGTCCTCGACGCCATCCCGGACTCTGCATTCGCCACCTTCGAAGACGAGCTCGGCGACCGTGCAGTGAACCAGCCGGCAGCGATCTTCCAGTCCATGACGATCGGTGAGAAGGCCGACCACTTCAGCGGTGAGGAGGGTGCGCTTCGTCGTCAAGCAATCTCGCGTGCGATCAACCGCGAGGAGATCACGGCAACGATTTTCGACGGCACCCGCACCCCGGCCACGGACTTCACCTCCCCGGTGCTGCCGGGCCACTCCGACAGCCTCAACGGTGTTGAGGTACTGAAGTACGACCCGGAGGAGGCGAAGCGTCTGTGGGCTGAAGCCGACGCAATCGCACCGTTCACCGGCGAGTTCACCATCTCCTACAACGCTGACGGTGGCCACCAGGCATGGGTCGATGCTGTTGCGAACTCCATCCGCAACACCCTCGGCATCGAGGCAGTGGGCAACGCGTACCCGGACTTCAAGTCCCTGCGCGATGACGTGAACAACCGCACCATCGAAGGCGCATTCCGTACCGGCTGGCAGGCAGACTACCCGCTGCTGAGCAACTTCCTTGGCCCGTTGTACGGCACCGGCGCAGGCTCGAACGACGGCGACTACTCCAACGCTGAGTTCGACGACCTGCTGAAGAAGGCCAACGGTGCAGCAGACCAGGAAGCAGCCGTGAAGGACCTCAACGCGGCGCAGGAGATCCTGCTGAAGGATCTGCCAGCAATCCCGCTGTGGTACTCGAACCTGACCGGTGGCTACTCCGAGGACGTTGACAACGTTGTCTTCGGCTGGAACCAGGTGCCGCTCTACTACCAGATCACCAAGAAGTAACACCCCGCTGTTGGCGAATTAGATTCGCAACAACGACAACGACCGCGCCGTCCACATCCCCCCTGGGTTGTGGCGGCGCGGTTTCTATTTTTCGGTCCGTTGGACCGCACGCGCGGGGCGGCCGGATTATGGGAGGTTACGTTTATTGTGGTGGACTCCTTAGAGCACGCTGAGTGTTTGACAGCACAACATGCGAAAACATGAAAAGACACAAGGAGTCAAGGTGCATATCAAGAAAGCAGTTGCCGCCCTCGGCGCCGGCGCACTGGCGCTCGGCCTTGCCGCATGTGGTGGCTCCGCCGACAATTCTGCCGACGGAGCTGGAAACTACGTTCTGACCAACGGTTCCGAGCCACAGCGTCCGTTGCTGCCCGCAGATACGAATGAGACTGGCGGCGGCCGCATCGTCGATGTCCTGTACGCAGGTTTGACCTACTACGACAAGGACGGCGAAAGCCACAACGAGCTCGCAGAGTCCATCGATCTCGAGGGTGAGAAGACCTATCGTGTCACGCTGAAGGACACGAAGTGGGCCGATGGTACCCCGGTGACGGCGAAGGACTTCGTCGACGCGTGGAACTACGCAGTCGAGAACTCCCAGATGAACGCGTACTTCTTCGAGCCGATCAAGGGCTACGAGGACGGAAAGCCGCTCGAGGGCCTGGAGGTTATCGACGACAAGACCTTCACCATCGAGCTCGAGCAGCCGGAGGCTGACTTCCCGCAGCGCCTCGGCTACACGGCATTCTCGCCGCTTCACCCGTCTGCGTTCGACGACATGGAAGCGTACGGCGAAAACCCGATCTCGAACGGCCCTTACAAGCTGCTGGAGTGGAACCACAACCAGGACGCCATCGTGGTGCCGAACGAGGAGTACCAGGGTGATCGCAAGGCGCAGAACGACGGCGTGAACTTCATCTTCTACGCCCAGCAGGACGCGGCCTATGCCGACCTGCTCTCCGGAAACCTCGACGTGCTCGATGCTGTGCCGGATTCTGCACTGGCCAACTTCGAAGACGAGCTTGGCGAGCGCGCTGTGAACCAGCCAGCAGCCGCATTCCAGTCGATCACCATCAACGAGAACGAAGAGCACTTCGGCGGCGAGGAAGGCAAGCTTCGTCGCCAGGCAATCTCTAAGGCGATCGACCGCGACCAGATCACCAAGACCATTTTCGACGGCACCCGCACCCCGGCGACCGACTTTGCCGCACCGGTGATCCCGGGCCACTCCGACAACCTTGAGGGCGTCGACGTGCTCAAGTACGACCCGGAGGAGGCAAAGCGCCTGTGGGAGGAAGCCGACAAGATCAACCCGTACACCGGTGACCTGGAGATCTCCTACAACTCCGATGGTGGCCACCAGGCATGGGTCGATGCTGTTGCGAACTCCATCCGCAACGCCATCGGCATCGAGGCAGTGGGCAACGCCTACCCGGACTTCAAGTCCATGCTCGACGATATGGACAACGACGCCGTCAAGGGCGCATTCCGTACCGGCTGGAGCGCTGACTACCCGTCGCTGGGTAACTTCCTGATCCCGCTGTACGGCACGGGCGCTTCCTCGAACTATGCGCGTTACTCCAACCCGGCAGTCGACGCACTGCTGGAAGAAGCAGCAACCGCAGCTTCTCCGGAAGCTGCTGCTGAAAAGTACAACGAGGTGCAGAAGGTTCTGTTTGAGGATCTGCCAGCGATCCCGCTGTGGTACTCCAACGTTGCAGGTGGCTACTCCGAAAACGTAGAGAACGTCGCGTTCTCCTGGCGCTCACTTCCGGTGCTGCATCAGATCACCAAAAACTAGGTGGTAACCTAAGCAACCACGCAAAGTGGCCCGTTCGCATTTTGCGGCGGGTCATTACTCGTTTCACACTCAAAATTGGTTTTCGTCCCGACTCACATGGAAAAGGAGAGCCCGGAACCATGCTGCGTTATATCGGGCGGCGGCTGCTCCAAATGATCCCCGTCTTCTTCGGGGCCACTCTGTTGCTTTACGCCCTCGTGTTCCTCATGCCGGGCGACCCCGTACAGGCGCTTGGCGGAGACCGCGGCCTGTCCGAGGCCGCCCGCGCCCGCATCGAAGCGGAATACAACCTTGATAAACCATTTATCGTCCAATACCTGCTCTACATCAAGGGCATTTTCATGGGCGATTTTGGCAAGACCTTCTCCGGCCAGCCCGTCGCGTCGGTGATGGCTAACGCGTTCCCGGTGACCATCAAGCTCGGTTTGATGGCGCTGGCGTTTGAGGCTGTGTTCGGCATCATCTTCGGCGTGATCGCCGGTGTGCGCCGCGGCGGTGTCTTCGACTCCACGATTCTCGTCGCATCGCTGATCGTCATCGCCGTCCCGTCGTTCGTGATCGGCTTTGTCATGCAGTACCTCTTCGGCGTGAAGTGGGGACTGTTGCCTGCAACGGTGGGGCGCAATGAGTCATTTGAAGCGTTGCTCATGCCTGCGATCGTGCTTGGTGCGCTGTCGTGCGCGTACGTGATCAGGCTGACGCGTCAGTCCGTGAGCGAAAACCTTCGCGCAGACTACGTCCGTACCGCGCGAGCTAAGGGTCTGAGCGACGGTACCGTGATGACTCGCCACGTGCTTCGCAATTCCATGATCCCGGTCGTGACTTTCCTTGGCGCTGACCTTGGTGCGCTGATGGGTGGCGCGATTGTGACCGAAGGCATCTTCGGCATTAACGGTATCGGTGGCACGATCTACCAGTCGATCATTAAGGGCGAGCCCGCGACCGTCGTGTCGATCACCACTGTGCTGGTGATTATCTACATCGTTGCCAACCTCATCGTTGACCTGCTTTACGCAGTACTCGACCCAAGGATCCGCTATGACTAATTCCATTCCACAACCTGAAATGTCGGCTGATCGCACGATGGCCAATGCTGGGGTGCTGCGCGGTCAGGAATACTACGTCGCAGAGACCGATGAGACTGGCCTCGGCGCAGTTGATGCTGTGCCGGATGCCGGTACACCCACCAGCCAGTGGGCTGAAGCTTGGAACTACCTGCGTCGCAGGCCGCTGTTCTGGTTCTCTGCAGTATTGATCCTGCTTGCCGTCACCGTCGCTGTGTTCCCTGGTCTGTTCACCAGCGTCGATCCGCGCGAGTGCATGCTGTCGCGCTCGCTGAACGGGCCGACGGACGGGCACATCTTCGGCTTTGACCGTCAAGGCTGCGATATTTACTCGCGCATGATGTACGGTGCTCGCGCATCGGTTACGGTCGGCGTGCTGACCACACTGATCGTGACCGTGCTTGGTGGCCTCATCGGTGCGATCGCCGGTTACTTCGGCGGCATCTGGGACACACTGCTATCGCGTCTGACTGACATCTTCTTCGCGGTGCCGCTCGTGCTGGCCGCGATCGTCGTCATGTCCATGTTCCAGAACAAGCGCTCCATCTGGATGGTGGTATTCGCGCTGTCCATGTTCGGCTGGACCCAGATCGCCCGCATCACCCGCGGTGCAGTGATGGGGATTAAGAACGACGAGTTCGTCACCGCCGCCCGCGCGGTGGGGGCGAGCGACTGGAAGATCATCACCTCCCACATCCTGCCGAACGCCGCGGCGCCCGTGATCGTGTACGCCACGGTTGCGCTCGGCCAGTTCATCGTGGCCGAAGCGACCCTGTCCTTCCTGGGCATCGGTCTGCCGTCCACGGTGGTGTCGTGGGGTGGCGATATTTCGGCTGCGCAGGCGTCGCTACGCACTCAGCCGATGGTGCTGTTCTACCCGGCAATTGCGCTCGCACTGACGGTGCTGAGCTTCATCATGATGGGCGACGTCGTGCGCGACGCCCTTGATCCGAAGGCGAGGAAGCGATGACCACCGCAATCGGTAAAGACAACAAGACTGGCGCGCCCGAGCCGCTGCTTGAGGTGACCGACCTCCGCATCACGTTCGAGTCCTCCACGGGTGTGGTTGAGGCTGTGCGTGACTTCGATATGACGATCTACCCGGGCCAGAAGGTCGCAATCGTGGGCGAGTCCGGTTCGGGCAAGTCCACCTCTGCCATGGCGGTGCTCGGCCTGCTGCCTGGCACCGGCAAGGTCACTGGCGGCTCGATCAAGCTGCGCGGCGAGGAACTGACCAATCTCGATGAGAAGGGCTGGCAGAAGATTCGCGGCAACAGGATTGGTCTGGTTCCGCAGGATCCGATGTCTAACCTGAACCCGGTGTGGCGCATTGGTACCCAGGTGGAGGAGTCGCTGAAGGCGAACAACATCGTCGAAGGCTCCGAGCGCCACCAGCGCGTCATCGAGTTGCTTGAGCATGCAGGCCTGCCGGACGCGGAGCGTCGTGCGGGCCAGTTCCCGCACGAGTTCTCCGGTGGCATGCGCCAGCGCGCACTCATCGCGATGGGCTTGGCTGCGAACCCGGAGCTGCTCATTGCCGACGAGCCCACGTCTGCCCTCGATGTGACCGTGCAGAAGCGCATCCTGGACCACCTTGAGATGCTCACCCAGGAATCGCAGACTGCGCTGCTGTTTATCACTCACGACTTGGGACTCGCAGCAGAGCGCGCTGACCACCTGCTGGTTATGCACCGCGGCCGTGTGGTTGAGCGCGGACCGAGCCTGGATATTTTGCGCAACCCGAAGCACCCGTACACCCGCAGGTTGGTTAACGCAGCTCCGTCGCTGGCAGCCGCGCGTACGCACGCTGCGCTGAAGGATGAAGACGTCACGGTGGCCGAGACCAAGCCGGAGGATGTCGTCATCCGGGTGGATAACCTGGTCAAGGAGTTCGACGTCCGTGGCCAAAAGGGTGCGAAGAAGACACTGCGCGCGGTCGACGAGGTGTCCTTCGATCTTCGCCGCGGCACCACGCTTGCGCTGGTGGGTGAGTCTGGCTCCGGCAAGTCCACTGTGGCCAACATGGCGCTAAGCCTGCTTGAGCCGACCAGCGGCACCGTGTACTTCGAGGGCCGCGACATCTCGGAGTTAAACCGCAAGGAACTGTTCAATCTGCGTCGCAAGATGCAGGTGGTGTTCCAGAACCCGTACGGTTCGCTCGACCCGATGTACTCGATCTACCGCTGCATCGAGGAGCCGTTGCGCCTGCACAAGGTGGGCTCGCGTAAGGAGCGCGACGCTCGCGTGGCGGAGCTGCTGGACATGGTGCAGATGCCGAGGTCCGCGATGCGTCGCTACCCGAACGAGCTCTCTGGCGGTCAGCGTCAGCGCATCGCGATTGCGCGCGCGATGGCGTTGGGCCCGGAGGTGATCGTCCTCGATGAGGCGGTCTCGGCCCTCGACGTGCTTGTGCAAGACCAGATTCTGCAGTTGCTCAAGGGCCTGCAGGCCGATATGAACCTGTCCTACCTGTTCATCACCCACGACTTGGCTGTGGTCCGCGAGACCGCAGACGACATTGTGGTGATGCGCCAGGGCAAGGTTGTGGAGCAGGGGCCGGCGGATGCGATCTTCGCCGACCCGCAGGCGGATTACACCCGCAACCTGATCGACTCCGTGCCGGGTCTCCACATCGAGTTGGGGCGCGGCTAGGAGCATAATTGCTTATCGACGACGCCACCGCACCGATGCGGGACGTCGTCGATAAGCATGTCTGGGGCGTGTTGTAGCATCGCCTCCGAGAACTGAACACACACGGGTGCTGCGTTCGCAGCTGAGATGCCTTCGGGCGGACCGTTGAACCTGATCCGGGTAATGCCGGCGATAGGAAGGAAAGCACATGACTGTGCCTGTTAAGAACAATTCTTGGCGTGTAATCGATATTGTCACCGCCGCCGTCCTCGGTGTGGCGTGTGGTCTGCTGTTTTGGGTGTGGAACAGCGTTGGCTACGCAGGGTTTAAGGCGCTGGATACGCTCACGCCGGGCCTCGGTGGCCTGGTCACCGGTATCTGGTTCACCGGCGGAGTGCTTGGCGGGCTGATCATCCGCAAGCCTGGCGCAGCCGTGTTCGTCGAGGTCATCGCGGCGTCGGTTTCAGCGTTGATCGGCAGCCAGTGGGGCATTGAGACGCTCTACTCGGGCCTTGCACAGGGTCTTGGCGCAGGGCTGATCTTCCTGCTCTTCGCGTACCGTCGTTTCGATCTGTCTGTGGCGATCCTTGCCGGTATCGGCTCCGCTGTCGGCGCGTTCATCCTCGAGCTGTTCCTGTCGGCGAACCTGGCGATGAGCCTGCAGTTCAACATCATCTACCTGACCTGCATGGTCATCTCCGGCGCGATCCTTGGCGGCGTGCTGTGCCACTACCTGGTCAAGGCACTCGCGAAGACCGGTGCGCTGGACCGTTTCGGCGCCGGCCGTGAGCGTTTCAACCAGGCTGCGTAAATGGCACTAGCGATCCGTGCTCGAGGGTTGACGTACCAGCACGCCACGCGTCCCCAGCCTGCGTTTACCGGCGTTGATCTCGACGTCGAGCGCGGCGAGCGCATCCTCATCTCCGGCGACTCTGGCTCCGGAAAATCCACGCTGCTCGCGGTCATCGCGAAACTTATCGACGACTCCGAGGACGGCAGTAAAACCGGCACCCTCGAGGTCAACGGCACGGTGGGCATGGTGCTGCAGGACCCGGAGGCGCAGACGATCCTGTCGCGCGTGGGCGACGATGTCGCTTTCGGCGCCGAAAACCTCGGCATACCGCGCGACGAGATTTGGCGCCGCGTGGAGGCTTCGCTGGGCGCCGTCGGCTTGGACCTGCCGCTCGATCACCCCACATCACGCCTGTCCGGTGGGCAGAAGCAACGCCTTGCGCTGGCTGGCGTGTTGGCAATGGGGGCCGATATTTTGGTGCTCGACGAGCCGACTGCAAACCTTGACCCGCGTGGCCGCGACGAGGTCATCAACGCCGTCGACCGCGTCTGCACACGCACCGGCGCGACCCTGATTGTGGTGGAGCACCGCCCGAAGCACTGGTCGCACGTGGTGGATACCTACTATCGGCTGGATACGACAGGGCTTCGCCGGATCACAGAAGAGGAGTTGCCGCAGGTGCCTGCCTTGCCGCCGGCAAAGCAGGTTTCCGCGAGCACGCCGGCTGCGGTATCGACGCAGAACCTGCTGACACGCTTCGGCCCACCACGCACGGTGCTCGCGCCTGAGGGGTTCTCCACCGTGGTGACCGGTGAAAACGGCTCAGGAAAAACTACGCTCGTGCAGGTACTTGCCGGGCTAACACCGCCGAAGCAAGGGCGGGTGGAGTACTCGGAAACTATCCGCCAGGGGCTAGCCAAGCCGTCGATTGACTGGTCCTCGGCAGATCTGGCGCAACGCATCGGGTACGTCTTCCAGGAACCGGAACACCAATTTGTCACTGCCACCGTGCGCGAGGAAATGGCGCTGTCTGGTGCGCCGCAGGAACGCATCGATGATCTGCTGCAGCGTTTGCGCCTGACCCACCTCGTCGACGCCAACCCGTTCACACTCTCTGGCGGGGAGAAACGCCGGCTTTCGGTGGCAACCGCGCTGGTCAACGCTCCGAAGTTGCTTATTTTGGACGAGCCGACCTTCGGCCAGGACGATCGCACCTTCGTCGAACTCGTCGGCCTGATCCGCGAACTCACGGACAAGGGCGTCACGGTCATCTCGATTACCCACGACGAAGCGTTTATCGCATCGCTTGGCGATCACACCGAGCACATCACGGCAGGGGAGCAGTAACCATGAACCTGCTGGCAAACATCAACCCGGTCACGCGCATCCTCGGCCTGGCGCTGCTGACCACTCCGCTGATGTTCACCGTGGACTGGGTCTCCGCCACCGTGGTGCTCGCGTTTACGCTGCTCATGGTGCCGCTATGCGGGATTGGCTACGGACGCTTTTTCAAACGCGCATTGCCGATTCTCATCGTCGCGCCCCTGGCCGGTATCCCGATGGCGCTCTACGGACAGGCGGGCGGGGAGACCTACCTGAACTGGGGTTTGATTCACGTCACGGAACTCTCCGTCTCTCTTGCCGGTGCGATGGTGTTGCGCGTGCTTGCCATCGCGCTGCCGGTGGTGCTGTTGTCCGCCGATGTCGACCCGACTGACCTTGGCGACGGCCTCTCCCAGGTCCTGCGCCTCCCCGAACGCTTTGTCATCGGTACTGTCGCGGCCCTTCGCATGCTCACACTGCTTCGCGACGACCTCGACGCCATGCGCCGATCGCGTCGCGCCCGCGGTATCGCGGACCAAGGCAAGATCAAATACTGGTTCACCTTGTCATTCGGGCTGTTGGTGATGTCGCTGCGCCGTGCCGGAAAACTCGCCACCGCAATGGAGGCCCGTGGCTTTGGTGGTCCGACGAAGCGCTCCTGGGCCCGAGAATCCAAACTGCGCAGCCGCGACTGGGGCGTCATGGTTGTGTGCCTTGGCGTGGCACTTGTCGCACTTGGCATCGCGTGGCTCACAGGCGACCTGCGCCCAGTGTGGTCAGTGCGATGACATACACCCTGCTCATCGATGGCCCATCTGGCTCCGGCAAGACCACCCTGGCCAACCAGATCGGCGACGCGCTCGGTATCCGGGTGGTGCACCTCGACGATTTTTACCCCGGTTGGTACGGCCTCGAAGAAGGTGCCGCGATGGTCGCCCGCGATGTGCTGCACCCTGCCAGGCCAGGGTTTTGGCGCTGGGACTGGATCAACCACGAGCGCGCCGAGTGGGTGCCGCTCGACCCCGCAGAGGATCTTGTGGTGGAAGGTGTTGGGGCGGTCACGGAGTCGTCGATACGCGCCGCCCGGGCGCGTGGAACCGTCAACACCATCCGCGTGACCGCCGACCTAAAGACACGAAAACCCGGGCCCTGCGCAGGGACCCGGGCTACGCCCCCTGGTGGGGGATGTGGGCAGCGCAGGAAGCACGACTTCCGACGCTGCCCGTCGATGTGACGGTTAGGAGATAGCCTCCTCCGGCTTGTACACCGTACGCACGCGGGAGCGCTCCGCATCCGGATCAGGGATCGGAATTGCCGACAGCAGCGCCTTCGTGTACGGGTGCTGCGGGTTGTCGAAGACGTCGTCGGTCTCGCCGAACTCCACAAAGTCGCCCTTGTACATCACGGCCACACGATCCGACAGGTGGCGCACCACCGACAGATCGTGTGCGACGAACAGGTAGGACAGGCCAAGCTTGCGCTTGAGCGAATCCAGCAGGTTAATCACGCCGGCTTGGATGGACACGTCGAGGGCTGACACTGGCTCGTCGAGCACAATCACCGCAGGGTTCGTCGCCAACGCACGAGCCAAGCCGATGCGCTGACGCTGACCACCAGAGAAGTGGCCAGGGAAGCGGTCCAACTGCTTCTCATCCAGACCCACCGTGCGCATGAGCTCAGAGATACGCGCGTCCTTGTCGCCCTCGTAGCCCAACGCATCCAACGGCTCTTGGATGATCTCCTTGACCGTCATACGCGGGTTCAGCGAGCTCATCGGATCCTGGAACACCATCTGAATATTGCGGCGTGCTTGACGACGATCCGACGCACTCATCTTCGCCGCGTCCTTGCCACAGATCACGATGCGGGAATCACCCTGTGGATCCAGGCCCATGATCTCCAGCAGGGTCGTGGTCTTACCGGAACCGGACTCACCCACAATGGCCATGCACTCACCGGCGCGAACATCGAAGGAGATGTTCTTCACAGCCTCCACGGTGCCGATGCGGCGCTTCACCAGCGCGCCCTTGGTCAGTGGGAACGCACGGTAAAGGTTCTCTACCTCGAGGGTGACTTCGCGCTCCTCGCGCGGGATGCCCGCGAACTTGTTCTCCGGCAGGACAGGTGCGGGGAACAACGGCTTACCGTCGAGAGTGCCGTTTTCAATCTCATCGTGGCGCACGCATGCAACCATGTGGTTCTCGTCGCCCTTGTTCGGCACCAGCGGCGGCTCCTGCGTCAGGCAGGCCTCGGTGGCGATGGGGCAGCGTGGTGCGAACTGGCAGCGGTCGGCGACGTCGATGAGCATCGGCGGGTTGCCGTCGATAAACGTTAGCGGCTCGTTCGATGGCTGATCCACACGTGGAGTGGAACCCAGCAGGCCCACCGAGTACGGCATCTTCGGGTTGCCGAAGAGCTGGTGGACCTCGGCGCGTTCCACGGGGCGGCCGCCGTACATCACCAGCACGTCATCGGCGGTGCCTGCGACCACGCCCATGTCGTGGGTAATCATGATGCAGGCAGCGCCGGTCTCACGCTGCGCCTTCTTGATCACTTCCAGAATCTGAGCCTGGATGGTTACGTCGAGGGCTGTGGTGGGTTCGTCGGCAATAAGCACCTTCGGGTTATTCGCAATTGCGATTGCGATCACCACACGCTGACGCATACCGCCCGAGAATTCGTGCGGGAAGGAACGCAGGCGCTTCTTCGGCTCGGGGATACCCACCAGGTCGAGCAACTCCGCGGCACGGTCCATCGCCTTCGACTTAGAGATGTTCGTGTGCGCCTGGATGGCTTCCACCAACTGCGTGCCGATGTCGTACACCGGGGTCAGAGCGGACAGCGGATCCTGGAAGATCATGCCGATGCCGTTGCCACGAATCTTCGACATTGCGGCATCCGACTTGCCCAGGAGCTCCTCGCCCTCAAACTTCACAGAACCGGTGACCTTGGCGTAATCCGGCAACAGGCCCATGACAGCGAGAGAGGTGACGGACTTGCCGGAACCTGATTCGCCCACGATGCCGAGGGTACGGCCTGGGAGGAGATCGAAATCCACGCCTCGCACCGCGCGGACCACGCCGGCCTCCGACGGGAACGACACGTTGAGGTCGCGTACCGAAAGCACCGGGGAACCCGAGTTGTTGATGCTGGTTGTCATGCTGCAGAACCTCCAGAGTTCGAGTTCGGGTCGAGTGCGTCACGCAGACCATCGGCGATGAACGCCATGGACACGGTGAGCAAGGTCAGGACGAGGGCAGGGAAGTAGAACTGCCACGGAGCGGTCACCAGGGTTGCGGTACCAGACTGCAACAACGTACCCAGGGACACGTCCGGCAGCTTCACACCGAGGCCCAAGAACGACAGGGCGGTCTCAGACATGATCGTGGACACGATGCCCAACATCAGCTGGATAATCAGCAGCGACGCGACGTTCGGGATGATGTGGCGCACGATTGTCTTGGAGTTGGACACGCCCATGAACTTGGCGGCACGCACATAGTCGTTTTCGCGGATGGACAACGACAAGGACCAAATCACACGTGCTGAGTACATCCAGCCAAACGCGATGAGCACGACGGTGAGCACCTTCCAGTCGCCGCCCGAGCCGGATACCAGCAGGGCGATGATGAGGAACGTCGGCACAGCCAGCAGGAAGTGGATCACTGCCAGCACAATCTTCTCCAAGCTTCCGCCAAACAGGGCAGCACCTGCACCGACAATCGCGGAGATCACCGTGGTGGCAATCGATGCCGGTACCGCAATAGACAACGAGCGACCGAGGCCGTGCACCACCTGTGCAAACAGGTCGTTGCCGGAGTCAGTAGTGCCAAACCAGTGCTCGCCGGAAGGTGCGACGGACAGGTTCATGAAGTCCGGGTCGTCGTAGCTCCACGGTGTCATGAACTTGCCAAAGAGCGCGAGCAGTACCATCAGGAAGAAAATCACCAGGCCGACAACCGCGGCCTTGTTACGCATGAAGCGGCGCAGGTAAATCTTCGACTTACGCGTTGCGCGCATCGTCTGCTGATCTTCGATGCTGTCGCCCTGCTTCGGCAGGATTGGCGGCGTGTTCTTGTCTTTACTCATCACGCCGTCGGCCTGGCGGCCGGTCTCAGAGATGGCGGTCATGTCGTTGACCGGCATTGCGGCGTGCAGCGCCAGCTCGCTCGAGGTGGCGTGGGCGCGGGGGTCACTGAGCTTGCGGGATGTACCGCGTGGTGGCTTGTTTGTCATGGCTGTGATCTCCTTAGCTCACGCGCACGCGCGGGTCGAGGGCAACAACGATGAGGTCGGCCAAGATAGCGGACACTGCGGTCATTGCGGCACCGAATGCGGCCACAACGACGACACCGTGGACGTCGTTACGCGCAATCGTTTGGATGAAGTACTGGCCCATGCCTTGCCAGGCGAAGATGCGCTCCGTCATCACGGCACCGGTGAAGATGCCGGGCACCGAGAACGCCACCGAGGTAGCAACCGGAATTAGCGAGGTTCGCAGCGCGTGTTTGCGCACTGCTTGCGCCTTGGTTAGGCCCTTCGCGCGGGCGGTGCGGACGTAATCGGCGTTCAAGTTATCCAACAGCAGTGTTCTCTGCATGAAGTGATAGCCCGCATACGAAATGATCAACAGTGACAAGGTGGGGAGCACGAGGTGTTGGGCGTAGTCGACCATCTTCGGGAAGAACCCTTCAACGCCCGGGTTGGAAGCACCGGTGACGTAGAAGACGCGCTTGCCGGTCCACTCGTTGACCTTCAGACCGAACCACACCACGGCGATCGAGGCGACGACCACGTGAATGTTCATCGTGATGATCGAGATGCCCTGCCACATGCGGTCGGCGCGCTTGTACTGGCGCGACGCAGTGTACACACCGAGGGCGACACCGAGGAGGATCGACAGCAGGGTGGCAAACAGGGTCAGCTGCGCGGAGACCCAGATGCGGTAGGAGACTTGTTCATTGACGGAGTCGCCGATCGGGGATTTACCCCAGTCCCAACGCGTCAGGACGCCAGTAAGCCACGTCCACCAACGCTCGAAGATTGGTGTGTTTGGGTTCAAGTTCAACGGATCGAGCAGTGCATCGATCTGCTCTTCTGGCAGAGGTGGTCGGCGGCCAAAGTAGTTGGCGCGGGGATCGAGGAAAAAGCTGGCGAGAAAAAACGTGAGGTTGGTGGCAAGAAAAACAATCAAGCCCCAGCTCAGCGTCTTCCGGATCAGGTATCGAAACATAGTGTCTCTCAGTTCCGTGGTGGGCGGACGGGGGAGTTATTGAGAAAGATTGGAAGCCCGCCCAGCGTGGGAATGCTGGGCGGGCTCGCACTCAGTTCGTGGATTTCACGTGCGTCGAACCGTTACGGTTACTTCGCCCAGCCCACGTTCTCGATCGGGAGGATCGCGAAGGAGTTAGCACCGAAGTTTGCCAGGCCCTTCTTCACGGCGACGATGGCCGGGCCGTTGGCGTACGGCATGATGCCGTACTGAGCCAGGGCTTCCTTCTCAAGCTCGTTTGCGCGCTTGATCTGCTCGTCAGCATCCGGGAGCTGCTGCAGTTCCTCAATCTTCTTGTCCATCTCCGGGGTGCCGGTGCCGGACTTGTTCAGCTCGGAATCGGACTTGTAGATCTGGCCGAAGTACGCCACACCGAACGGGTCGGAGGAGCGGAAGCCGGACATGAACAGGTCGAAGTCGCGCTCGGAGACGACCTTGGAGAAGTCGGAGCTCGGACGCTCCTCAACCTGGACGTCGATGCCAATGTTGCGCAGCATTGCCTGCAGGGCAGTGGTGGTCGCCTGGATCATCGGGGAGTCACCCAGGGTGACGTAGCGCACGGACAGCGGGTTGGACTCGTCGTAGCCTGCTTCCTTGAGCAGCTCCTTGGCCTTCTCCGGGTCGTACTGGATGACCTCGCCGAAGTTGTCCTCGTAGCCCGGCTGGGTCTGGTACAGGTTGAACGAACCTGGCAGATCCTCGGTGTAGCCGAGGCCCTGGAAGCGGATCGCGGCGAGCTGCTCGCGGTCAACACCGCGCATGATGGCCTCGCGGACCTTGATGTCGTCCAGGCCCGGGGCGGTGGAGTTGATCGTCATCAGGTAGTTCGCCGGGTTCAGGGCGGTGCGGATCTCGATGGAGTCGCCCATCTCCTTCGCCGTTGCCAGACGGTCACGGGAAGAAACGCCGGTTGCGTCGATCTCGCCTGCGCGGAAGGCGTTCAGGGATGCCTGGTCTTCCATCTGGCGGTAGGTGATCTTGTCCAGCTTCGGCTTCTCGCCCCACCAGTTCTCGTTCGGGACGAAGGAGGCGGTGCCGCCTTCGAAGTCAACGTTCTCAACCTTGAACGGGCCAGCGCCCCACTCCGGGTTGACCTTCTTCAGGTAAGCGTTCATGAACGTGTCCGCGTCCTTGACCTGCGGCGGCACGAGGGTGCCGAAGAGGCCCTCCCACCACGGGTATGCCTGCTTGAAGGTGACCACGGCCTGCTTGTCGTCCTCGCCGCGCTCGACGGACTCGATGAGCTCGTAGCCGTCGGTGGAGTTGACCTGGACATCCGGGTTGGAGCCGTTGTTGAACTTGAAGGTGTTCTCGAAGGCGGTCCAGTCAAGCGGGGTGCCGTCGTTGTACACGGCGTCCGGGTTGATGGTGTAGGTGACCACGGTCTTGCCGTCGACGGTCTCATCCTTCACGTCGGTCAGATAAGCCGGGTTCGGGTGATAGGTGCCGTCGCCGTCGAAAAGCGTGAGCTGCGGGTTGTACTTGCTCCAGATGGTGTCCGTGTAGGACGTCATGTTCGCGTGGAACACGTTCTGCTGCTCAGCAATTTCGGTAATCGCGAGAGTGAGCTCGCCGCCATCCTGGATCTGGTCGCGCTCGAGCGGGTTGTAATCACCGGCAGCGTTGACTTCGAGCTGCTCGCCCGAGTTGTCAGCTTCCTTGGAGTTCGCGGAGTCCTGTCCGGCCTGGTTTGCGGTGGTCTCTTCGGTTCCGCCATCCGAGGAGCAGGAGGCGAGGACGAGGGACAGGGAGGAGAGTCCGGCGAGAGCGGCGACACGGAGGCGTTTGCTCATGGTCTGGGTCCTTTCAGTGATCGTCCGTACGCAGAGAACTTTGCGACGGTTGCCCGTGTTTGGGCGGTACGACGAAATGGGTATTTCGACGACCCCTGCACCACGATTGGGCCCACCAAAACTTGAAGCTCAGGTGAACACGACGTAATCAGGTTGCACAAAAACTTACATGAAGTGTTAGGCAGTTCACAGTGTTTGTGAAAAGTAATTTACGGCGAAATGCACGCTGCCTCACAGGGCTATGACAGGAATGGGTGTTTCTGCACGCTGATAGGCATCTGTAGCCATCGCAACGCTTTCTCAGCTTCTTCACGGATCGTGAATGTTATTCGCATAAAACGACCCCACCTGCGGGGTGCAGGTGGGGTGCAGTACGGGAATTGGGGTGTTATGCCACAGGAGTTAACTCGACTTCGTCCGCCCACGTCAGTTCAATACCCAGGGCGCGCAGCCACTCCATGGCATCGTCGCCGTGCCGAGTAATGCCCTCAACGGCGTTGAGGGTGACGTCCATGGCCTTCTCTGCCTCCTCGGCAGTGATCAAGCCTGCAGACGTCGCGGCTGCGAGTTCGTCGATATCAAGCACGTCGATCGGGTTGCCTGTCAGCGACACAATGTCGACGTACAGGTCGCGTGTGCGCCAGATATCGCCATCAACGTCAATGTCGGCGATGTCGAAGTAGAAGTCCTGATCGCGCTCTGCGCCCTCGCGGTAGTGGAAGATGTTTACCCGCAGGCCGAGTTCCGGCAGCAGCCAGCTTTCTAGGTAGCCGAACTCGGGGTGATTCGCCCCGCGTGCCATGTAGAGGCCAAAGTCGGTGACCTGGTACGTGTCTACCTCGCGCAGGAATCCCTTTGGGTCCGTGTTGATGTTCGCGGACGTGTCAAAGGTCTCTTGCTTTACCGGGTGTAGGTCGACGGTCATCGGTTACCTCACGTTGATCGAAGCGGCGGTCGGGGCAAATGCGCAGGTCTTGTCGGTGGTGCGTACTGCACCGTCGACGACTGCGAGGACGCGGCCCTTGCCTGTGTTTGCGGTGGCGGACAGGGTGGACGGTCCTGTTGGGTTTATCCCGTTGTTATCTAAAGGTGTTACGCCGGTGCGAAAAGTGTTGAGGTTAACCCAGTACACCTTCATGAGCCCCTGGTCCTTGGCGGCGGCCGGGGTGCCCAGTGCGGTGAACACAAACGTGGTCTGTCCCGCGCCTGCGCCTGGCGCTGGTGTTTTGGTCGGTCCCGGTACCGCAATTGCGGACGCGGTCGAGTGCAGCCCCTTGCCCATGCAGTGCCCGGAGACCGTCGGCCAGGCGAACTGTGTGAAGGCGGGGGCGTCCTCTGGCAGTGGAGGGCCGCCGAGCTCGCCGGTGCCAGCGAAGAAGTTCACTGCGGTGCGAAGTGCGTTGCCTACCTGTTCCGGCACCTGTGGTTGGTCCGCGAACGCGTGGACTCGGGCGACGGTCTCGGGGGTGGGGCGGCCAAGGCTATCGAGCGGGTTCGATGATTTGGCATGAGCCATTTGCGTATCGACGACGCCGGCAATCAGCATGCCGGCAGCGCAAACCGCCGCGACGGCGGAGCGTGCAAAAGATCGGGGAGTGCGCACGGCTGTCCTTTATTACATAGGGGCCACGGACATTAACTCAAGCAACATTAGTCACATAAGTAACAGCGTCAAGTGGAAACCGTTGATTTTGCAAGGAAAATTGCCGGGAAACTCCAGGCGTGCCCACAGTTACACCTGATTACGATTGTGAGCACGGGCACATTTAAGGCCTGTGAGAACGTGAGATCCGTTGTCCCCAACACTGAAAGGACTGATCGCAATGGATACCCAGACGTTCACCACCAACCTGTCACTGCAAGAGATTGAGCAGCGGCTGTCCGGACTGGACAAGTTCAACGTCAAGGACAAAACCGCCAGCGAACTGGCTGTCAACGTCGGCAGTGCACTGAAGTTCCGTCTTATCGGTGTGTATTTGAATAAGGACTACCAGGCGCCGCTGGCTATCGATGCCGCAGATAACGGCGATGGCACCACCACCGTCGAGCTCTCCGCGCGAGGGACTGAAGGTGCTGTCATTACTACTGGAACGGCCGAACAGTTTTTTAATGACGCGTTTGCAGAGCTCCGCGCCACGTTGGAGGGGTAGCGGAGAGGTGCGCTCAACTTAGCTGGGGAGTATCGTGTAACCGTTATTTCCGACAATGTAAAAGGATCTGTTGAGTGTCGCACCCTGAATTTCGCAACGTAGCCATCGTCGCCCACGTTGACCACGGCAAAACCACCCTGGTCAACGCCATGCTGGAGCAGTCCGGCGTCTTCGGCGACCACGGCGAGCATGGCGACCGCGTGATGGACTCCGGCGAGCTCGAGTCCGAGCGCGGCATCACCATTTTGGCCAAGAACACCGCCATCCGTCGCGCCGGTAAAGGCAAGGACGGTGCGGACCTGGTCATCAACGTTATCGATACCCCGGGCCACGCCGACTTCGGTGGCGAGGTCGAGCGCGGCCTGTCCATGGTTGATGGTGTCGTGCTGCTGATCGATGCTTCCGAAGGCCCGCTTCCGCAAACCCGATTCGTCCTGGGCAAGGCCCTCGAAGCGAAGAAGCCGGTCATCATCTGTGTGAACAAGACTGACCGTCCGGACGCACGTATCGACGAAGTCGTGGAGGAAGCACAGGACCTCCTCCTCGAACTCGGCGCTGGCCTGGAGGACCCGGAGGCTGCAGAGGCTGCTGAGAACCTCCTCGAGCTGCCGGTGCTGTACACCTCAGGCCGTGCAGGCCGCGCGTCCCTGGAGAACCCAGGCAACGGCAACCTGCCGGACAACGAGGACCTGCAGCCGCTGTTCGACGTTATCTACGACGTCCTGCCGGAGCCGTCCGCTGAGATCGATGCACCGTTCCAGGCGCAGGTGACCAACCTGGACTCCTCCTCCTTCCTGGGCCGCATCGGCCTGATCCGTGTGTTCAAGGGCTCGGTAAAGAAGGGCCAGCAGGTCGCATGGGTCCACTACGACGAGGACGGCAACCAGCAGGTTAAGAACGTCAAGATCGCTGAGCTGCTCGTCACCGAGGGCCTCGACCGTGTTCCGGCTGAAGGCGACGTTGTCGCAGGTGACATTGCCGCTGTCTCCGGTGTGGAGAACATCATGATCGGTGACACGCTGTGCGATCCGGAGCACGTCGAGCCGCTGCCGCGCATCGCCATCGACGATCCGGCAATTTCCATGACCATCGGCGTGAACACCTCGCCGATGGCTGGCCGTAACGGTGGCGACAAGCTCACCGCCCGCATGGTCAAGGCTCGTCTGGATCAGGAGCTCATCGGTAACGTCTCCATCAAGGTGCTGCCGACCGAGCGTCCGGACGCGTGGGAGGTTCAGGGCCGTGGCGAGATGGCGCTGACCGTGCTGATTGAGACGATGCGTCGCGAAGGCTTCGAGCTCACCGTTGGCAAGCCGCAGGTAGTGACCAAGGAGATCGACGGCAAGACCTACGAGCCGTACGACCACATGATCATCGACGTCCCGTCGGAGCACCAGGGTGCCGTCACCCAGCTCATGGCAAACCGCAAGGGTCAGATGACCGCAATGTCCAACGCGGGTTCCGGCGATTGGGTCCGCATGGAGTTCGACGTCCCGTCCCGTGGCCTGATCGGCTTCCGTACGACCTTCCTCACTGAGACCCGTGGTGCCGGTATTGCCAACTCCTACTCGATCGAGCACCGTCCGTGGGCCGGCGAGATCAAGGGCCGCCCAACCGGTTCGCTCGTCGCCGACCGTTCCGGCCAGGTCACCGCGTACGCCCTGCAGCAGCTTGCAGACCGCGGCGATTTCTTCGTCGAGCCGGGTGCCGAGACCTACGAAGGCATGGTCGTTGGTGCGAACTCGCGTGACGAGGACATGGACGTCAACATCACCAAGGAAAAGAAGCTGACCAATATGCGTTCCGCCACTGCGGACGCGACTGTCACGCTGCAGAAGGCCCGCACCCTCTCCCTGGATGAGGCCATCGAGTTCTGTGACGAGGACGAATGTGTTGAGGTTGCCCCTGAGGCGATGCGTGTGCGCAAGCTCATCCTGAACGCTACCGAGCGTGGCCGTGCCCGCTCCCGTGCGAAGCAGAAGAACAGCTAGCCTGTTCTTCATGCAGCCTCCTCGATCGCGCCGCCCAGCCACCCGTGCTGCGGCGGCGCTTTCCGCGCTTTGCCTCGTCGCGTCGTGCTCGGCGAACCCGGGCCCGCCGCCGCTCGTTGAGCCGGAGTCCGCCCAAAGCGAGACATCTGGCGTATCGACGACACCTTCCGACGACAACCCGCGCCGCAGCGACCGCACCCAGGTGCAAGTGGGTGTTGACCCTGTACGAGGAGGCTTCAACCCGCATCTCATTGCGGACGATTCCCCGACGGTGCGTGCCATCGCAGACCTCACCCTGCCTAGCGCATATGTGGGCACGAGCCCGAACAGGGACCTGCTGGTGGGGGTTTCAACGCTGCCGACCTCGCCCGCGGTCCAAACCGTGCGCTACGTCATCGCACCGGAGGCGCAGTGGTCTGACGGCACTCCAATTACCGGCTCCGACTTTGCCTACCTGTGGCGCGGGATGGTAACCACCGCCGGCACCGTCAACCCTGCGGCCTACCGGGCAATTCAGGCGATCCGCATTTCTGGTCAAGGCGGCAAGGTCGTCGATGTGGACTTTGAGCGCCCCGTGGCCAACCGCGAGGAGCTCTTTGCCTACCTGCTGCCGTCGCACCTGTTCGCCGCTGACGCCAGCGATTTCCCGTTCGCACTGCGCAACATGGTCCCTGCGTCTGCCGGGCGTTTCCTCATGGCAGATGTCGGCCGGGCCCGCGGCACGGTAGTGCTGAATAGAAACGACAGGTTTTGGGGTACTGAGCCAGCAAGCGTGGACATTTTGACGCTGACCGCCGCGCGCGATACAACACAAACCGCCGACCAGTTGCGCTCCGGCCAGCTCGCGTTCGCCGACGTCACGCCGCAGGAAACCACGGAAGAGGTCTTTCGCCGGGTGCCGGGGGTGGAGGTGCGCGAGGGGTCGTCGTCACGCGTGCTTGGCGTCGTCATCTCCGCGACAAGCGGGCTCGACCAAGCAATGCGCGAGCAAGTGCGATCGCTTATCGACGTCCCCCTGCTCGCCCACATCGCCGCCGGCCGCAGCACCAACCTGGCCGTAGCAGAGCATGCGTTCACGCCGGGGGAGAAGGACACCGCAGCGCTACGAGCGCGCACCGTGCCCATCCGCGTCGGGGCGGATGCGATGGACCCGGCGGCGGCCGCTGCGGCGCGCACCCTTGTCGACATCCTCAACGGCGCCGGCATTCCCGCAAAACTCACCTCTACCGACGCGACGACGCTCGCCGGGCGCAGCCTGCCATCGTCGGAAGTTGACCTGGCAGTGGTGTGGCAGCGCAACTCCACGTCCATGACCACGCTTGCCAGCCGCATGGCGTGCCCGCCGAAATCATGGCGCACCGGAAACCTCTCCGGCCTGTGCTCCGTGGGCAACGAAGCGCTCGCCGGGCGAATCCTGGATGGGACCATGAGTGCGACCGAGGCCCGAGCGGCCGTGGCCGAAGCCGAAGAGCGCGACGCCGTATGGGTGCCCATCCTCAACGAAACACGCATCGCAGCATCCTCCGGTGGCGTCGCCATCCCAGGCGTCTCCACCTGGCCCGGGGGTATCAGCGACGCCGCCCGCTGGCAACTGGCCGATACAGTAGGCCCGACACCGAAGGAGAAACCATGACAACGCGCGACCTCACCGGCTACCGGGTAGTGGCCGTCCACGCCCACCCTGACGACGAAGCCATCACCACCGCAGGCGTCATCGCCGATCTGACCCGACGTGGCGCCGACGTCCTCGTCGTCACCTGCACACTCGGCGAAGAGGGCGAAGTCATCGGCGAGCCGTACCAGCACCTCGTCGTCGACGAAGCCGACCAGCTAGGCGGATTCCGCATCGGCGAACTACGCGAGTCGTTGGCCGCCATCGGCGCGCGCGGCACCTTCCTCGGCGGAGCCGGCCGCTTCCGCGACTCCGGCATGGCCGGCTCACCCGCAAGCCGCAACCCGCGTGCCTTTGTAAACTCCGGCGACGCCGCGGTAGCCGAACTCGCCGCGATCTTCGAAGCGGAGCGCCCCCACCTTGTCATCACCTACGGCCCCGACGGCGGCTACGGCCACCCGGACCACATCCGCGCCCACGAAATCACCCACACCGCCGCCGAACGCGTCGCTATCCCGCGCATCCTGTGGGCCGTGCGCCTCGCCGAAGAAACCGCAGCGCTTACGCCCGAGACCGCCCCCGACGGCTGGCGCCTTGCCCAACCCGGCGAACTCGACGGAGTCGCCACCTCCGACATTGCGGTCACCCTCGATGACCACGCCTACAGCGCCAAAATCACCGCCATGCGCGCCCACGCCACCCAACTCTGGATCGCCGACGGCCGCACCACCGACGTCAACCCCCACGCCGTCATCGCCCAAGGCCCCGTCGTCTACTACGCCCTATCCAACCTCATCACCCAACCCATCCAACGCGTCGAACACTTCCAACTCGGCGCAGGCGCACCGCTTCATGACGACGCCACCCACGTCCTATCCGGAATCCCCAAATGAGCCACCCCGTCATCCGAACCGAATTTTCACGCGGGGAAGCCATCGCCGGCATCACCTGGCTGAGCGTCGGCGCCCTCGGCTCGCTCATCCTGGAAGTGGCGTACCTGAACTGGTTCTGGGTGATCATCGCCGCCGTGTTCAATGCGGTGTTGACGAAGACGGCGAGGCTGTGGTCGTCGAGAAGCATGATTGTTCCACTCGCCGTCTGGGCAGCAGCACTGTTCGCCTCCATGGTCATCCTCCCTCCAACCGGGTGGACCCTCGCACTCCTTCTCACCGGAATCGCCGGAGGCGTTTGGCCACTGATCAAGACGAAGTGACATACTGTTTCCCATGACTTACGTGATTGCTCAACCGTGCGTCGACGTCATGGACCGCGGCTGCGTCGAAGAATGCCCCGTTGACTGCATCTACGAGGGCAAGCGCATGCTCTACATCCACCCCGACGAATGCGTCGACTGCGGCGCCTGCGAACCTGCCTGCCCCGTCGAAGCCATCTTCTACGAAGACGACACCCCCGACGAGTGGAGCGAATACTACGACGCCAACGTCGGCTTCTTCGACGAACTCGGCTCGCCAGGCGGCGCCGCCAAGACCGGACCACAGGACTTCGACCACCCCTTCGTCGCAGCACTGCCGCCGCAGAACCAGGACTAAACCGTGGCACGCACCCCACTCGGATCACAGCTGCCCGACTTCCCATGGGACACCATCGCCGACGTGCGCAAGCACGCCGCATCCCATGAGGACGGTCTGATCGACCTTTCCGTCGGCGGCCCCGTCGACCCAGTCGCCCCGTCCATCCAACTCGCACTGTCCGAAGCTGCCGCAACGCCCGGCTACCCGCAAACCGCGGGTACGCCGGAACTGCGCGAAACGATCGTGGCCTCCCACGCCCGCCGCTTCGGCATCGCAGGGTTGACCGAACGCTCCGTGCTGCCCGTGATCGGGCTCAAAGAAGCCGTCGCGTGGCTGCCCACATTGTTGGGCCTGCGCGGCGAGAAAGTTGTGATCCCCGAGATCGCGTACCCCACCTACGAAGTCGGCGCGCTGATGGCAGGCTGCGAAGTTATTCGTTGCGACGACCCCGCCACCGCACCCCGCGACGCCGCCTTCGTCTTCATCAACTCGCCGTCGAACCCAACCGGCGCAGTCCTTGGCGTCGAGCAGATGCGCGCCTGGGTGGAATTCTCCCGCGAAACCGGCGCAATCATCGCCTCCGACGAGTGCTACCTCTACCTCGGCTGGTCCGCCGAACCGGTATCCATCCTGCACCCGTCCGTCACCGACGGCGACAACACTGGCCTGCTCGCCCTGCACTCGCTGTCCAAGACGTCCAACCTGGCGTCGTATCGCGCCGGCACCATCTCCGGCGACGAAGCCCTAGTGCAAGAACTTCTGCTTATCCGCAAGCACTCCGGCCTCATCGTGCCCGGCCCAATCCAAGCCGCCATGGTGGCCGCCCTCGGCGACGACCTGCACGAACAAATGCAGCGCACTACCTACGCCGCGCGACGGCTTGTACTCATGAAGGCCCTCCAAAACGCAGGTCTTACTATCGACGACTCCGATGCCGGCCTCTACCTCTGGGTCCACCACGACGGCATGGATTCCCGCGAACTCCTCAACTGGTTCGCCGACCACGGCATCCTCGGCGCCCCCGGCGACTTCTACGGCCCCGCCGGCGCCCAACACGTGCGCATCTCGCTCACCGCACCCGACGAGCGCATCGAAGCGGCAGTCGCCCGCCTAGGAAACACCGTTGACTAACCCCACTCATCCGTCGCCGGCCGCCGGCGACCAACACGCCGCCGCGCCCGAAAGCGGCAGCACTGCCGTACGCCTCGTTGCCGGGCTGCGCCAATTTTTGCGCTTCGGCATCGTCGGCGGCTCCGGCGTGCTCGTGAACTTCGTCGTGTTCTACTTGGCCAACAAAGCCCTAGAGAACGGCTTTGATCTGCACGCCAACGACGTGTTCATGCAACTCGGCTCCACCCGTTGGAACATCCGCTGGTACCACCTCATGTCCACCCTGGCGTTCCTCCTGGCCAACACGTGGAACTACCAGCTCAACCGCGCCTGGACATTCCGTGGGGTGCACGCGCGCTCCTGGCTGCGCGGGTTCTTCCCCTTCTTGGCCACCGGCGCGCTCGCGTTCGCGGTGTCGCTGACATGCATGACGTTGCTCATGAACCCGACGACCCCCATCGGACTCTCCGATTCACTTTTCGACGACTCCACCGGCCTGCGCACCAAATCCTACTGGGCCCAAGCCATCTCCACACTGATCGCGATGCCGGTGAACTTTGTCATCAACAAGGTCTGGACCTTCGGAAAACCGAAAACGCCAAAAACCGTCTAACCAGTGGTTTGTGGAATTTGGTGTTGGAGTTATCCACAATTTTGCGGTGGGTCTTGTGCGGCGGTTTCTCGCTTCGTAGCGTGTGATGCATGGCATTTGTAGACCTTCTCGGCTTCCGGCTTTCGGACATCGCCGACTTCGACCGCGACACAGCTCTTGCTGCCGGGCTGAACCCGTCGCGCATCCGAGAATGGTCACGCGTGCACGACGTCTACTACGGGGCAACGAAATTCACGCGGAAACAATCCGACGCACGCCTGATGGCAGCCGACACTCCTTTGGATCAGTTGTGTTTGATTGAACGCAAACTCGCGGTGGTTGAAGATGCCGCGAAGCGTTGGCGGTTGCGTTTTACCCTGCTGAAGTTTCAGGGCCGCTTCGACGCGCTGTCGCGCTATGCCGATCAGGTTATTGACGCGAAGAAACCCGCGCCTGAAAAGCAAGTGCGGTTTTCTCGTGCTCGCGAAGGGATGGCCACGCTGCACTTGACGCATTCGGCACGCAACATTGCCGATATTGAGCACACGCTGCGTGGGCTGATCGATACGGAACTGCCACCAGCCGGCCAGATGGCTGATGCACTCATGGGTATCTTGCGCGGTGATGGCGACGGCGGTGGGGTGCCGCATGCAGTACCACGGCCGATTGTTATGGTGCCGCTTCCAGAATGGACCCGGATCCAATCCGGCGCCGGTGACGAGGTCACGCTCACGCTAACCGATGGCACGACGATGACAGGTGCGGAATTTCTCGCGCAGCATGTCGGCGACGAGTTGGAGGTCGCGGCGTTTCACCCGACAGAGGGTGCGGTGAACCTGTATCGCACCCAGCGGTTTGCCAATAGTAAGCAGCGTGCGTTGGCATCGATGATGTCGCCGACGTGTCCGGTGCCCGATTGTCGGCATGGGGCTGACAACTGCGACATGCACCACATCCAAGCCTGGCGGCACGGCGGGGAGACCAACCTTGCCAACTTAGTGCCGTTATGCCGGTTCCATAACGGGCGCAACGACGATGACCCGCGTGAAAACCGCTACGGGCGAATACAGATACGCGATGGGATACCGGTGTGGGTATCGCCGGGAGGGTCGGTTGTCGAAAAGCATCCGCCCGGAGCCATGCAACAACTCTTTAACTAGCCAATAACCCGCCAGCGAGCGGGCTATTCGGCATGCTTGACATACTCCACGTGTTCATCACGCTCGCCAGCAAAGACGAAACCGTTGACCTCCGCGACGTGGCGCGAGGCAGCATTGTCTGGCAGCGCCCGAATAATCAGCAGGGGAGCCCCCTCGGCGAAAGCGTGATCGGTCACCAGGCGCACCGCACGGGTCATCAGACCACGCCCGCGGGCCCACGGGGCAGTGTTGTAACCAAAATCGGCACCACCGGAATCATCGGGGCGCAGCTCGATACTGCCGCAGTACCGGTCATCGACGACAAGCGCCCACCGTGCACACCCGTCACCTGAGTCGCCGAGGAACGCCTCGGCCATCTCGACGGTGTACGGCGACGGCACCGTCGTCCACTCAATCATCCGCGGGTCAACCGACGCAGCGAACAGGTCGTCGCGCACGCCCGGAACGGTTTTCACGCGCGACCACGGCAGGAGCGTCAACTCGCCGTCGGTGAGAGTGTCGTTGGCGGGTGGGAACCAGGGGTTAGTTGGCATGGAGGGCCTCGTTGAGTTCGATGCCCTTTGCAGGGACGGCTTCGACGGAGCCGGTGACGGAGTTGCGGCGGAATTGCAGGCCGTTCGCGCCGGAGAGTTCGAGGGCCTTCACTTCGGCGCCGGCTTCCTTGCCCAGGGCTTCGGCGACGGGTGCGGTGAGGACGACCTTTGTGCCGGCGGTGACGTAGAGGCCGGCTTCGACGATGCAGTCGTCGCCAAGCGAGATGCCCACGCCGGCGTTGGCGCCGAGGAGGCAGCGTTCGCCGAGGGAGATGATTTCTTTGCCGCCGCCGGACAGGGTGCCCATGATGGAGGCGCCGCCGCCGATGTCGGTTCCGTCGCCAACGACGACGCCTGCGGAGATGCGGCCTTCGACCATGGATGCGCCGAGGGTGCCGGCGTTGAAGTTCACAAAGCCTTCGTGCATCACGGTGGTGCCTTCGGCGAGGTGGGCGCCGAGGCGGATGCGGTCGGCGTCGCCGATGCGCACGCCGCTCGGCACAACGTAGTCGACCATGCGTGGGAATTTGTCCACGGAGAAAACGACGACGGGGCCGTTTTCGGCGAGGCGTGCGCGGGTCATTTGGAAGTCGGCGACGGCGCAGGGGCCGTAGTTGGTCCAGACGACGTTGGACAGGAGGCCGAAGATGCCGTCCATGTTGGCGCCGTGTGGGCGGATGAGGCGGTGGGACAGTAGGTGGAGGCGCAGGTAGACGTCGTATGCGTCGATGGCTGGTGCGCTGAGGTCGGCGATGGTGGTTTCGACTGCGACGCGGGCGACGCCGCGGGCCTCGTCGGGGCCGACGAGGTTGGTGAAGCGGGCGTCGGGCTCTTCTAATCGACGAGTGCCTGTTTCCGTCACCGCCTCGTCAACCTTGGGGGCGGGGTACCAGACGTCGAGGACGGTGCCGTCGTGGGTGATGGTCGCGATTCCGCGTGCAATTGCAGTCGTGGGGGTAGTCATGGCGACTACCTTACGACACCGCGTTTCTTGGTCAGTAGCGACAAGCCGACCAGGGCGAGGGAGAGGATGGTGACGGAGATGACTTGGGAGCGGGCGGCGTCGTCGAAAAGCATGAGCACCGTCAAACCAACGAGGGCGACGAGCGTGACCCATGGCACCCAGGTTGCGCCGTGGACGCGGACGGCGGATTCGCGGATGCGTGGGTGGAGTTTGATGAAGCTTAGGGTGATCATGATCCAGGTGACGATGAGGCAGCCACCGGTTGCGGACATGATGAAGTCGATCATTCCGGGCGGGTTCCACCATTGCAGGCCGACGGCGAGGAACGCGAACACCACGGAGACGAGCACGGAGTTCATGGGCACGTTGTTGGCGTTGGTTTTCGCCATCCATTTCGGGGCGTCGCCTTCGAGGGCTTGTTGGTAGCCGAGGCGGGAGGTGCCGTAGAGCTGTGCGTTGAATGCGGAGAGTAGCGCGAGCACGATGACAACTTCCATGAAGGCTGCGGCGCCTGGGATGTTTGCCATTTCGAGCACGGCGGTGAAGGGGGAGTCGGCGGCGGAGTCGGCGCCGTCGATGGTGGCGTACGGCAGTAGCAGTGTGATCACGGCGACGGAGCCGAGGTAGAAGATCGCGATGCGCCAGATGATGGAGTTGACGGCGCGTTTGACGTTGTCGGCGGGGTCTTCAGATTCGGCGGCTGCGATGGTGACCACTTCGATGCCGCCGAATGCGAATGCCACGGCGAGCAGGCCTGCGGCGATGCCGGCGACACCGTTGGGGGCGAAGCCGGATTCGCGCACGTTGTCAAAGCCGACGAAGCCGCTGGCGGGCAGCACGCCGAGCCACAGGAGAACGCCGATGATGAGGAAGCCGACGATCACCGCGATTTTGATCATGGCGAACCAGTACTCGAACTCGCCGAAGCCTTTGACCTGTGCGAGGTTTACGGCGGTGAGTACGACGACGACGATGAGCCCGGGCACCCATTGGGGTACGTCGAACCAGGAGGCCATCATTGCGGAGGCGCCGGTGAGTTCGGCACCACACGCCATGATCAGCAGGAAGTAATACAGCCAGCCGAGGAGGAATCCTGCCCAGTGGCCGTACGCCATGCGTCCGTAGGTGGCGAATGAGCCCGATGATGGGTGGGCGGCGGCCATTTCGCCGAGCATGCGCATCACGGCAATGACGATGAGTCCGGCGATGGCGTATGCGACCAGAATCGCGGGGCCGGCGGCACGAATGCCGACGCCGACGCCGAGGAACAGGCCCGCACCCACGGCAGTGCCGAGCCCCATGAGTGTGAGGTGGCGGGACTTCAGCCCGGTGCCGAGCTCGCTATTGCTTGTCGACGACCCCATTACCGCACCTCTTCCTTCTTCACGTTCTGTCCTGCAGCGGTCTTTCCTGTCGCGCGGGTCCACAAAACTCCCGCGAGGGAAACGACACCGACAACGACGGCGACGGCGAACATTTGGAATCGCCCGTCGGGGTCAGCGAGCATGAGCAGGATGACTCCGCCGGCGAGCGCGATCATGACCCAGGGAAGGACGTTGGGGGCCCACATACGTACGTCGGTGATTTCGCCGCTTGCTTCGAGCTTCGGGTGCAGGCGGACGAACGACAGGGCGACGACGATCCACAGCACGATCAGGCAGCCACCGACTGCGTTGAGGAGGAAGGCGAGCAGCCCGGGCGGGTTCCAGTACTGCAGGGCAACGGCGACGAAGCCGAAGAACACGGACACGATCACGGCACGGACGGGCACGCCGCGGGGGTCGGTTTTAGCGAAGGTCTCGGGGGCGTCGCCACGCACAGCAAGGTTTTGCATGAAGCGCGAGGAACCGTAGATCTGCGTGTTGCAGGCGGACAGCAGGGCGACGACGATGACGGCCTCCATGATGCCGACGGCACCCGGGATGTTTGCCATTTCGAGCACTGCAGTGAACGGGGAGTCGGCTGCGGAGTCCGCGCCGCCGATTTCGTCGAAAGGCAGCAGCAGCACGATCAGCAGCACGGAGCCGATGTAGAAGATGGAGATGCGCCAGATGATGGAGCGGATCGCGGAGTGGACGCCGGCTTCGGGGTTTTCGGATTCGGCGGCGGCGACGGTGACCAGTTCAATGCCGCCGAACGCGAAGGCGACCGCGAGCAACGCGGTGGCAACGCCAGCCCAGCCGTTGGGCATGAAGCCGACCTCGCTGATATTCGACAGGCCTACGAACCCGCCGGTGGGCAGCACACCGAGCCACAGGGCCACACCGATGCACAGGAACGCCACGATCACAACGACCTTGATCAGGGCGAACCAGAACTCGAACTCGCCGAAGTTTTTCACCGCGGCGAAATTGATCACGGTGAAAAAACCAATGGCGATCAGCGCCGGGATCCAGGGGGAAATGGCGAACCATTGGGCGACGATCGCGGACGCGCCGGTGATTTCGACGGCCATGATCATGATCATCATGAACCAGTACAGCCAGCCGATGGCGAAGCCGGCCCAGCGGCCGAAGGCTTGCTCGGCGTAGGTGGAGAACGTGCCCGACGACGGGCGCGCGGCGACCATTTCCGCGAGCATCTGCATGAAGCACACGGTGATGAAGCCTGCGACGACGTAGGCGAGGATGACGGCGGGGCCTGCGGCTGCGATGCCAACGCCGGTGCCAAGGAAGAGTCCGGCACCGATGGCTGAGCCGAGGCCCATCATGGTGAGGTGGCGCGTTTTCAGGCCGCGTGCGAGCGCGGTGGAATCGGCGACGGGGGAAACGGGGTTGACATGTCGAACACCTTAAACCTCGACATGCAGTGAAGTGCATTCTTTTCCGGTTTATATGCGTGTGTTACGTGCGCGTGGTTTCTGCGGGGCGCAGCACGGGGGCGGTGGTGTAGGGCTCGTGTTGGATGCGCAGGTTGTTGCGGCCGGTGAGTTTTCCCGCGGGAAAATCTTCTCCGGTGGCGGGGTCGAAGATTCGGGTGTGGGGTTCGAGGGTGATGCCGGCGCCGATGTCGCAGTTGTTGCCGAGGGTGATGCCGTTGATGCTGGCGGTGGGGTGGAGGTGGCAGTTGGCGCCGATGCGCATGGGTTGGCGGGCGAGGGCGTTGTTGTTGGTGGGGGTGGCGATGAGGGCGGTTCCGCGGGCGAGGGTGGTGTTGGCGCCGACGGCGACTGCGGAGGAGATGGTGCCTTCGATGCGTGCGGGGCCGAGGGTGCCGGCGTTGTAGGAGATGTAGCCTTCGCGGACGACGGTGGTGCCTTCGGCGAGGTGGGCGCCGAGGCGGACGCGTTCGGCTTCGGTGATGGTGACGCCGGTGGGGACGACGTAGTCGACCATGCGGGGGAGGCGGTCGATGCCGTAGACGTGGATGGGGCCGCGGGCGCGGAGGTTGGTGCGTACGGTTTCGAAGTTGTGGGGGAGGCAGGGGCCTTTGTTGGTCCAGGCGACGGGGGTGAGGTGGTCGAGGGCGCCGTCGAGGTTGATGGTGAGTGGTTCGACGAGGCGGTGGGACAGCAGGTGGAGGCGGAGGTAGACGTCGTGGGCGTCGATGGGTGGGGCGTCGAGGTCGGCGATGGTGGTGCGGACGGGCACGGTTTCGACGAGGCGGTCGCGGTCGGCGCCGATGAGGCGCAGGAACTCCGGGGAGAGGTTGTGGGCGGAGGTGCGTTGGGTGGTGGTGGGGTGGTCGTCGTTAAGTGTGAGCTTGGGGTTGGGGTACCAGGTGTCGAGCACTGTGCCGTCTATGGCGATGTTGGCGATTCCGAGGCCGTGTGCTCCCAAAGACATGGCCGTCATTGTAAACGTAGGATCGCGGTGTGACTTCCTTAGATCTTTTTGCGGACCCTGTTGTTTTGTCGGCTGCGTTGGTGGATATTGAGTCGCCGTCGCACCATGAGGAGGCGATCGCGGACGCCGTTGAGGCTGCGTTGCGTGGCCTTGAGCATGCGGAGGTGCAGCGCTTCGGTAATACCGTGGTGGCGCGTACGAATTTCGGGTTGGATTCGCGGGTGGTGTTGGCGGGCCATATTGATACGGTGCCGCTGGCTGATAACACGCCGCATCGGCTCGCGGACGGTATTTTGCACGGCTGTGGCTCAGTGGATATGAAGTCGGGGTTGGCGTGTTATTTGCATGCGTTTGCCACGTTGGTGCAGCCGGGGAAGGCGGCGCATGATTTGACGCTGATCGCTTATGAGGGCGAGGAGGTGGCGCAGGAGTTCAATGGCTTGTACCACCTTGAGCGTGATCATCCGGAGTTGCTGCAGGGGGATATTGCGTTGTTGGGCGAGCCGTCGGGTGCGATCATTGAGGCGGGTTGCCAGGGCACGATCCGGGTGTTTGTGGATGCGCATGGCACGCGTGCGCATTCGGCGCGTTCGTGGCTTGGGCATAATGCGGCGCATGATCTTGCGGGTGTGCTCACCCGTATCGCGGCCTATGAGCCGCGCACTGTTCTTATCGACGACTGCGAGTACCGCGAGGGTTTAAACGTCGTCGGGCTGGAGGGCTTCGTGGCGACGAATACGATCCCGGATCACGCGCGACTGATCGTGAATTTCCGCTACGCGCCGGATCGCAGCGTCGAGGACGCGAAGGCGCACTTGGAAGAGACACTCGCGCTGGAGGAGGGCCTCGAGCTCATTTACGACGATGTCGCGCCGGGGGCGTTGCCTGGCCTGGGTGACCCGGTGGCGGCTGGGCTGGTCAAGGCAGTGGGCGGGAACTTCCGCGCCAAGTTTGGGTGGACGGATGTGGCGCGCTTTTCTAGCCTGGGTGTTCCTGCGGTGAACTTCGGGCCTGGCGATCCGGGGTTTGCCCATAAGAAGGACGAGCAGTGCCCGGTCGATGAGATTCGTCAGGTGGCGGCGCAGTTGCTCGATTACCTGAGTGCTGAAAGCGAGTAAGAGATATGGCTCCGTTGAATTTCCCCCGCCCGGACCGCGACCGGAAGTTGCGTGGGCCGATGGCGCTGCGCAATGAGGCTGAGCAGGCCACGACCTATGATCAGCGTTTGTTGGAGTCCATGGGGCAGTCTGATGGGTATTGGAAGCACCAGGATCCGTGGCGTGTGATGCGGATCCAGTCGGAGTTTGTGGCTGGGTTTGATGCGTTGTCGGAGTTGCCGAAGGCTGTGACGGTGTTTGGCTCCGCACGTCTTGGCGAGGGCACGCCTGAGTACCAGTTGTCCTACGAGGTCGGCCGCGCGCTGGTGGAGGCGGGCTACGCCGTGATCACCGGCGGTGGGCCGGGTTTGATGGAGGGGCCGAACCGGGGTGCTCACAACGCGGATGGTTTGTCGGTTGGTTTGGGTATCGAGTTGCCGTTTGAGCAGGGCCTGAACGACTGGGTGGATCTGGGTCTGAATTTCCGGTACTTCTTCGCTCGCAAGACTATGTTTTTGAAGTACTCGCAGGCGTTTATTTCGCTGCCCGGTGGTTTCGGCACGATGGACGAGGTCTTTGAGGTGCTGTGCATGGTGCAGACTGGCAAGGTGACCAACTTCCCGATCGTGCTGATGGGCACTGAGTTTTGGTCCGGGCTCGTGGATTGGATTGAGCAGCAGTTGCTCGGCCGCGGGTTGATTTCGCCGGGGGATGAGAAGTTGTACCTGGTTACCGATTCGGTGGAGGAGGCCGTGGCGCACATCGTGGAGGCCCACAAGGTGATGACGGATCAGCGTCTGCGCGATGAGTGAGGTCATGGCGATCGTGAACCGCACCCCCGACTCGTTTTATGACAAGGGTGCGACGTTCGCGATTGAGAAGGCGCTTTTGCGTGTCGACGACGCCGTTGCCGCCGGGGCCAGCATCATCGACATCGGCGGCGTGAAGGCAGGCCCGGGCGACGACGTGTCCGTTGCCGAGGAGATTGACCGTGTCGTGCCGCTTATCGCCGGGGTGCGTGAGCGCCACCCGGACGTGACGGTGAGCGTGGATACCTGGCGCGCCGCGGTGGCTGAGGAGGCGATCGCAGCGGGCGCGGACCTGATCAACGACACGTGGGCAGGCTTCGACCCCGAGTTGGTTGAGGTAGCAGGCGCTCGCCGCGTGGGGTACGTGTGCTCGCACACCGGCGGGGTCACGCCGCGCACGCGCCCGCACCGGGTGCACTACGACGACGTGGTCGCCGACGTGATTGCGGAAACCACCGCGCTGGCCGAGCGCGCCGTCTCCCTCGGCGTGCCGGAGGAGGCGATCTTCATTGACCCCACGCACGACTTTGGCAAGAACACCTACCACGGGCTGGAGATCCTGCGGCGTATCGACGAAATCGTCGCCACCGGCTGGCCCGTCCTCATGGCCCTGTCCAACAAGGATTTCGTGGGCGAGACCGTCGGGCGTGGCCTCAACGGTGCCGACATCACCCAGCGCGTGCCCGGCACCCTCGCAGCAACCGCGTGGGCGGCCGCGCGCGGGGTGGCGGCGTTTCGCGTCCATGAGGTCGAGGCGACGATCGACGTCATCCGCATGATCGAGGCGATCCAGGGCACCGCGGCACCGCTGGCAACCGTGCGGGGGCTCGCGTGAGTGCCGACACGCTCGCCGGCATGCGCACCGATGTACGAATCAGTGTGGTGATTCCTGCGCTGGATGAGGAGGCGACGGTGGGTGGGGTCGTCGAAAAGTGTGTGGCTTCGTCAGCGGACGAAGTCATCGTCATCGACTCAGACTCCACCGACCGCACCGCCGAGCGCGCCGCCGCAACCGGGGCAACCGTGGTGAACTGGCGCGACGTCGACCCACGCACACCCTGGCCCGGCAAGGGCGAGGCGCTGTGGCGCGGCGTGAAGGCCGCATGCGGCGACGTGGTGGTCTTCGTCGACGCCGACGTGACCTCACTCGAACCCTGGTGGGTCGACGCGCTCGCCGAGCCATTTATCGACGACACCGTCCACCTCGTCAAAGCCTCCTACACCCGCGAAGGCGCCGGCGGTCGCGTGACCGAACTGACCGCGAAACCCCTCCTGCGCGCCCTCTTCCCGGAGATCGCCGTGGACCAGTCGCTCGCCGGCGAATACGCCATCCGACGCTCAACCGCGCTTTCGCTGCCATTCGTCGCCGGCTACGGGGTGGAAGCGGGCTTGCTCATCGACGTCGCCCGCGCCCACGGCCCAAAAGCCATCCAGCAAGCGCAACTGAGCCCCCGCACCCACCGCAATAGGCCGCTGTATGAACTTGCTGGGATGGCTGATGTCGTCGCAAAGACGATTCTCGCGCGCGCGGGAAAATTCCCCGTCGAGGTCAGCGAGCGCCCCGCCTGGGCCGACAGCTAAACTAACCCGCATGCTTTCCTGGATCATCCTCATCCTGGTGCTCGCACTGCTGAGCATCATTGGCCTGAAACTGTTCGCCACCGTCTTCGGCCGCGGCGAGGCCCTGCCGCCCATGCCACCAACAGAAGAGGTGAAGGAAGCCAACCGCCGCGCCGTGGAGGAAGGTAACTTCGGCGATATTCAGCTCGAGGTTGTGCACCGCGGTTACCGCATGGATCAGGTCGATGCGCTCATCGAACAGTTGGCGGGCGGCAACCTTGCGCCGGAAACACGGGTAGAATCTCCGGAAGAACACGTTTCGGAAACAAAGCAATAAGGAGTGTTGACGATGGCAGCAATGAAGCCGCGTACCGGTAGTGGCCCGATGGAAGCGGTGGAGGAGTCGCGCAAGATCGTCATGCGTATCCCGTCTGACGGTGGCGGACGCCTCGTCATTGAACTGAGCAAGGAAGAGGCTGGCGAACTTGGCCGCTTGCTCACGGAGGCTGCTGGAGAGTAGTTCCGGCCAAACGCGGTAGTATCACCACATGCTCAACGAGATCGTGGATGTACTCGCGGACCCGGTAGACCTGACCCCGCTTCGGGGCGAGGACGATTTTGGTCGTCTCGTCTCCGAATCGGGGCATTCTTATGACGTAGCCAAGCAGGGTTATGTCACGCTCGCGTCGGGGCGCGGGCTGAATCATGAGGGCGATTCGCTGGAGATGATTAACTCTCGCGAAACGTTCCTGTCGAATGGCCATTTCGCGCCGTTTGTGGAGGCGGTGTCGGATCGTGTGGCGGATGTTGTGGAGCATGCCGCAGGCGATCATGATCCGGTAATTCTGGAGGCTGGCGCCGGAACCGGCTACTACCTTGCGCACACGCTGGACCTGATTGATGGCGCGCGTGGTGTGGGGTTGGATATTTCGGTGCCTGCTGCGAAGCATTTGGCTAAGGCGCATCCGCGTTTGGGTGCGATTGTGGCGGATGTGTGGGAGCAGCTGCCTATCCGCACGGGGGCGGTTGATGTGGTGACTGTGGTGTTCGCGCCGCGCAATCCTGCGGAGTTTGCGCGTGTGCTTAGCGACGACGGCGAGGCCGTCATCCTCGTCGCCGACCAAGGCCACCTGGACGAGCTCCGTGAGCCACTGGGTATCCTCGGCGTGGAGGACGGCAAGGTGGCGCGACTGATCGAGCAGTCGGCGCAGTGGCTGACCCCTGTGGCCGATCCGGAGTTGATTTCGTTCCCGATGACCCTGGGCCGTGACGCGATCGCCGCGCAGGTGGGTATGAGCCCGTCGGCGCGTCACCTGGATAAGGACGTGCTGCACGCGCGACTCGAGGACCTCCCGGAGCAGATGGAGGTCACCGCCCGCGCCCAGCTGATCCGCCTGCGCAAGAAGTAGCGCGCCGGCGCTTCGCTCACGACGCGCTAAAGAAACGGAGAAGGCCCGCGTGATGCGGGCCTTCTTGCTGTGCCTAGCTCATGTGCCGGCTCACGCGCCGGCTGGCTTAGAAGCGGGCGGGGTATCCGCGGCGCCACTCGCCGCTGATGGATGCTTCGCCGGTGGCGCGGCTGCGGATGCCGTTGCAGCCGCCTTCGGGCCAGATGCGCGACGACATGACAACGCTGCCGCCGCCGGCGTAGACCTCGAGGGTGCAGCCGTCGACGATGACGGTGACGTTGTCTTCGTCGTCGTCGTGAAGCGGTGCGGTTGCGGGGGAGCCGTCGAGGCGGTCGAGTGTGAGCTGCTCGCCGTTATGAGTGATCACCGCAGCCGGTTCGTTGTTGCCGTCGAGCACCTCGAGGGTGACCTGGGAGCCGGCCGGGATTTCGCACAGGCCGGCCCACATGCGGGCGCGGTCGGTGGCGCTGACGGCGTCTGGCAGGCCTGGTGCGGGCACTTGGAAGAGGCGGCCACCCTGCAGGGTGGCGCGGCGCGGGAGGGTGAGGGCGTTGGCCCAGCCTTCGGTGGCCCAGTTGGGTTCGAGGGTGGGGTCGCCGGCGCGGTCGGTGTTGGTCATGAACCCGAACAGGTAGGCGCGCTCGTAGCGGTTTTCCGCAGTGGTTTCGTCCAGCGGGTAGTTGGTGTTGCGTGGGCGGGTGAAGTCGTGGCCGTAGTCGAGAAGCGTAAACGGCGTGGTGATGTCGAAGACATTGCCCCGCAGCTGGCCCACGGCGTAGACGGCGGTGTCTTTGCCGTCGCGTTCGAGGGTGATGAACAGGACGTCGCGGATTTCGCCATCGACTTCGTCGCGCAGGCGCACGATGCGTGGGGCAACGAGGGAGGCATCGAGGGTGATGCCGGTGTCGCCATTGAACTCGAGCGGGCCTTGCAGCTCCCAGTCTCGGCCGTCGGGGGAGGTGAGGACGACCGGCTTGGGGTCGGTGACAGGCCCGGTCACGGCGAGCATAAGCCAGCCGTCGTGGCCTTGGTCGCGGTCGGCTTCCGTGTCCCAGGCGGGTACGACGCAAGGCGAGCGGAAATTGGTGTCGCCGGCGGTGTCGTCGACTGCGGTGCCGGTGCGCTCGGCGGCATCGGAGACGTCAGTGTCGTCAGCGTCAGCGTCGTCGGCGTCGAGGTCGTCGTAAAGCCTGTCCACGTGCGCAACGTGGGCGATCTGGATGGTGTTTCCTGCCGGGGTTTCGGAGGAGAAGTACAGGTTGACGCCGTCGCCCGCGGAGGTGACGGACCCTGCACGGATGTTGGTTTCGTCGCCGGAGGGGACGATGACGTCGTTGCAGTCGAGCCAGTTGAATGCGTCGTCTTCGCTGACTTCGTGGCCCCAGCGGCTCGGGGTGTCGGGGGTTGGGCGGTACTGGTAGAACATGTGCCACAGGCGGTTCTCGCGGCTGCCGATGCGGAATACGCCGGCTGGGCCTTCGAGAATGCCGCGTTCTGCGGTGACGTGTAGTTCGGGACGGTAGACCGTCATCAGATCAACCCCTTGTAGATGTCTACGGTTTGTTTCGCGATTGTGCGCCAGGAGAAGGATTCTTTGGCTCGGGTGAGTCCGGCGCTGCCCATGGCGGTGGCGCGTGCTTTGTCGCCGGCGACGGCGTTGACCGCCTCGGCGAGGCGTTGTTCGAAGTCGGTGGTGTCGTCGGGTGTGTAGTCCACAAGCACGCCGGTTTCGCCGTCGACGACGACTTCGGGGATGCCGCCGACGCGCGAGGCTACCACTGCGGTGCCGCACGCCATGGCCTCCAGGTTCACGATGCCCAGCGGTTCGTAGACGGATGGGCAGACGAAGACGTCGGCGATGGTGTAGACCTGGCGTACTTTTTCGGCGGGCAGCATGTCTTGGACCCAGAACACGCCGTCACGCTGCGCTTGTAGCTTTTCGACGAGCCCACGCGTCTCAGCAGCAATCTCCTCGGTGTCGGGGGCGCCGGCGCAGAGGATGAGCTGGACGTCGTCGTCGAAAAGCTGCGCTGCTTTGAGCAGGTGGGCGACACCTTTTTGGCGGGTGATGCGCCCGACAAACGCGACGACCGGCCGCGAGGTGTCTACTCCGAGTTCTTCGGCGATGGTGCCGGTGTCCGGGTACCAGTTGGCGGGGTCGATGCCGTTGAGGACGACGTGGACGCGGGAGTCGTCGATACGCGGGTAGGCGCGCAAAATGGCATCTTTCATTCCGGCAGATACGGCGATGACCGCGTCGGCGTTTTCCATCGCGTTTTTCTCCGACCAGGAGGACACGTTGTAGCCGCCGCCGAGCTGTTCGCGCTTCCACGGGCGGTCCGGCTCGAGCGAGTGGGCGGTGACCACGTGGGGGATCTCGTGGAGCAGCCCGGCGAGGTGGCCGCCGAGGCCTGCGTACCACGTGTGCGAGTGCACCACGTCGAGCCCGGCTGCGGCATCGGCCATGCGCAGGCCTGTGGACAGGGTTTTGATCGCGCTATTGGCCCCCTCGAGTGCGGGGTCGACGCCGTGGACGTATACACCTGCGGCGTCGCGTGGGGCGCCCATGCAGTGGACGTCGACGTCGGCGAATTCGCGCATGAACCGCGTGAGTTCTGTGACGTGCACCCCGGCGCCGCCGTAGACCTCCGGCGGGTATTCGCGCGTGAGCATTCCTACCTTCATGTCCGCCGAGCCTACTGACGTTGCGGAATCCCTGCACGAGCCTTGAATTGGCATTAGCCTTGCGGTTATGAAAAGCCAGCCTCGAGTTCTCGCCATTGTCCTGGCCGGCGGGGAAGGCAAGCGCCTGTTTCCCCTGACGGCTGACCGTGCCAAACCCGCCGTTCCGTTCGGCGGCAACTACCGTTTGATCGATTTTGTGTTGTCGAATTTGGTCAACGCCGGCTACATGCGTATTGCGGTGTTGACGCAGTACAAGTCGCACTCGCTGGACCGCCATGTGGCTACGGCGTGGAACATTTCGGGGCCAACGCAGCAGTACATCGCGTCGGTTCCGGCGCAGCAGCGTCGCGGCAAGCGTTGGTACAACGGGTCGGCGGATGCGATTGTGCAGTCGCTGAATCTCATTTACGACGACATGCCTGACTATGTCTTGGTCTTTGGCGCGGACCACGTCTACCGGATGGATCCGTCGCAGATGGTCGAAGATCACATTGCGTCGGGCAAGGCCGCCACCGTGGCAGGCATTCGCGTGCCGCGTGCGGAGGCGAGCGCGTTCGGTTGCATCCAGGCCGACGATGACGGCACGATCACCGAGTTTTTGGAAAAGCCGGCCGACCCACCGGGTACCCCGGACGATCCGGAGATGACGTTCGCATCGATGGGCAACTATTGCTTCTCTACCGAGGCGCTAATCCAGGCGCTGCTGGAGGACGAGCAGAACGAGGATTCCAGCCACGACATGGGCGGCGACATCATCCCGTACTTCGTCGCGCAGGGCGAGGCGAACGTGTATGACTTTTCCAACAACGGGGTGCCGGGTGCCACGGACCGCGACCGGGGTTACTGGCGCGATGTGGGCACGATCGACTCGTTCTACGAGGCCCACATGGATCTGATTTCCTCACACCCGGTGTTCAACCTGTACAACAAGGCGTGGCCGATCCACGCGACTGACGACGACAACCTGCCCCCGGCAAAGTTCGTCCTCGGTGGTATTGCGCAGGAGTCCATTGTGGCGTCCGGCTCGATCATTTCCGGTGCGACGGTGCGTAACTCGGTGCTGTCCACCGATGTACGCATCGAAGAAGGCGCGACGGTGGAGGGCTCTGTGCTCATGCCGGGTGTGCGCGTGGGCAAGGGCGCGGTGGTGCGCCACTGCATCCTGGACAAGAACGTTTACGTCTCCGATGGGGAGACGGTCGGTGTGAATACGGAGCGCGACCGCGAGCGGTTCACGGTGTCCGACGGCGGCGTTGTGGTCGTCGGTAAGAGCGAGGTTGTTTAGCCGATTTTGGTGATCAGCGTCAGGCCGCCGTCAAGCGGCAGACGCGCCACCGCGGCGCCGCGCTCGGCTGTCAGCGTATCGACGAACTCATCCGCCTCACGGGCGGCCTCTGTTTCGCGGTCGCGGCGGGTGGGGTCGGCCACGGTGCCGTCGAGAAGCGAACCTGCAAGCACCAACGTGCCGCCCGGGGCCAGCAACGGCCAGGCGGCCTCGATGAGCGGGCGCAGTTCGACGGGGGAGACGTCTGCGTAGACGATCTGGTAGGCGTCGTTAGCCAAGCGCCCCATCACTTCGAGGGGACGTGCGGTGAGGAAACGCACACGCGACGGGCTAAACCCTGCGTTGCGCACTGCTTCCTTCGCGCCGGCCTGCAGTGCAGCTTCCGGCTCGATGCAGGTCATTGTGGCCTTCTCCGGCAGGCCTGCGAGCAGGTGCAAGCCCACAACACCGGCGGCCGGGGTCACCGCAACCGCACCCTGGGATGCGTTCGGGGCTGCCGCCGCGAGCACCGTCAACAGGTCGCCGACCACCGGGCTGGGTGCCGGGGTGCCGTTTTCGGCAGCGTCCTCGCGCGCTGCGCGCAAAGCTTCCGCAACCTGGTCGGAAAGGTGGCCGCCTTCGGTGGAACGGGCGGCGAGGTACGAGTTCATCTGGGTAAATGCGGTCTCACTCACACGCCACATCATAGCCGTGTTGCGTTCACAGGATTCTGTTAACTGGTTGGCTGGCTTTGGGGCAGTGAGTCTGCGAAACTATTGCGCATGAGCACTGACGTTCCACTCACCGGTACCGCAGCGTTTGACGCAGGCCAGGCAGCAATGCCGACCTGGTCTGAACTGGTGAAAGAACATGCCGACAGTGTCTACCGCCTAGCGTTTCGTCTCTCCGGTAATCAGCACGACGCGGAAGATCTCACGCAAGAGACGTTTATGCGTGTGTTCCGCAACGTGAAGCAGTACCAGCCTGGAACGTTCGAAGGCTGGTTGCACCGCATCACCACGAACCTGTTTTTGGACATGGTGCGTCGCCGCGCGAAGATCCGCATGGAGGCCCTGCCCGAGGATTACGAGCGCGTGCCCGGCACCGACATGACCCCGGAAGATGCGTACTCCGTGACCAACCTGGACCCTGCGTTGCAGAAGGCGTTGGGCGATTTGAAGGCGGAGTTCCGCGTGGCCGTGGTCCTGTGTGATGTGGTGGGGATGAGCTACGAGGAGATCGCTGAAACCCTCGGAGTGAAGATGGGTACTGTACGATCGCGTATCCACCGCGGTCGCGCGCAGATGCGTGAGTCGTTGGAGAAACAAGCCCTCCACAGCGCCGCCGCGAAGGAACTCATCCGCGCCCGGTAGTAGGGAAGGAGTCGGCGCCGTGACTAGGTTTAACTCCACGGATCATCTCAATCCGGAGGCGATTGCCGCCTACGTGGACGGCGAGTTGTCCAAGGCGGCCACGCTACGCGCCGAGCGACACCTGCAGTTGTGTGGGGAGTGTTGTGAGGAAGTTCAGGCGCAGCGGGGGACGTCGCAGCGTCTGCAGGTGTGTAATTCCTCAGGGATGCACGCTCCGGCGTCGCTTGTGGAGCGACTGGCGATGCTTTGCGACGAAGACGTGACCGACACCCCCGAAACCCCCAAGGGGATCCGGAGCCGAGTGGAGTCTGCGATTCGCTCGCTGACGCACCGTGAGTAAGGTGGGTTAGGTGTTTTCTAGCATCGGTTGGGGCGAGATTTTCTTCATCCTGATCATCGGGTTGATCGTGATCGGGCCCGAACGCCTGCCTTCTGTCGTCGAGGATGTGCGCGCCGCGATCTATGCGGCCAAGAAGGCGATCAACAACGCCAAGGCGGAACTCAATGGTGAACTGGGGGAGTTCGAGGAGTTTAAGAAGCCGATCGATACTGTCTCGCGCTATGCGGCGATGGGGCCGAAGCGTGCGATGGCGAAGGTGTTGTTCGAAGACGACGACCCCAGCGAGCCTCCAGCGCCGAAGACACCACCACAGGCGCCGCCGCCGAAGGCGCCCCAGCAAAAGCAAGCGCGCCCCGAGCCGCGCGGTACGCAGCCGGAGCGCAAAGGGTTCTCCTGGGAGGACGTTATTTAACCTGCGGGTTCAGGCTCTTGCCTGCCAGTGAGTTCGGGCGCACCTTTAGCTTGTCGACGATCTCAAGCACCGCCTTGGCCGCCGGCGACTCCGGATCGGAGATGACAACCGGGGTGCCGGTATCGCCGTGTTCACGCAGCTTCGGGTCCAGGGGTACGGAGCCGAGTAGTTTCACATCGGAATCGGTCAGCTGGGTCAGGCGCTCGGCGACGTGGTCGCCGCCGCCCTCGCCGAAGATGTTGAGTACCGTGCCGTCCGGCATGGTCATGCCCGACATGTTTTCGATCACGCCGGCGATCTTCTGATCAGTCTGCTGCGCGATCGTGCCGGCGCGCTCCGCGACCTCTGCCGCAGCAGCCTGCGGGGTGGTGATGATCAGCAACTCCGCATTCGGCACCAACTGCGCGACGGTGATTGCCACGTCACCCGTTCCCGGGGGCAGGTCCATGAACAGCACGTCCAGATCGCCCCAGTACACGTCGCCCAAGAACTGCTGGATCGCACGGGTAAGCATCGGGCCACGCCACACGACAGGGGCGTTGCCTTCCACGAATTGCCCCACCGAGATGTGGCGCACGCCGTGGGCGATAGGGGGCATGATCATTTCGTCGACAAGCGTGGGGCCCTGGTCCTCAGAACCCATCAACCCCGGCACCGAGTGGCCGTAGATATCGGCATCAACAATGCCCACCGTCAGGCCCTGGGCGGCCATAGCGGTGGCCAGGTTCACGGTCATCGAGGACTTACCCACACCACCCTTGCCGGAGGCCACCGCGATAACACGTGTGCGCGTATCCGGATCCGCAAATGGGATCGCCGGGCCGGTCTGCTCGCCGCGGAGTTTCTGGGCAAGCGCACGGCGCTGCTCGTCGCTCATCGTGTGGAGCGTGACGCTCACGTCGCCCACGCCGTCGAGCTCCTCGACTACAGCGCGCACATTTGACTCGATGGTGTCGCGCATCGGACAGCCTGCGATTGTGAGATAAATACCGACCGCAACATTGTTGCCGTCGATGGTGACCGATTCCACCATGTTGAGCTCCGTGATCGGTTTGCCGATCTCCGGGTCATCAACGCGCGAAAGCGCTTCGTGGACATCGCTTTCCAAAATCTGATGTTCAGTAGCCATTGCCACGCGATTATACGGCCGTTCCTGGGGGATTTTGGAATCCCGATAGACTACCCAGCATGACTGAACCTATGAACCCATCGTTGAATAAGCGTATTGGTGTCACAGAGGTGCCCACCGGCTGGCCCGTGGGCAGCTTTTCCACCTATGCGGAGGCGCAACGCGCCGTGGACAACCTGTCCGACAGGGAGTTTCCTGTAGAGAAGCTTTCCATCGTTGGTGTGGACTTGATGCAGGTGGAAAAGATTACCGGCCGGCTTACGTGGCCGAAGGTGCTGGGCACCGGCGCGCTGTCGGGTTTGTGGATGGGCCTGTTTTTCGGTCTGCTACTCTCCCTGATCTCTGTTCCTGGCGCCGGCATGGCCATGTTTGTGTGGGCGATTGTCATCGGCGCCATTTTCGGCACGGTGGCCTCCGCAGTGGCCTACGCCTTCACCGGCGGCAAGCGCGATTTCGCGTCTGCAACCACGATCGTGGCTGGACACTACGACGTGCTGTGCGAGCCGGATGCTGCACCGCAGGCCCGCGACATGATCGCACAAGCAGGTGGCCGCACTCCCGCCTCTGAAAACGTCATCGGCGAGTAAACCACCATGAAGGCACACCACCACACTGCCGTAGCCGCCGTTTTGGGCTCGGCTGCGCTCGTATTGTCCGGGTGCGCGTCGGAGGACAACATCTACACTCAGGCGCGCCCGGAGAAGGCCGATATCGCCATCGCCATCGACGGCGCCTCCAACGAACAAGTCGTACTTGGGGAGATCTACAGCCGCGTACTTAAGGGCCAAGGCCGGCCGACGAGCGTGACCTCAGTGACGGGGCTGGATGACGCGCCGACGCTTGAGGTGTTGCGTGAGCAGCCGATTGACTTCGTCGTCACGTGCACTGGGCGTCTGCTCGAAGAGTCGGACCCTAAGGCCGCCAAGGAGCTAGCGGGCGGCGATGTTACCGATGGCGCATATACTGACGAGGTCTATGGGGCCGCTGTCGCCGCCATGCCGGGGGATATGCGCACCGTCGACCCGTCACCCGCTCAAGCGTGCGGAGAGAGCAAACTTCCACAAAACGTCATCCCGGTGTTCCATAAAGGCACCTTCGACCGCGGTGAGATCAACCGCCTGAACTTCATCACCCGCGTGCTGTCCACTGACCGTCTCGAGGAGATGGCGGAAGAAGTGGACAAGGGTGCCACGGTGGAGGATGCGATTGCGGAGTGGATGATCGAATACGCCCAAATCGACGTCCACCACGACACCCCGGCAGACCCAGAGGATGTGATCGACCCGGACTCTGCGTCCAAATAACCGAATAACAAAAACTCCGGCCCGGCTTTTCACAAGCCGGGTCGGAGTTTTTAGGTGTGCAGGTTAGTCAGCGAATGCTTCCTCAAGCAGCTGCTTTTCTTCCTGCTGGTGCACCTTGGCCACACCGGTTGCGGTGGTGGACTGTGCACGACGGGACACGCGGACCATCTCCGGCATGTCCGGGATCAGGGTGCGCAGGTGCTCGTTGTAGAACGGCCATGCGCCCTGGTTTGCCGGCTCGTCCTGCACCCAGCGGATCTCCTTGGCGTTCGGGTAGTTCTTGAACGCATCCGACAGGCGGTTGAACGGGATCGGGTGGAGCATCTCCACGCGGACGATCGCAATGTCGTCGCGACCATCCTTCTGACGCTTCTTGTCCAGCTCCCAGTAGATCTTGCCGGAGCACAGCATGATGGTCTTCACCTTGTCGGTGTCGCCGATCTTCTTGTTGCCGCGCTCGACGAAGTTCGGGTCGTCGATGACGGACTGGAAGCGGTTGACCTCGGTGAAGTCAGACGGCTGGGACACTGCAGCCTTGTTGCGCAGCATGGACTTCGGGGTGAAGACGACCAGCGGACGCTTCATCTCGCCGAGAGCCTGACGGCGCAGCAGGTGGAAGTGGTTAGCCGGGGTGGACGGCTGCGCGATGGTCATGGAGCCTTCCGCGACGAGCTGCAGGTAGCGCTCGATACGAGCAGACGAGTGGTCCGGACCCTGACCCTCGTAGCCGTGCGGCAGCAGGGAGATCAGGGAGGACACTTCGCCCCACTTGGTCTCGGAGGAGGACAGGTACTCGTCGATAATCGTCTGGGCGCCGTTGGCAAAGTCGCCGAACTGTGCTTCCCAAGCGACAACCGCGTCCTTGTTGCCAAGGGTGTAGCCGTACTCGAAGCCCATGCCTGCGTACTCGGTCAGTGCGGAGTTGTAGACCTGGAACTGGCCGCCGTTGCCGGCTTCCTGCGCGTTGTGGTCGAGCGGGTTGAACGGCTCGGCGTTGTCCGGGTTGTACAGCACAGCGTGACGCTGGGTGAAGGTACCGCGCTGGCAGTCCTCACCGGCGAGGCGGACGAACTTGCCCTGCTCAGCCAGGGAACCGAAGGCGAGCAGTTCGCCCCAGCCCCAGTCGATGTCGCCGTCGGTGAACGAGCCGCCGCGCTTGGACAGGACGGACTTGAGACGCTTGTTCGGGGTGAAGTCCTCCGGCAGGTTGGCGTACGCGTCTGCGAGGCGCTTGAACTGCTCTTCGGAGATGTTCGTGTCCAGGCCGCGGGTGAGCTTCTGGGAATCGGTAATACCGGTCTGCTCGCTCGGCTTGCCCTTCTCGGACTTCACGTCGGTGAAGACCGCGTCGAGCTGGTCGTGGAAGTCCTGTGCCGCCTTCTCTGCGTCTTCCTGGGTGATGTCGCCACGACCGATGAGGTCCTGGGTGTAGCGGGTACGCACCGACGGGTGGTTGTTGATGCGCTCGTACATGACCGGCTGGGTCACGGTCGGGTCATCAGCCTCGTTGTGGCCGCGCAGGCGGTAGCAGATGAGGTCGATGAAGACGTCCTTGCCAAACTCGCGGCGGTACTCGGTAGCGAGCTGAGCAACCCATGCGGCTGCCTCCGGGTCGTCGCCGTTGACGTGGAACACCGGGCAGTCGAAGCCCTTGGCCAGGTCGGTGGCGTAGTAGGAGGAACGGCCGGAATCCGGGGTGGTGGTGAAGCCGATCTGGTTGTTCACCACGATGTGGATGGTGCCGCCGACGGTGTAGCCCGGCAGGCGAGACAGGTTCAGGGTCTCCTGGACGATGCCCAGACCGGTGAACGATGCGTCGCCGTGGAGCATAAGCGGAACGACCGGGTGGTCTTCGCGGCCCTTGGTGGCCTTGATCTGGTCTTCCTTGGCGCGCGCCATACCGACGAGCACCGGGTCGACTGCCTCAAGGTGGGACGGGTTCGCAGCCAGGGAGACCTTGATCTCGCCGTCGCCGAACATCTGGATGTGCTCGCCCTCGAAGCCGAGGTGGTACTTCACGTCACCGGAGCCACCCTGCTGGGCTGCGCGCATGTTGCCTTCGAACTCGTTGAAGATCGTTGCAACCGGCTTGCCCACGATGTTGAACAGCACGTTCAGGCGGCCACGGTGCGGCATGCCGATGACCACCTCTTCCAGGCCCTGGCCTGCAGCGGTGTCGATGATGGCGTCCATCAGCGGGATGAGGGTCTCTGCGCCCTCGAGGGAGAAGCGCTTCTGGCCGAGGTACTTCGTCTGCAGGAAGTTCTCAAAGGCCTCAGCGGCGTTGAGCTTCTGCAGGATGTACTTCTGCTCTGCACCGGTCGGCTTGGGCATGCCAGCCTCGACGCGGTCGCGCAGCCATTCGCGCTCGTCGCGGTCCAAGATGTGGGAGTACTCGGAGCCGACCTTGAGGGTGTAGGCGGAGCGCAAGCGCGACATGACCTCGCGCAGGGTCATCTGCTCCTTGCCGCCAAAGCCACCGACGTGGAAGGTGCGGTCCAGATCCCACAGGGTCAGGCCGTGGGTCTCCATGAGCAGGTCACGCGAATCCGGCTTCGCCAGACCAGGCTGGTGCCAATGCAGCGGGTTGGTGTCTGCGATGAGGTGGCCGCGGGAGCGGTATGCCTCGATGAGCTGCATGACACGGGTGTCCTTGTTAATGCCCGTGTTCGGAAGATCCTGTGCCCAGCGAAGCGGGGAGTACGGGATTTGCAGGGACTGGAAGATGTTGTCCCAGAACTTGTCGTCGATAAGCAGCTGCGAAATATCGCGCAGGAACTCGCCGGACTCTGCACCCTGGATGACGCGGTGGTCGTAGGTGGAGGTCAGCGTGACCAGCTTGCCAACGCCGAGCTCGGCGAGGCGGTCCTCGGAAGCGCCGGCGAACTCTGCCGGGTAGTCCATAGCGCCAACGCCGACGATGGTGCCCTGGCCCTTGGTCAAGCGCGGGATGGAGTGGCGGGTGCCGATGCCGCCTGGGTTGGTGAGCTGGATGGTGACACCGGAGAAGTCATCCATGGTTAGCTTGCCGTCGCGTGCACGAGCGACGATGTCCTCGTATGCGTCAACGAACTCGGAGAAGGACTTCTTCTCGCACTCCTTGATCGCAGCGACGACGAGGGAGCGGGAACCGTTCTTGCCCGGAAGGTCGATAGCCAGGCCGAGGTTGACGTTCTCTGGCTGGATGGCGAAGGACTTGTTGCCGTCCTCCTTGTAGTTCTTGTTCATGTCCGGGTGCAGCTTCGTCGCCAGGACGATGGCGTAGCCCAGGATGTGGGTGAAGGAGACCTTGCCGCCACGGGTGCGCTTGAGATGGTCGTTAATCAGCGCGCGGTTCTCAAACATGAGCTTGACCGGCATGTCTCGCACGGTCGTCGCCGTCGGCACCTCGAGCGACTCGTTCATGTTCTTCGCAATCGCACGGAATGCGCCCTTGAGCTGGAACTCGCCCGGCTCGACCTCGACCTGTGCGATCTTGTCCAGCGGGGAGGCCTTCGGCTTCGGCAGGGTGCGCTGCGGGCGGTTAGAGACCTTTGCTGCGGCCTCGTCGACCTTGGTCTCGCGACCATCCTGCGAAGGTGCGCCGGTGGAACGGGCAACCTTCGGGTCGGTCTTCGCCTGGCTTGCACCTGCCTGCGAAGGGGTGACGTTGGACGTGCCATTAGCGGTCTTCGGTGCACCCTTTTTCTCAAACAGTTCACGCCATTCGGCGTCGACCGAGTTCGGGTCGTCCTTGTACTGCTGGAACATCTCGTCAACCAGCCAGCTGTTCTGGCCGAACGTGTTTTCGCTGCTCACGGCAGGTTCTCGCCTTCCTTCTGTTTCGATTTCGCGGAACGTTTCTTTGACTGTAATCGTCCGCGCTGATATGGCGCGAACTTGGGTTGTTCCTGTCCACGGGGTTTCCGTCTTTCACCCCCGTTAGCGGTTGGCAGCCCACATTTGGGCATACCTACCGCCGGCGGTGAGGAGGTCCTCGTGGCAACCGTCCTCAATGATACGTCCTTCGTCGATGACGAGTATTCGGTCGGCCCTCGCAGCGGTTGCGAGGCGGTGTGCGACGACCACTGACGTGCGCCCCGAGGTTGCACGGTCGGCGGCGTCGAGCACCGCGCGTTCGGTTGCGGGATCAAGGGTGGCGGTAGCTTCGTCGAGAAGCAGCACGGCAGGGGAGAGCATCTCCGCGCGTGCGAGTGCGATGATTTGGCGCTGACCGGAACTCAAGCCTCGGCCGCGTTCACCGACGCGCGCGTTGAAGCCGCCGGGGATCGTATCGACGACACCGAGCGCGCCAATGCGGTTCACCGCCGCCTCGATCTCCTCTGGGGTCGCGCCCGGCGCGCCGTAGGCGATGTTGTCTGCGACGGTGCCAGGGAAGAGGTAGGACTCCTGTGGGACCTGGGCGAGTGCGCGGCGCCAGTCTGCAAGCGGGAACTCCGCGATGTTTGTGCCGGATGCGCGCACCTCACCGGAGGTGGGGTCGTAGAACCGGACGAGCAGTTTGACCACGGTGGATTTGCCTGCGCCGGTAGGGCCGACGAGTGCCACGGTGGTACCTGGCTCGATGGTCAGGTCCATGTGGTCGATCACGGGGGAGGCGTCTGTATCGGTGGAGGCGGAGTAGGAGAAGGTGGTGTCGTCGAAAAGCAATGGCCCACTTGCGGCGCTGTGAGCACCCGGGTTGGTGCCGGTATCGGGGACGGTGGTGCGTTGGGCAAGTAGAGCGCGGATGCGGTCGAAGCTGACGGTGGCTTGCTGCCAGGAGTCGAAGATTTGGCCAAGCTGCTGGATGGGGCCGTAGAGCTGGCCTAAGTACATGGTGAATGCGACGAGCACACCGACGGACAGCGATCCGTCGGCGATGCGTCCCGCACCAAAGCCGACGATGACGGCGGTCATGGTTTGGGAGATGAAGTGCATGCCTGGGAAGTACAGCGCGACCAGGGTGACGGAGCGCATGCGCAGGTGGCGGTATTCGTCGCTTAGGGCGGTGAAGTGCGCTTCGAAGTGGGGCTGCGCGCGGTGGGTTTGGGTGGTGCGGATGCCGCCGATGAGTTCCGCGAACTCGCCGTTGACCGTGGAGATCTGTTCGCGTGAGGCCTGGTAGTAGCGCTTGGAGAAGACTCTGAACGCCCAGGTAGCGACGACAATCACCGGGACGGCGGTCAGCGCGATGAGGGTGAGTTCGCCGTCTGTGGCAACGAGCATAACGATCACGCCCACGAGAGAGCCGACGGCGACAATCGCCTGGGCAAGCCCGGTTTGTAGGAAGCTCGACAAGGTGTCGATGTCCGTGGTCATGCGCGTCATGATCTTGCCGGACAGTCGCGATTCGAAGTAACTCAACCCCAGTTGCTGCAGGTGCGCGTAGGAGCGCAGGCGCAGCCCGTAGAGGAGGCGTTCGCCGGAGCGCGACGACAAAACAGTCATGAGTGCATCCGAGGCCCAGGCGATCGCGACCACACCGAGCGCAATGAGCCCCGCGTTGATCAGGTTCTCCTGGTTAATTGGGGTAATGCCGCGGTCCACGGCGGCGCGCACGATGGTGGGGAAGGCCAAGTCCGCCAGCACGCCCACAATCAGCAGGGCGACGGTGCCTGCGATGAGCCAGCGCACGGCCTTGAACATGTCGCGGATGTGGAATTCGCTCGACGGGGTGCGCAGGCGGGTCAGTGTCTGCTCGGCCAGATCTGGCAGTTCGCGCGCTTCCGGGAGGCGCTCCACACGCGCGAGCAGTTCCGGGGTGGCGTTGATGGTGGAGGCGCGCCCGCTCGTCGGCACGATCACGCGTTCCTGGGGTTCGGTGTCCACCTCGGGCCACAGGTTGCCAATCTCCTCGTACAGCGTTTCGGACTCGGGGTCCATGGAGGCGCGATACTCGTCGGTTGCCATGACCTCGTCGCGGGGCCCTTGCTTGACGACGACCCCACCGCGCACCACCGCTACCCGATCCGCATGATCCACCGTTGATTGGCGGTGGGCCACGGTCAGCACTGCGATGTCGCTGAGTGCCTCGCGTAGGTTGGCCAAGATGTGGGCTTCGTTGATGGAGTCGATGGCGCTGGTGGCGTCGTCAAGCACGAGCACCTTCGGTGTCGACATGAGGGCGCGGGCGAGCGCGATGCGCTGGCGCTGACCACCGGAAAGGGTGAGGCCACGCTCACCGACTTGGGTGTCGTAGCCGTCGGGGAGGCGCTCGATGAACTCGTCTGCCAGGGCGAGACGTGCCGCCTCGCGCACTGCGGCATCAAGTTCGTCCGGCGACATGTTATCGGCAGCCCCCATGGCGATGTTATCGCGCACGGAGGAAGAGAAAAGGAAGGCGTCGTCGAAAACACAGACCACATCGCCACCGGTGACCGTGCCCGTATCCGGGGTGTAGAACCCGCCAGCTAGCTGCACCGCCATGGTTTTGCCCGCGCCGGGCGGGCCGACCATTGCAACGGTCTCGCCCGGCGCGACCGAAAGGGTGAAGCCGTTTAAGACGTTGTGGCCGCCGGTGGAAAAGTGCACGTCGCTAAAGTGCAGGCCGGGTTCGGCAGGCAAGTTTTCGGTGGACTTCGCGGTGGACTCTTCAGGTGCGAGTGCCAGCACATCCGCGAGCCTGTCGAAGGAGCTCATACCCATCTGCATGCGGACGTACTGGTTGGTCAGCATGGAAAGGGTGGACGTCATCGTGGTCAGGTACGCGGTGAATGCGACGAACTGGCCGATGGAGATCCTTCCGTGGATGGCGAGCATGCCACCGGCGATGATGGTGACCACCAGCGCCACCTTGGGCAGTTGGGAGAGCATCGGCTGGAAGCGTGCGGTGAGTTTCGCCGCCCGCATTTTTACCGCGTAAAGGTGGCGACCAAGGTTGTCGAGCTGGTCGATCTCGCGCTGTTCCTGCCCGAACGCCTTGACCACACGCACGCCGGAGACGGTTTGTTCGACGTGCTCTGCAAGTTCTGCGGTGGCGTGCTGGTTGACCCACGTTGCTGCGTAGAGCGTTTTGCGCGACCGGTTGGCCTCCCAAAGGAGCACAGGCAGCAGCGCCAGCGACATCGCGGTCAGTGCGACGTCCATGCTCAGCATGACGATCAAGGTGGCTACCAGTTGCACGATGCGTGTGAGCATCATCGCCAGAGTGTCCAGCACCGTCTGGTACATGTTCAGATCCGAAATCGAGCGCGAGACAATCTGGCCGGTCACGATCTTGTCCTGTCCAGGCCCGTCCAGGCGGTGCAGCGTGCGCAGGATCTTGGTGCGCAACCAGTGTTGCGAGGTCGTGGCAAGGCGACCGGAGGTGGTGCGCCGGATGATGCTCAGGACGTAGGTGGCCGCTGCGACTGCCACCATCAGCCACGCCACGCGGGCAACGGAACCGTCCGCATTCCCGGTGGCAATATCAATCGCTTGGCCAGTAAGAGCGGGCTCGGCCACGCGGGTGAGCGCGGCCAAGATGGCAGCGGCGAAAGCGACGGCGGCAGGCGCGCGGTTCGCCTTGAGCGATTGGGTAAGAAGTGGGCTAGTGGTCCTCATGTTCCTTGTCGTCGCTGTCCTTCCCGCTACTGTCCTTACCGTCGCGGAAGATCTTCAAAATCCACGCAGCGAATTCCTTCGGGTTGAAGCCACCTTTGATGCGACCGGTCTCGTCGGCCTTGTCTTCAGGCTCGAGCGGGGTAGCAAACTGCAACGGCACCGGGCCGAGGGCCTGCTGAATGTTATCGATGATGTTGCCGGCCAGTTTGCGGTTCACCGTCGTACCAGCAACTGCGCCGATGCCGAGCGGCATCATCTTGCCCAGCCAGGCGCGACGCATGGAACGACGCAGCGAACGCATAGCCATGCGCTGCAGCACGTTGTTGGTCTCATTGAGCGTCGGGCCGGAAAAGCGCGACAGGGTGGCCTTGCCAGGCAGCTTGCGGGAGTTTTCGCCGAGCAGCGTATCCACGATTGCCAGACCCTTCGTGCCCATCAGCGTGGTCAGCACGATGGCGCGGCGGTGCTCGGCGTCGGAGATGTCGTCGCCACGCAAATATGCCGAGGACATGGCGTAAAACGCCGCGAGATCAAGAAAGAGGGCGGACTCGCCGGCCACAGCGGCAGCACCCGTGAACAGGCCAACGCCTGGCACTGCCGCAGCGGCACCCACACCGGCACCGGTGCCCGTGACGGTGTTTTTCAGATGCTTATCCATAATCGCCTGGATCTGTGCCGGCGACTTATCCGGATTGTCGCGGCGCAACCAATCCACATACCCGCGGATCACAGAGGTCTGCAGTCGCACGGCCTTGTCCACAGCGCCGATGAAAACACGACCGAGTTTGCCCGCGTCCTTTTCCAGCTGCGCTGAATCTTCCTGCAGCGCGACCACGATTTCCTTGCGGAGCTCCGCCTCGTCGATCTGCGTTGATTTCTTGTTACCGAACACGCTTATCCTCCTGCCGTGAACTGGCGATAGGTAATTGGTACAGCATAGAACGACTTCACATCCCGGGAAGACCGGGCGGAAACGCTCTAGGCTTGAACGCATGAATGCGCGCCGCCAACCAGTCGTACAGACAACGGCCGGAGCCGTGCGCGGTCAAGTCGACCCGCACACCGGAATGCGCACCTGGCGTGGCGTGCCATTCGGCGCCAACACCGCTGGTACTCGCCGATTCCGCGAACCAAAACCCGTCCAACCCTGGCCTGGGGTGCGCGACTGCACACGCTTCGGCCCACCCGCCATGCAAGGCACCTTCGGCATCCGTGGCACGGTGCTAGGTTCGGAGGACTGCCTCAACCTAGACATCGTCAGGCCCGACACTGATGAGGTCTTGTCTGTCGTTGTCTGTTTCCACGGCGGCACCTTTGTCACCGGCGCCAGCCACGAAAAAGTCCTCCAAGGCCATCGCCTCACCGCCGCGACGAACATTGTCTACGTCTCCTTAAACTTCCGCCTCGGCGTGCTCGGCTACCTCGATGTGCGATCGCTTGGCGACGACTGCGTGGCCAACCCCGCTATCCGCGACCAGATCCTCGCCCTGCGGTGGATCCGGGACAACATCGCAGCCTTCGGCGGCGACCCAGATGCCGTGACCATCATGGGCGAATCCGCAGGGGGTGCTGCCGTGCTGCATCTCATGTGCGCACCCGATGCCCGCGGCCTGTTCCACCGCGCAATCGCGCAGTCCCCGCCCCCGGCCAGCGTCCACTCGAGGCGCCAAGCCGCCAGGTGGGTCCAAGCCCTCATCAGGAAACTCGGTTTCGCACCAGACACCACCCTTGACCAGTTGCGCGACATCCCCGCAGAAACCCTTGTGCGCGCCGGGCAATCACTGATGTTTAACAGCAAGGAAGCGCTGCAATTCAACATCAGCTTCATGCCCACCCTGGACAGTGCAAGCCTGCCCCAACACCCCATTGACACGTTCAACGCCGGCGAGCAAGCCCGCGTGCCACTGATCGTGGGAACCAACTCCGACGAAGCCAGTTTCACCAAAGCCATCTACCAAACCTCCCGCCAGCGCCAACGCGCTGCGCGCCGGGCCTTGAACGTGTTTGACCCGGACAATGCACTGGATGTCATCGAGGCATATGACGATGTCGGCGCACGCGGCGACTTTGCGGAGTTGATGGCAGACGCCGTGTTCTGGGCCCCGAGTGTCATCCTGGCCACAGCGCACCGCATGGTTGCGCCGACCTATATGTATCGGTTCGCCTACGCATCTGCCGCGATGCGCAAGTTGGGCGTGGGCGCGATTCATGCAGCTGACCTTGTGGCGGTCTATGGCGATCCCTTTGCCACAGTGACCTCCAAACTGGATCGCTTCGGGCCGCGGGACACCTTCCAAGAGGTCAGCCGGCTCATGCAGTACCACTGGGGCGAGTTCTTCCACACCGGCGCTCCTGGTCCGGAGTGGCCCAGCTACGGGTTTAAGCGTGGCGACGACCCGGGGCGTGCGACTGCGGTGTTTGAGTACGGCATGCGTGTGGAATACGACCCGAAAGCGGAGCAACGCACCGCGTGGGAGTCGTTTGACATGCGCGAGTGGGGAATTAGCCGGACGGATTTATGACATCCGCGATGATAATTCCAGGCACGCGTCAGCGAACGTGGCTAGGCTGAAGCCAGTCTGAAGGTCAATGCGGAAGGAACCCACTGTCATGAGCTTTTTCGAGGACATCGCGGCCGCGTTGGACCGCGACGGTATTGAGTCGCGCGTAGGTGGGGACACGATGTTTGTCCCCATGTCCGCGGCGTTGGAATTGCAGTTTGTGGAAATTGATCCGCACCTGCCGGCGGCGAACGTGTACATCGCCGCCGCTGACGTGGACGAGGACGACGATGAGTTTGAGGCCGTCTTAGTTGCTGTGGTGTTTTCCGTGGAGGCAGCGGTGGCTGCTGTTGCTGAGCACATGGCGACCGACCAGGTGGTAACCGTGCTGCGCGACCTACTGGAGAGCACGGACGAGCGCATTGGGGATCTCGAGTTCTTTCAGGACCACGTCAACCCGCAGCAGGTGCGCGCCGAAGTGGGCGCGAATGCCGAGTTGCAGGTCGTCGTCGAAGCTGTCAACGGCGTGCCGAGCGCCACAGTGACCTTCGTTGCACTCCCGGATGACTACGACGATGTCATCGAGGACGCCGAGGGCGAGCTGTGGGAGTCCGACGGCGATGCGGAACTGTCTGAGGAGGACCGCGCACGTCTGTTTGACGTCATCCATGATGAGGCAGTTGCCGACGCTGAGAAGCTCGAGCTGGGCAGCTTCACCGACTTCGATCGCCTCTTTGACGTGCTGTCGCTCGCCGCCGACCAGGCAGAGGAATGGGAGGCGCAGCTGCTTCCAGTCGACGACGAGATTGACGAGCCGGACGTCTACGACATCTTCGGCCAAGACGACGAAGACTACGACGAGGACCTCGATGATGAGGATGATGAGGATCTCGACGACGAAGACTTCGACGAACTCGACGAGGACTAAGCCGCGCTGAGTCCTTCGAACATGGAGGAGGGCGACTCGATCGGGGTGAACGCCCCGTCGACGAGCCAGACGTAACTTGCTGCCTTCGCCCCCGGAATTTCGTGGACGGTGTGGGCAGCATCATCGGGGATGACCGCGCGCACCCAGGACTCGGCAAGCAACGTGTCCACAGGAACCCCCGCGGCATCGGTCACGCGCAGTTCGATCAAGTAGGCCGGAATGTGGCGCTGCCCGTATCCCTGAATACGAGCGCGGGCGCGCGGGCCAACACGCCGCCGCGTAACCGCCAACGACAGCGTCGGACCGTTGTCTATCCGGGGTAGCGATATCACTGGTGGCCGCCAGGTCGCAGCCGGGCGAGACAGTGAGCGCGGGTGGTGGATCATCGCGTTGATGGCGTGCAGCTTCTCGGGGAAGAGGTCTCGGATTTCAGCAGCCAAGGAATCGGCACTGGCGTATGCATCGGCATCCACAGTGGGGGAGGTGCGGAACATGGACAGGGCATTCTTTGCGTTCAACTTCATGGCTCAAACACTAAAAGTGGCCCCGACACCATACGATGCATATTCGAACATATGGGCGATACGGCTATTTGACGCGTTGTGTAACCTTGCTGTTTATGAGTGCGAATAAGGTGGTGAAACCGTCGATACCCCGCACCATTTGGGTGCTCACGGGCGCCGCCTTCATTGTTGCGCTCGGGTACGGGTTAATCGCTCCGGTGCTCCCGCAGTTTGCGGGAAGTTTCAACGTATCCATGGCCGCAGCAGGTGCGGTCGTGTCTGTGTTTGCTCTCGCCAGGTTGCTTGGTGCGCCCGGCGCGGGTGTGCTGGTGGACAAACTGGGCTCGCGCCCGATCTACCTCACAGGCTTGAGCATTGTGGCTGTCTCCACGTTCTGCGTGGCGTTTGCCCAGGCGTATTGGCAGATTCTTGCGTTGCGGTTCATCGCGGGTTTCGGCTCGACGATGTTCACGTTGTCGGCACAGGCACTGATTGTGCGGGTGACGCATCCTTCGATCCGTGGCCGCGCGAACGCGTTGTACGCTTCGGCATTTCTTGTGGGCAATGTGTTCGGTCCGATCGTGGGCGCAGCGTTGTCGTATTTGGGATTCCGTATCCCGTTTGCCATTTATGGCGTGGCGGTCGCGATTGCGGCCGGCCTCGTCGCGTGGCTTACACAGCCGCGTTCAGGTGCGAAGGCGTTGCCGAAGGCGAAGCCCGCGATGCGGCTGCGGAGCGCCTGGAAGGTGCCCACCTACAGGGGATTGCTGGTCGCGGCGTTTACCAATGGGTTTGTGAATATGGGTGCACGCGTGGCGGTGTTGCCGCTCTTTGCCGCCGCGGTGTTTGAGCAAGGCGGGGCAGCGGCTGGTTTCGCGCTTACGGCGTTCGCGCTCGGCATGGCGATCATGCTGCAGTTTTCCGGGCGTATGTCGGATCATTTTGGCAGGCGCCCGATGATCTTTGCGGGCATGGCAATGTCTGCAGTGTTTACGGTGGTGCTTGGCACGGCGACGAGTTTCTGGCCGCTCATGATCTGGTCGGTGCTGGCCGGCGTGGCTTCCGGCACGATGAGCCCGTCCATTCAGGCAGCGTTGGCGGACATCATTGGCAATGAACGCTCCGGCGGTAAGGTGTTATCCACATTCCAGATGACGCAGGATGCGGGCCAGATTTTCGCACCTGTGGTTGTCGGTGCGATTGCGCAGACCGCAGGCTTTACTGCCGCGTTCGGCGTATGCGGTGCAATGTGTGCGGTGGCGGCTGTGGTGTGGCTGATCATCGGTAAGGAAACGATGGTGAAGGAGCCACGATGAGAGTAATTCTGGACTGCGACCCGGGTATCGACGACACCTTAGCCCTCATCTGGCTGACCGCGGCCACGCAGGCAGGCATCCATGAGCTTGAGTGCGTGACCACGACTGCCGGCAACGTCGACGCCGACCAGTGTGCCAAGAACGCCGCATGGATCCTGTCGTTGTGCGGTTTGCCGATTATCTCTCTCGCCGCTGGAGTACCGGCACCGCTTGAGGTGGAGCTGACCACCACGCCGGAAACCCACGGCGATACGGGGCTTGGGTATGCCACCGCACCGGAGCGTCACGTTGAGCACGATTGGGAGGCGCTGTGGATCGACGCGATTGAGCGTGGCACAGACGATCTGCACCTCATCGTCACCGGCCCCATGACCAACCTGGCGTTTTTCGCTCACGCCCACCCGCAGCACTTTGCGCGTTTGAAGCACATCACGGTGATGGGTGGTGCGGTGAACTATCCGGGCAACACCACGCCGACGGCGGAGTGGAACTTCTGGGTTGATCCGCACGCCGCCGCCGACGTCTTCGACATGACACCGACCCCGATCACGTTGTGCTCACTTGGCGTGACGGAGAAGATGTTGCTTGAGCCTGAGCGGTTGGAGGGGGTCGTCGCAAAGCTAGGCGCGAGCCCGATTGCCCAGCACTTGGGTGACATTGTGCGGTTCTACTTCGAGTTCCACGAGGAGGTCGGGGAGGGCTACCGCGCGCAGATCCACGACCTGCTCACGGTGCTCATCGCGCTTGATGCGGTGGACGTTGAGCATTGCTTGACGACGATCGCCGTCGAGACCGATTCCGACCTCACCCGCGGCACCTCAGTGGCGGATCTGCGCGACATTTGGGAGCGCGAACCCAACGCGCGCCTGGTCACCGCTGCGGACATCGATGCCGCGTGGGAGTCCTTTGACTGGGCCTGCGAGATCCATGCACGCGTGGTGGCGGGTGATACGAGTCTTATGGAACTGCGCCACCTCAAAGCGGACGACTAACTGCTACACTGCCTGATCTGGACGTTCCTGCCGAGGTGACATAGGCAGGGCGCAATTGCTCATTTGCCCGTGAGAATTACGGAAAGATCCATGTCACACACCACTTCTCAAAACTCGCAGAAGGCGCAGTGGACCCCGCTGCGTCGCGTTCTTGTTGCCCTTGGCGCGCTGATTATCGCCGCGACCTGGCTCTACTTCGTTCTTGTCCGCCCCGCTGACTGGGATCAGGTCACAGGCTCCGGTCCTGGCATTACGTTGCTGGCGGGCTACGGCGTGGGCACCCTGCTGCTACTCGTGGCCATCGTCCCTGTGTTGCCGGCGCGCACGCTTGGGCTGATTCCGATTGCGATCATCATCAACTCCGTCATCGGCGAGATCGTCGGCTCGATTGGTCTGCCGCTGTACCTCGACTCCGTGGGTACCGTGCTGGTTGCAGCCTTGGCCGGCCCGGTTGCGGGCATGGCCACCGGTGCGCTGAACAACGTGGTGTGGGGTCTGGTCAACCCGGCCGCCCTGCCGTTCGCCGCCGGTGCGGCCTTGGTCGGCTGGTTGGCGGGTGTGTTCATTCACCGCTTCAACGCGCTGCGTAACCCTGGCACCGTGGTTGGCTTTGGCCTTGTGCTCGGCGTGGTGGGCGGCATGGTTGCAGCCCCGGTTGCCGCATATGTCTACGGCGGTACCGCCGGTGTGGGCACCGGTGCGCTGGTGAGCCTGTTCCGCGAGATGGGTGGGTCCCTGATCGCGTCGGTAACCACCCAGGCGTTTATCTCGGACCCGGTGGATAAGCTCATCGTCCTGTTCATCGCATACGCCACGGTCAAGGCGCTGCCGAAGCGCACCGTGGCTGCCTTCGCGCCACAAGAACCTGTCGCACCAGCATCGACACCTGAGGCGTAAAGCACTTCCGTGGCAGACCGTCTGAGCCCTTCAACCCGTGTGAACCCGTTGACCGCTTTGGCCATCGGGGCGTCGGGCTGGATTCTGGTGCTCGGGCTGAACCGGCCAGAAGTTTCACTCGCAGTGCTGGCCGCGGCAATGGTCCTGGGGACGTGGCGCACCCGCAACGTTGCGCTCATTGCGGCCACCGCGTTGCTTGCCGCCCCGGTCGCAGCATCCATGGTGCTCATCCACGCGCCCTACGGGGAGCACCGCATCGCGCCGCTGCTTACTAGCGACGGACTTGCCGCAGCAGGGGAGTTAGCCGCACGTTTCACCGCACTGATTGCCAGCCTGCTCGCGGCCGTCGCATGGTCGCGCACCCCGGACCTGGCCAAGGCACTGCAGGCGGCACCGGGTGGCAACCGGATCGGTTACATCGCCGGCACGACACTGCAACTCGGGCCCCAAGGCGCACACCGGGCCCGAATCGTCCGCGACGCCAACCGGCTTAAAGGCCAGCGCGTCACTCTAAAAACCGTGATCCCGAACCTGATCATGCCGGTGCTTACCGAGTTACTCACCCAAGCCGGCGCTCGCGGCCAAGCCTTAGAGACCGCAGGCTACGACCTCACTGGCCCCCGCACCGTGCTGCGCCCCGTCCACGACAGCCGCATCCAGCGCGCCGCCCGCATCCTCATCCCACTTGCATGTTTGGGGGTTGTGCTGTGGATCTGACGTTGCTTACCCAGGCGCTCGACGAGCACCGCACGGTGCAGGTGATCGGCAACTCCGGAGCTGGCCTGACCACCCTGGCAGCGCAGGTCCACCGCGAGTGGGACAACGCCGCCGTAGTCCAACAGGACGCCACCGCACACGTGTCGTATCTTCGCGATACCGTCGTCGAGGAAGTTGCGCTAGGCCTCGAGCAGCGCGGGATTCCCGCCGAAGAGATGCGCCAGCGTTGCGAGCGCATCCTTCTCGCGGCAGGTCTGAGCGATCTCGCCGAGCGCAACCCAGCGCAACTCTCCGGTGGCCAAACGCGACGCCTCGCCATCGCAGCCGTTGCGGTGCTCGAGCCGGGCACCTTGCTTCTCGACGACCCCTTCGCCGGCCTCGACCCAACCTCCTGTACCCGCATCACCGAATTGTTGGGCTCGTTGCCGTCGAAGGTGGTCATTCTGGGGACACGGCTTCGCGACATCGACTCGGCCGCGCTCGGTCTCGCGGACGGCACCCTCCAGCCGGACGTCCCATCAAGTCCGGGCCTGCAGTTGCCCGATCGCGTCACAGCAACCGGCGAGCCGATCGACCTCGGCGAAGTCTCCGCGGTGCGTGGCGAAACACCCCGCAAGTGGTGGCAGTTCCGCACCTCGACAGAACCGGCGCTCACGGCCGGGCCGGTGCAACTGACTGTGCGCCCCGGCGAGGCTGTGTGGCTACGTGGCGACAACGGCGCCGGCAAGACAACGCTCCTTCGCACGATGGCCGGCCTCGACGACAACCCGGGCCTGGAACAAACCCGCGGGGTGACCGTGTCGCTGGCACTGCAGCGCGCCGCAGACCAGCTCGCCGAATCCACCGTGGAACGGTTCATCGGCAACAATGACGCCGTCGCCGCACTTGGTTTGGACCCAGACGTCCACCCGCTGGACCTTCCATCAGCGCATTTCCGGCTCGCACAGCTCGCCCAGGTGTTCGCCCAGGGGCGCGACCTTGTGCTTCTGGACGAGCCCGACGTCGGCCTCGACATCCCCTCCCGCGAGCGTGCCCACGCCCTCATCGCAGCAGGCCTGGCACGCGGTCAGGCGGTGATCTTCACCTGCCACGACACCAGCTTCGCCGCGGAGGTAGGGGAGTACGCGGTGGTTAGAGCAAGTCTTCTTCGATGATCACAACGGAGCCGGCGTCTCCCTTGCACACCGGACGGGTATTGATGTTGTTCCACGGCTGCCCCGGGGGGTGATGTCCACGGGCGCACTCCCATCCATTCGGTGCGGTCCAATCGAGGCTGGTGCTTGTCGCCGCGCCTCCCGTCGGGTTAGGTGACGTGTAGTCATTGACTACTTCCATAGCCGCCACGCAATCGGTGTCCTTTTTCAGCGCGATGACTGCTCGGTCCGGTCCCTCGGTACTGGTCACGGTTCCACATCGAGTGCCTTCAGCGGCGGAAGTAACCGCTGCATCTTCTCGGTTCGGGTCGGGATTCTCCTGGACAATTTCACCGTCTTTGATGGTGATTTTGCTCAGGCCACGTTCCACGATCAGCGTTTCATCGTCCACACGAGTGAAGGTGAAGTCGGTGAGTGTGACGCGCTCACCAGGGTTGAGTTGTGGAGCGTCCATAGCGAAGGGATCTGTTTTCGAGCTAAACGTGTAGAAGCCGATGACCGGGTCATATCGCACTGCGGTGGCTACGTTGCCTTCAGCGGGGTAGCCAAGGTCAGCCAGTGCAGTTTCGGGCACGTCGAGCTCGATCTTGCATCCGAACGCTGGCCCGTTTTGAGCGTCTTCGCGGGTAGGAACCACACAGCCACGCTCGGAGGAGGCTGCACCGAAGAAGGCATACGCGAGGGGGTCCACCTCGAACCTGTCAGCAGAAACATCCGTGTAGGACGGCTCCGCATCTGGCGCAGGTGAGGCATTCTCAGCAACAGAATCCGAAGCGGAAACGGGCGGCTCTGGAAGGTCTTGTGGTTCACCCGAGCAAGCAGTTAAGGCCAAACCGAGCGAAGTAAAAATCGCGACTGTGCGCGTCACGTGGCGAAACATGAATTCGATTATGGCATTAAGGCTAGAGCCCTCCTACACCACCGCTCGCCCTTGCTCGTACAAACCTGCGGGCATCGGCCTGTGCAGCTGCCACTCGAAACGGATTGGCTTTTCGCCTGAGTGGCGTACGTGTGACACGTCGCCAAGGAGCGTGAATGCACGTGCAACTCCAGCAGCATCGAGTCGGGTGTTGCGTACACACAAATAGATCGAGTGGTTGTTCTCCAAGTGGTGGATGTATCGCTGGCCAGCTTTGGAATCCAACTTGGTTGTCGATTGTGATTCCCACTGGAACAGATCAGGAGATATTGGGTAATCGGCGTAGCGGGTGGTTTCGGAGAAGTCCGCTTCGTTCTTGGAAAGAGTGACGAAGAACAGGTCCAGATCGGATTCGGTGGCGTGGTACACACCTTCGCGCGGCAAATGGAGAAGCTTCTTCAGGGGAGCGGTACGTACAGCAGCAGTCAGCTCAGCGGTGGAGTAGTCCGCGTGGGTGAACAGCACAGGTGCGCCGGGGCCAGTAACGGGTTTTGGAGTCACGCGTGATTGGTCAAGGCGGTAGTCGAAAATCTGCTGAAGTTCATTCCTAAAGGAAGGGACGCTTCGGATAGCTGACAGTGCGTCGTCGAAAGTCTCCGGTGGTTGGACTCCCGATTGGTTTGCCCAAATCATCGTGACCAACATGCGGGTAAACGTCTGGTCCTCAGGCGACATTGTGTCGTACGTCGGCCCGTTCGCATCCACAATGGCAAGGTATCGTTCTGCTCGAAGCGGGTCGTTGACGTGCAACATTGAGCGAATCCGAGTGAGGAAAAATTCTTCGCGCTCGGGAACTGTTTCGGGGACAGGGAGAAGATCTTGGCTTCGCAACAACCGTGTCCATCCACCGTCGGCCCGGTTGCGGTAGAGATCTTCGAGTGAAAGACCAGTGTTAGCTAGGAATGACGAAAGATCCGTCGTCGCTTCTTGCTGTACAAGCTCACGGATCTTGACGATTGAATTGCCTGCAACACGCTTGACGTTTTGAAGTACCCGTTCTTGTGTGACTCGGTCGAGTTGAATATGGGTGCCACCAGGAAGGGAGGGAAACTCTTGCTCAATCTCCGTCTTTAAGCGTTTGCCACGCCGACCGGTGAGCGCTGCATACCTGCGTTCAAAGTCGAAGTTTGTGTGTTGTTCGCCGATGAAGTCCAGGACGGTACACACCTTGCCTGGCATCTTGCGCAAGCCGCGGCCGAGCTGTTGGAGGAAGATGATCGGGCTCTCAGTCGGGCGCAGCAGCAACAAGGTGTTGAGCTCGGGGATGTCGACACCCTCGTTAAACAGGTCGACGGTGAACAGCACTTTGAGCTCGCCGTCGCGGAGGCGTTGGATAGCCTGGTCACGGTCAATTTGTGGTGTCTTTGAAGTAACGGCTGCAGCCGGAATACCAAAATGGTTAAACCGTTCCGCCATGAATCGTGCGTGATCGATGCTGACGCAGAAGCCGAGAGCCTTGAGCTCCGCGAGGTCGAACACACGTTTTTGGAGTTCGCTGAGGATGAGTTTTACGCGGGAATCTCCAAGCCGAACGTAAAACTCGCTCAGTGAAGCGGTGTCGTAAGCGCGGCTTGAGCGCGACCATTTCACGCTTCGGAGGTCCGTCTCGTCGTTGATGCCGAAGTAGTGCATTGGTGCCACGAGGCCGAGTTGCAGTGCATCCCAGAGACGCAGTTCGTAGGCGACGCGATAGTCGAAGAAACGCTGGACGTTGACGCCGTCGCCGCGCTCGGGTGTGGCGGTAAGACCGAGGAGTTCCTTCGGCTTGAGGTAGTCGAGCACCTTTTTGTATGTGGAGGCTTCGGCGTGGTGGAACTCGTCGATAACCACCACGTCGAACTTCTTAGGAGGGAAGCTTTCCACGTGTTTATGCAGCGTTTGGATAGTGGCAAAGATGTGTGTGCCCTGCCGTGGCGTGTGCGTTCCATCAAACAGTTCGCCAAAGTTATTGTCGCGAAGTACCTCCCGGTACGTGCGCATCGCCTGTCGTAACAATTCGCGCTGATGCGCGACGAAAAGGAGCGAAGGCTTGCTTTTCGACGCCGCAGCCAACCCCTTGTAATCCAACGCCGCAACAACGGTCTTTCCAGTGCCAGTTGCTGCGATGAGAAGGTTTCGGTGACGGTCATGTACGTCGCGCTCTGCCTCCAGTGCCTCAAGCATTGCCTGTTGGTACGGCCAAGGCTGCACCTCAAGGCCGGAGAGCTCAATGCGGTCGGATGGGGTAGTGCCAAAACGTTCGCGCTTGAGGGCTTCGAAAAGCCGGTCGTGGTCAGCCTTCGGCTCGTAGGTTGCGTAGTGCTTGTCGTTCCAATACGTCTCAAAGACTGCCTCGAACTTGCGCAGGATCTCAGGCGTGGAGGTTCGCGATGCGCGGACGTTCCACTCCACGCCATCGATAAGCGCAGAGTTGGACAGGTTTGAGCTGCCGATATATGCGGTGTCGAAGCCTGAATTACGACGGAACAACCAGGCCTTGGCATGCAGTCGCGTATCGCGTGACTCATAGCCCACCTTGACTTCGGCACCGAACTCTTCGACAAGCCGGTTAATCGCCTCGATATCGGATGCGCCGCAGTAGGTCGATGTGATCACGCGCAACGGAATGTTGTTGTCGCGGAGATACTCGAGCTGGTCACGGATGACTGCGATGCCGGAGTTTTTGATAAACGCGCAGAGTAGGTCGACGCTGTCGGCGGTTCGGATCTCGCGTTTAATTTCTGCCGCCATGCTGAGATCACTACTGGCGTTCGTGAGCAGAGAAGCACCCGTCAGTGATGTTGGTTGGAAGCGCGGAGGCTCACCGAGCGACGCCTCGTACACCGCGTGGAGCAGTGTCTCTGACTCAATCGCATCATCGGGGTCGATGAGTTCCGCAAGCGTGTTAATCAGTTCGACGCGTTGCAGCGGCTCGCGAGTATTCAAAAGCTTCTGTGTCAGATGATCTGCGAGAACCCGAGTGATGGCGTCGGTATAGCGTTCGCGGTGCTGATCTGTGGCGTCCTCCAATGCGGGGCGCTGAAAACCATGTTCTGCTTCTGTCGCGGCGAGCCGTTCAAGAAGACGTTTGGTTACCGGAGTTTCGTATGCGCCGAGGGGAAGCGAGGCGTCGTTGATAGGCATTGGTGCTCTACCCAAACCTTTCTGCCAGTAGCTCGACAGTTGGAATGTCTGCAGGCGCCCAGGTGAGGTATGAGAGCTTGTTGGCCGCAACCCAGCGGACCTCTTCGTGCTCGGTGAGTATGGGTGTTCCGGAGACGAGCTCGCAGATGTAGGTAGACAGTTCCACAACAACATCACCAGTGTCATGCCTGGTAGTCACAACAAACTCGCCGACTTCCGCTTCGATCCGGAGCTCTTCCTTAAGTTCGCGTGCAAGTGCTGCTTGAGGGCTCTCGCCGGGCTCAATCTTGCCGCCAGGAAACTCCCAGAAACCCGCCATGGATTTACCTTTTCCGCGCTTGGCAGCGAAAATGCGGCCATCTTGGATGATGACCGCACCGACGACCTCGATCGTTTTCACCATGAGGTCAGTTTAAACAGCGCGCCGACGTGGGGTCGTCGATACGCAAATGCTCTTAGATCTCTGCCTTGTCGATAACCTCGCGCAGGACCTTGGCGGAGTGGTGGAACTTGGCGGTTTCGTCGTCGTTGAGACGAAGCTCGACGACGTTACGCACGCCGCCACGGTTGAGCACGGTTGGGGTGCCGATGTAGATGTCGTTGAGGCCGTATTCGCCCTCAAGAAGCGCAGAGACCGGCAGGACGACGTCCTCGTTGCGCAGGATCGCGCGGGTGATGCGTGCGAGCGCGTTGCCGATGCCGAAGGCGGTGTTGCCCTTGCGTTTGATGATGTCGTAGGCGGCGTCGCGGGTACGCACAAACATCTCGTCGATTTGTGTGTAAATATCCGGGTTGCGGGCGGCTTCCGACTCAAGCAGAGCGGGGAGGGGAACACCACCGATGGAGCCGGAGGACAGAACAGGCAATTCGGTGTCGCCGTGCTCGCCGATGATGTGGGTGTGCACCGCAGAGGGAGCAATATCGAAGTGCTGTCCCAGGTTGTGGCGCCAGCGCGCCGTATCCAGCACGGTGCCTGCGCCGATGACCTGATTCGATGGCAGTCCGGTCTGCTTCCAGGACACGTAGGTCAGCACATCCACTGGATTGGTGGCCACGACGTAGATGCCGTTGAAGCCGGCGGCCATGACTTGTTTGTTGATGGACTCGAAAATCTTCACATTGCGCGCCACAAGATCCAGCCGCGTCTCGCCGTCGCGCTGTGCAACGCCTGCGCAATTGACCACGAGTGCCGCATCCTTGCAGTCCTCATAGGTGCCAACCGTGACATCCATGTGGTGGCCAGAAAACGGGATCGCGTGATTGAGGTCTTCTACCTCAGCCCATGCAAGATCCTCGTTGAGGTCGATAATGGCGAGATGATCTGCCAGACCCTGGTTCAAGATGGCGTAGGCGTACGCGGTTCCGACAGCGCCGGCGCCGATGAGGACAGCTTTCGAACCTTGAGTGACAAACATATGACCATTATTCCATGTGTTGATTACGGGGAGCGGGGTGGGTTGGCGGCTTCGAGGTTACTTCGTCAATCCGCTTTTTAAGGGGCGAATGCTGGATAACATCTATTGATGTCCACGACAATCAAAGGAGCATCATGCTAAACGTGACAGACCTGCGAGGACGAGAGACCTCGGTACGAGAACTGCGTGCAATTCTTCCTCGTGCAGGTACCGATGTCGGCTCCGCAGCAGAACAGGTCGCGCCGATTGTCGACGACGTCCGTCGCCGCGGTGCCGAGGCAGCACTTGAATACGGGGAACGTTTTGACGGAGTACGCCCAGAAGCGGTTCGAGTTTCTTCGGATGCCATGCGGGCCGCGTTGGATGGTTTGGATGCTGATGTTCGCGCTGCACTGGAAACCTCGATTCAGCGGATCCGACAGGTACATGCTGAGCAAAAGCCAGCTACGCGCAAGACCGAACTCGCGACAGGAGCAGTTGTTACTGAGGTGTTCCGTCCGGTACATCGCGTGGGGCTTTACGTGCCCGGCGGTAAGGCGGTGTACCCGTCGAGTGTGCTGATGAATGTGATTCCGGCCCAGGAGGCGGGCGTGGAGTCCATGGTGGTGTGCACCCCGCCGCAGGCAGACTTTGACGGTCAGCCGCACCCGACGATCCTCGCCGCATGTGCGCTGCTTGGTATCGACGAGGTCTGGGCCGTTGGCGGCGCACAGGCGGTGGCGCTGATGGCCTACGGTGACGATGACCTCGAGCCGGTCGACATGATCACCGGCCCCGGCAACGTGTTCGTTGCAGCATCTAAGCGCCTGGTCAACGGCGTAGTTGGCATTGACGCGGAAGCCGGTCCGAGCGAGATCGCGATCATTGCCGACGACACCGCCGACCCCGTCTACCTCGCCTACGACCTGATCTCCCAGGCGGAGCACGACGAGCAGGCCGCATCGATTCTGATTACGGATTCTCCGGAGCTGGCTGGTCTCGTCGATAAGGAAATCGCGAAACGCTACGGCATCACGCTCAACGCTGACCGCGTGCGCGACGCGCTGGAAGGCCCGCAGTCCGGGATTTTGATTGTGGACGACATCGAGACTGCCGTGCACGTGACCAACGTCTACGCGCCCGAGCACCTGGAGATCCACACCGCGAATGCGCAGGCTGTGGCGCGCGAGATCAACAATGCCGGCGCCATCTTCGTCGGCCCGTACTCGCCGGTGCCACTGGGGGACTACTCGGCAGGTTCGAACCACGTGCTGCCAACGTCAGGTACCGCAAGGTTTGCCGCGGGGTTGAGCACGCACACCTTCCTCAAACCGATGAACATCGTCGAGTACTCCGCTGAGGCACTGGAAGAGGTCGCGGATGCCGTGATCACCCTTGCAGACGAAGAAGGCCTCCCCGCACACGGGGAGGCCATCAAGGCAAGGCGAGGCTAGCCGCCGGAGGCGAGGTACGTACTACTTCGCCTCGTACTCATATTCAGTCTCGGCGACAGCCTGTGGACGACCGGTAACGAAGTACAGGATGGTCATCACGATCAGGAAGCCCACACCGACGGCGAGTGCTACGTGGTATTCAGGCAGCCACACCATCGTGCCGAAGGTGAAGAGGATAAACGCCACCGCGAACCACTGACCATAAGGCCAGAACGGAACCGGGAACTTCAACGCCTTGACCTCTTGGGCGGTCATCTCGCGGCGGGAAGCGATGTGTGCGATCAGAATCATCAACCAGACGAAGATGGTGGCAAAGGTTGCAAGTGCTGCAATGGTGCCGAAGATGTCCGGGTAACGCTGGTTCAGGTACACACCGACGATCAGGGCGACGATAAGCATGGCCACAGTCATCACCGGAACATCGCGGTAGGTCTTTGCCATGGACCTCGGCGCCAGGTTTTCCTTGGCCAGGCCGGCGAGCACGCGGCCGGTGGAGAACAAGTCAGCGTTAATCGCCGACAGGGAAGCGCTGAGCACAACCACGTTCAGCAGCGCTGCGGCCCAGCTCACGCCGAGAGTGTCGAAGATCTGAACGAACGGGGAATCATCACCGTTAATCGTGCGCCACGGGTTGATCATCAGGATGACCAGGATGGACAGCACGTAGAAGATCAGGATGCGCATCGGGACAGTGTTGACGGCCTTCGGAATTGCACGATCCGGATCCTCAGCCTCAGCACCTGCGACACCGATGATCTCAGTACCACCGAAGGCGAAGAGGACGAGGATGAAGGAAGCTGCCATGCCGGAGAAGCCGTTAGCGAAGAAACCACCGTCGTTCCAGAGGTTGTCAATGCCCATTGCCTCCGGGGACTCACCAAGGTTGAAGATCAGGATTGCGGCACCGCCGACGATCATCGCAATCACGGCACCGACCTTGATCAGGGTGAGCATGAACTCGAGCTCGCCAAACAGGCGGACAGCGGCCAGGTTAGCTGCACTGATGATCAACAGTGTGACGGTGATCCAGACCCATGCGGGTGTTGTGGGGAACCAGAACTTCATATAGATCGTGATTGCCGTTAAGTCAGCCAGACACACGATCATCATCTCGAAGGCAAACATCCAACCGGTGATGTAGCCACCGAGGCCGCCCAGGTACTCGCGGCAGTAGACCGCGAAGGAGCCACGCACTGGGTGACGGACGCTCATCTCGCCGAGAGCTCGGAGGATGAAGTACATCACCGCGCCACCCAGGAGGTAGACGAGGAGCACAGAAGGACCAGCCGCCTGGATTGCGCCGGCGGAGCCGTAGAACAGGCCGGTACCAATCGCTGAGCCCAGAGCGATGAAGTGGATGTGGCGGGCCGTTAGGCCCGGCATTTTCGGTTTGGGAGTGTCTTGTTGCGTAGGTGCAGTCATGGTGGACATTAACTGTGCTCTTTCAAATGACAATGTGCGAATCGAAGTGCGAATCGAATCGCTACGGGAAAATATTGGTGATGACATTGCCCATGGCTGGGCTGCGTCTTCCCGGTTTGACCTTCCGGCGGTGGCACAGTGATTGGGGGCTCGCCGCGGGGGAGGGTCTCCGGGTGCGCGGCGTGTTCCGACGAATCCTTGACGCTAACGAAAAATCCCCCGCGCTTTGCTGCGAAGGGCAGTTAGCGCAGGGGCGAAAAAGTCGGCCGACACCGCGCTACAGATGATGATGCAGGCGGGCCGGCTGGGTATTCGGCAACGCGAAAGCGACGGCCTGGTCGGCCGTGGCGGAAAATGCGTTGCGGTTCATCACGTGGAGAACCATAACACGGCTGTCTTGAGTTTGGGGCGAAAATGCCAAATTAATTTTTCAGGCGGTGTGCTTCGGAGGGGTTGAGCAGGATCACGCCGCCTGAGCCCTCGAACGCTTCAGCGCCGTTCATCTGCGAATCTGTGCAGGCGGTTCTGCGGTTTTCGGGAAGGTCCTCGTCGTCGCCAAGTCGGTAACGGCCAATGCAACCCCAGCCGTTCTTCTCATTCGTCCATGCGGACACACTGCCTTGGATCTCACCGTTCTTCGCGGCTTCCTTGTATCCCTCAAGCGTCATCATTGCGACATCGCACGTGGTGTTGTCCTCCAGGGCGTACACGCCCATCTCAGTGCCAAGAATGTCGGAGGTGCCGCACTGTTCGCCCTTTGCCACCGTGTGTTCTTCGGTGATGCTCTGGGTCTTGCCCGGGCGGGAGTACACGCCGTCGTGGACCTCGAAGGTGTCGTTGCCATACTCGACGCGGACACCGCCACCGTTGAGGTTGGTGATCACGACGTCATTGATCGTGACACGCTCGCCTTCGTTGAGATGGTTCGGCTGGATGTCGTAACCCTGGGAGCCGGGAGAGACTGCGGTGATGAATCCACCGCGGTCCGGCTTGTACCAAATGACATTGGGGATTTTGGTGTTCGGATCGCCACCGGTGTGCTCTACGGGAGGAATCGGATCGACGAACGCGGCCTGGCAGAACACTGGAGTGTCATCCGGGTTCCTGCCGATCCGACACCCGAACACCCCTGAGTCGAGCCCAACAACATTGTGTTCGAACCGCGAAGGATCGACATCCGTGTAGTTGTCTTGAGTGTCCTCGGCCGACGTTTCCGGTGCGTCGGAAGCGGTCGTCGTGGATTCGGTGTCTTGTGCCGAATCCGAAACGGTTGGCTCAGGCAGGGCCTGCTCAGAGCTATCGCCGCAACCGGTCAAGGTTGCGGCGGTGACGAGTACTGCGGCGAGAATCGATGTGGTGCGGTGTGCGCGGGAAAACTGCATACCGCCTAGTTTAGGAACACCACGTGGTGCTCATAGGGAATTACGCCCCTGGTGTGAAGTGGTCGGAGGAGTATTGCCCGTCGGGGGAGATCTCAAACCAGGAGTTGTCGCGCTCGCCGCGAATTGTGCCGTCGGCCCCGTGGGTGAAGGTGTAATAGCTGATGGTCACCTGTTCACCGGGGTGAAGCACGTCGCCCACGGGTTGTGCGTCACCGCCGCCGACATCGTGGGTCGTGGCAAAGCCAATCTCTGACACCCACATCAACCGGTCAACGGGAGTGCCCTGGCTGTTGTCAATGTCTAAGGGCGGCATCTGCCCAGCCGGTGCGATTACGCACCCCAGATACCCGTCGTCATCTCCGCCGGCGGGGAAGTACGAACAGGTGGTTTTGGAGTCGAACTCCACGACGTACGCCGGGTACTCGCCGCCTTCTGTGAAGTCGGCGGGATCACGCTCGACGAGGGCAGCTTCTGTTGCTTGTGCGGAGGGGTCCACTGAAGATTCGTTCAGTTCCGCCTCCTGGACGTCGTCGCTGGTGGAGCATGCAGAAAGCGCCAGTGAGGCAACAAAAGCAGCGGCGAGGGCTGCTGCAGGCGTTGCGCGTTGTGTGTTCATGCACACGACCCTATTAGGCGAAGACGCCCACCGCCCAGGAACCGAGCACCAAAATCACCGAGAACACCCAGCAGATCGGGAAGGCGATGCGCAGGTACTTGCCCATCTCCGCACGCGCCAGGCCGAGCGCGAGCCACAGTGCAGGCGAGAAGGGGCTGACGAATGTGCCAATGACGTTGCCCACGATCATGGCGGACGCAGCACCCATGCCAGAGACGCCGAAGGCCTCGGCGGTTTGCTGCACGATCGGCAGCACGGAGAAGTAGTACGCGTCCGTCGACGTTGCCAGATCCAGCGGCACGCCGAGCAGACCGATGATCACGTGGATGTACGGACCGACAGACGCCGGCAGGATGGCGATCAGCGACAGTGCAATCTGCTCGAGCATGCCAGTGCCGTCCAGGATGCCGAGGAACATCGCGGCTGCGAGGATGACGCCGGCCATGGACAGGGCGGTGGGGGCGTGTCGTCGTAAAGCATCGCTCTGATCTTCCAGCGTCGGGAAGTTCAACGCCATGAGCAGCGCAGTGCCGACGAGGAACGCGGATGCTGGCGATGCCAAACCAGCAACCAGCACGCCGATGAGCGCGAGTGTGATCAGGGTGTTTGCCCACGTCACCCACGTGCCGCCGCGCTGGGTGAACTCCAGCTTGGAGCGCTCTTCTGCTTGGCGACGAGAAAAGTCTTCTGCAACCGCGTGAACATCCACCAGCTGGTGGTCACCATCCTGCTTGGCAGTACGGCGCTGTTCGATGATGCCGAAGATCGCGGCAACGACGAACACGAGGACAATGGCCACACCCTGGACCGGCAAGAGGTGGGCCCAGATCTCGTTCGGGGAAGGGCCGATGACGGAACTTGCGCGGCCAACCGGGCCACCCCACGGCAGCATGTTCATCACCGACGCCGACAGAGCGACGAGCGTGAGCAGGACGTAGCGCGACATACGCATCGCCTCGTAGAGCGGCAGCAACGCGGGGATGGTGAGCAGGAATGTTGTGGAGCCAGAGCCGTCCAAGTGCGCGACGATCGCGATGGCAGCAGTGCCGAGCGTGACCAAAATCGGCTTGCCGCGAGTCGCGCGGATCAACGCCTTAATCACTGGTTCGAACAGGCCGACGTCCGAAAGAATGCCGAAGTAGATGATGGCGAAGATGAACATCACCACGACCTTCATGACTCTGTCGAGTCCGTCGAGGTAGAAGTCCGAAATCTCTGCAACGCCTGCGCCGGTGAGTATCGCACCGACGATCGGGATCAGCGTCATTGCGACGATCGGATGGGTTTTGCCTTTGAGGAGCAGGCCGACCGTCACCACGATGATGGCAAGGCCAAGCACTGTCAGTGCGAGGGGAGAAGTCATGGCTGGATACTAAATGATTGCTGAGAAAAAGCGGGTTTGATTCTTTAAAAACCGTTGAAATAGCAGATTGAGGGGGTAATGCCGTAGTGTTGGCAGGCGATGAGCATTTCCGAAAACGCCACCGGCGGCGAGAACGAGCCGGATAAGAATGTGTCGGAAAATCAGGAAAACCCGCAGGATGTCGCGGCCGAGATTGTTGAGGCCGTAGTAGAGGACACCAGGGATGCGGAGATTTCTGAGGTAACCGGCGCCGCACAAGAAGACGCGGCCATTGAAATTGAAGACAACGTGGTAAAGATCGCGGATACGGACGAAGAGTCCGACAACGGCGATAACTCTGCAGATACCGCAGAGGAAAAGGCGGCAGAGGAGAAGCCGGAGAACGGCTTTGAAACCCTCGGCCTGCCAGACAAGGTTGTGGAGGCCGTCAAGCGCGTCGGTTTCGAGCAGCCCTCGCCGATTCAGGCACAGACCATCCCGCTGCTGATGGAAGGCCGCGACGTCGTCGGCCTGGCACAGACGGGTACGGGTAAGACCGCAGCATTCGCGCTGCCGGTGCTGTCCCAAATTGATCCCAAGAAGCGTCACCCGCAGGCACTTGTGCTCGCCCCGACGCGTGAGCTGGCACTGCAGGTGTCGGACTCCTTCCAATCGTTTGCCGATCACCTGGGCGGCATCAACGTGCTGCCGATCTACGGCGGCCAGGCCTACGGCATTCAGCTCTCGGGGCTGCGCCGTGGCGCACAGGTGATCGTCGGTACGCCGGGTCGCGTCATCGACCACCTGGAGAAGGGCTCGCTGGACATCTCCAACCTGCGCTTCCTCGTGCTTGACGAGGCAGACGAGATGCTGAACATGGGCTTCCAGGAGGATGTCGAGCGCATCCTCGAGGACACCCCGGGTGAGAAGCAGGTTGCGCTGTTCTCGGCGACGATGCCGAACGCGATCCGCAAGATTTCGCGCGACTACCTGAACAATCCGGAAGAGGTCACCGTTAAGTCGGAGACCCGCACCAACACGAACATCACCCAGCGCTACCTGTTTACGGCGCACCGCAACAAGCTCGATGCCATCACCCGCATTCTTGAGGTGACCGAGTTTGAAGCGATGATCGTGTTCGTTCGCACCAAGAACGAGACTGAGGACGTTGCAGAGAAGCTGCGCGCACGTGGTTTCTCCGCCGCTGCCATTAACGGCGATATTCCGCAGCAGCAGCGCGAGCGCACGGTGGATCAGCTTCGCGACGGCCGCCTGGACATCCTCGTGGCCACCGACGTCGCAGCCCGTGGCCTGGACGTCGAGCGCATCTCGCACGTGCTGAACTACGACATCCCGAACGATACGGAGTCGTACGTCCACCGCATTGGCCGCACGGGCCGTGCAGGCCGTACCGGCGAGGCAATCCTGTTTGTCACTCCGCGTGAGCGCCGCATGCTGCGCTCGATTGAGCGCGTGACCAACGCGACCATCGAAGAGATGGAACTGCCGACTGTCGACGAGGTCAACGAGAGCCGCAAGACTAAGTTCATGGACTCCATCACCGAGTCGCTTGAGGCTTCTGAACTGCAGATCTTCAAGACCATGGTGCGCGAGTACTCCGCGGCCAACAACGTGCCGATGGATGACATTGCCGCTGCGCTTGCTACCCAGGCGTTGGCTGGCGACGAGTTCCTGATGAAGGAGCCGCCGCGCGACAAGCGTGACCGTCGTGATCGTCGTGACCGCGATCGTTTCGACCGCGACGACCGTCGTGGCCGTGACCGCTTTGATCGTGGCGAGCGTGGTGGTCGTGGTCGTCGTGGTGACAGCGAGAACTTTGATACCTACCGTCTCGACGTGGGTAAGCGCCAGCACGTGCGCCCGGGTGCGATCGTGGGTGCCCTGGCCAACGAGGGTGGCCTGAGCTCCAAGGACTTCGGTCGCATCACCATCGGCGGTGACTTCACCCTGGTGGAACTGCCGAAGAACCTTGACCGCGCTGTGCTGGATCGTCTGGAAGACACCCGCATCTCCGGTCAGCTGATCAATATCCAGCGTGACCATGGTGCACCGCCGCGTGATCGTGGCGGACGTGGCCGTGGCGGCTACCGCGGTGGGCGCGACCGTGACGATCGTGGGTACGGCGGCCGTGGTCGCGGTGACCGTGACCGCGGTGGATACCGTGGCGGGCGCGACCGTGATGACCGCGGTTACGGCGGCCGTGGCCGTGGCGACCGGGATCGCGGTGGATACCGCGACTAGTTCTTAGCGCGTCAACGGCACGGGGCCACCTTGGTACCGGGTACAGTGTGGAAAGCATTTGCCCGGCCGGGGTGGCCCCGTTTTTGTTTTGTAAAGAGAGCACGCCTTCATGCTTCAACCGCGCTTGTTGTCCACCATCGCTGCATTCGTGATTGCGCTCGTCGCTGGGGTTGGGGTGCTTCCAGTGGAGGCGTCAGCGCAAACCCGCACTGTCACGCAGGGTGGATCTGTCGTGGTGCATGGCACCGGTGTGTGCACGGTGGGTTACAACGATCCGGCACGTCACCGTAGTTTTGTTGCGGCGCACTGCGGACGGAACGGGGCACGGGTGGAAATCGTAGACCCCGCTACCAATGCACGCAGCGGGGCAGTGGGCACCTTGTACCGTTCGCGGGCGTACGACGGCCACCTGGGTAACGACTGGGCTGCAATCCAGTGGGATCCAGGTGTGCGCCTTGACGGCAACCGCATCACAGGCGATGCCTGGGTGCACCCCAACGACATTCGAATGGGAGAGACCGTGTGCTACTTCGGTCGAACCTCGCATGCGGGTGGTGGACGCACCTGCGGTTCTTTTGGCGGGTCGGCGGATAACACGTTTCTCCTTAACGCACCTTTGACTCGCCCCGGTGATTCGGGCGGGCCGATGTGGGTGCCCGGTCGTGGTTTCGTTGGAGTGGTTTCCAGCATGTGGACCTCGCGCCAGTTGCCGCTCGTGCAAGGCAAGAACTTCGTCGTCGGCGTCGTGCCGCAGGACGGTCCGCCGGTACCAGATGCGCGCCTTGTCGGACTGTGGGCGCAGAACACGTTCCTGCCGGGGCTGACTGGTCCTGTCGCTGAGGGGATCCGGGCAGTTATCGACGCCATCTTGCGCCTGTTCACCGGGCTTGGCTTCCATGGCCCTGCGTCGCTGCACTACAGCTAGGTGTCTCGCCGCGAGATTGAACGCGGAATTTGCCTGCGTGAAGAGGTGTGAGCAGGTAATCTAATGCCCGCCACCCGTGCCCTATGAAAGCCATACAAATGAGAATATTGGGATTCGTCGCCACTGTGAACACCGAGATCCGCAGCCTCGTAGCCGCCGCTGGTGCAGCCGCGCTGGTGCTGAGCCCAGCGGTTGCAACCGCGGCAACGCCGTCCGTTGTCGAGCAAGGCAAAGCCATTTACATCGAGGGCCACGGAGCCTGCACCATCGGCTACAACGATGTGGCGAACCGAAAGAGCTACACCGCTGCACACTGCGGCAGCGAGGGTGCTCGTGTGTCCCTCATGGACCGCGCGACAATGGAATTTAGCGAAGAGATGGGTACGTTCCCCCCGTCGAAGAACTTCACCCGCCTGCCTTACAACGACTGGGGTTGGATCGAATGGGACGCTGGTGTGGCGATTGCCGGTAACTCGTATTCCGGCGACAAGGTGCTGACCAAGGACGATGTGAAAATCGGCGACGAGGTCTGCTCGCACGGCGAAACCAGCCACATGGGCACACGCAACATCTTGTGCGGCACGTTTGCCGGGTGGTCTGCGGAATCCTTTGGCGTGCAGCTCGAAGGCTGGCAGCAGGGCGATTCCGGCGGACCAGTGTGGGTACCGGGACGGGGCTTCCTCGGCGTGATGTCGGCAGCGGCACTAGGAGAGACCAAAGCACCTTCGATCGTGATTGGCGGGAAGAGGCAAACGGGCAAACCGGTGGGCTGGGCCGCGTCTATCCACGACGGTGAGACGCTGTCGGATCGTCAGTTCCAGCTCGACTTTGCCAAGGCAGGCGGGCTGGACACCAGCATGTTTGAGGGCACCCCCGGAACACCTGGCACCGCACGCCCACCGATTGCTGTGCCGAATTTGCCAACAGTCCCGGCACCGGCCCCAGTGCCTGGGCAGCCGGGCACCCAACAGGACAACCAGGCAGGCACCCAGCCGGGTGCGCAGCAGGATACCCAGGGGGAGAAGGGGTCGTCGACAAGCAGTAGCTCGCTGTCTACCGGCGAGATCATCGGCATCATCGTCTCGATCTTGATCGCCGCCATCCCCGTTGCGATGCAGTTTCTCTAACCTGCGCACATGAAAATCGCCCCGGAGCCACACAGTGCGGCTCCGGGGCAACTGCTTGCGCTGAGGAGGTTTAGAACAGGTCCGTCGGCAGGAACATCAGGACAAGTACCAAAACCCACAGCACGTTGAACACACCGGCACCAGCGTTCGCCTTTGCCTTGGACTTCTCAAAGTCCTCGGTGACATCAGTCGGATCGGCCTCATCAGGGGAGAGCGCACCGATCGTGCCCAGCATCTTGCGCTGCTGCGGGATCACCATAGCCAGCAGGATCGCCCACGCGATCACGGAAAGGATAATGGCCGAGTGCAGCCAGTAGTTGGTGCTGTAGCTCGCCCAATCAGCGAACATGACAACACCGCCGAGCAGCGGAACAAGCGCGGAAAGCAGGCCGTAGGTCTTCGTGATGCGGTACAGCACCGACGCGCGACCCATCGCTTCTTCGCCACCGTTACGGGCTTCTTCAGCCTGGCGGGGGAACATGGAGGCGGAAACGACAACTGGGCCGAGCAGCAAAATGGCAGAGACCACGTGCAGGAAGACAAGCAATGTATTCATGTGGCGCTACTCTACCTCACAGTTGTTGATTGGCGACGAGTCCCATAACGCCGGAACATGCACGTTTGATCACTTTCACATCTTCTGCCGGTAGCGGAAGGCGGTATTGGGTGGCCACCTCCACGATGCGGGTGCCGTACGCGCACCGGGCTCGGCGATTCGGCGGCATCCACTCGGAAGGCAGTTTGTCGGACTTGGCCTGGTTCGCTGCGGAAGATACGGCGATGAGGTTGAGCGGATCGTTGTAGAACGCGATGCGCATGGCTTCGTCCCAACGGTGCGCGCCGAGGTCCCAGGCGGCGGAAACAGGGAGGATGTGGTCGACCTCGATGTCTTCGCGACGCATCACGTCCCCGGTAAACGGGTCGGTGCCGGTAGCGGCGGCTCCAGCACGCGCTTGGGTGACGGGCAGCATGTCCGGTGAGCATTGCGTGCTGTCCAGGTCGCGGACCACGATGCGCTCGCGTGTCGTGCACCCGGTGCCATCGATGGCCCAGCCGGTGCCAAACGCGGTGCGGTCGTAGCCCAGCACAGTCGCGCGCTGAGGGAGAGTCGGGATAGAAAAACGCGATCGTGCCGTGGGAAACGGCACGATCGCGAGGGTGAGAATCACCAAGATTGTCAGGTAGGTACGCATACCTCCTTAGACGGCGGTAGAGCCTGCCTGGTTCCCATTGGTTGCCTCGAGGGCTTCCTCGAAGGATGCCTCTGGATGCGCAAGGGCGTAGTCGGTTGCAGCGATAGCCTGGTCGAACTCTTCTGCCACGCCTTCCTTCGGGCGAGTCATCAGGGACACACCGACCATGGCGATGGTGGCGAAGGCGACGCCCGGGACGATCTCGTAGATGATGTCGCTGAGGTACGTGCCCCAGACGAAGACCGTGACTGCGCCGACGATCATTCCGGCCAGCGCGCCCGGCGCGGTGAGCTTGCGCCAGTACAGCGACGCCAGGATTACCGGGCCGAAGGAGGCACCGAAGCCAGCCCATGCGAAGCCGACAAGGCCCAGAATCGTGTCGGACGGGTTGAGCGCCATGACCATGCCAATTGCAGCAACGACGACCACCATCGTGCGCGAGAGCACGAGCAGGGTGGTGTGGTTCGGGTTCTTCTTAAAGATGCGGTAGAGATCCTCAATCAGCGCTGAGGAGGTCACCAGCAGCTGCGAGGACATCGTGGACATAATCGCCGCCAGCACAGCGGTAAGCACGATACCTGCGATCAGCGGGTGGAACATGATGCGAGCCAGGTCGAGGAAGACCGTTTCAAAGCCGGACTGGTCGGTCACCGATGCGGACTTCTGGCCGAAGTAAGCGGTGCCCACCAGAGCGGTGAGTGTCGCACCTGCGAAGCAGATGAATACCCAGATGCTGCCCGTGCGGCGAGCGGTCTTGGCCTGTGCCGGGGAGCGCAACGCCATGAAGCGGGTGACAATGTGCGGCTGACCGAAGTAGCCAAGACCCCACGCCAGGTTGCCGATAATCGTTGCCGCGGACACGCCGGCGATCATGTTGAAGTAGTTCGGATTGCCGTTCTCCCACGGGCCGTACGGCTGGGAGGTCGGCCACGTAAGGACATCAGACGGGCTATTAAGCGCGAACAGAGCGAGCACCGGCACGATCAACAGCGCCAGGAACATCAGGGTGCCCTGTACGGCGTCGGTGTAGCTCACAGCCAGGAAGCCACCGATGAAGGTGTACAGCACGGTGACAGAACCGACGATCAACACACCGGTCAGGTAGTCACCGTCGAAGGTGGACTCGTAGTAACGGCCACCGGCGACCATGCCGGAGGAGACGTAGAACGTGAAGAAAACGATGATGATCACTGCGGAGGTGAAACGCAGCGCGCGAGACTGGTCGTGCGTGCGGTTTTCGAAGAAGCTCGGCAGCGTGATCGAGTCGTTGGACACTTCTGTGTACGCACGCATGCGGGGTGCGACCCACTTCCAGTTCGCCCACGTGCCAAGGAAGAGGCCGATGGCGATCCAGAGCTCACTGAGGCCGGAGACGAACAGCGCGCCGGGCAGGCCCATCAGCAGCCAGCCGGACATGTCCGAAGCACCGGCAGAAAGCGCCGCGACGAACGGATTGAGGCCACGGTCGCCTAGTACGTAGTCGTCGTACTTCTCGGTCTGTAGCCATGAGTAGAATCCGATGGCTACCATGACACCGAAGTAGAGGACGATCGCGAGGACAAGCCAGAAACTCTCTGACATAGTTTCTCCAATCTTCTTGTAACGTTCGCCACACTTTAACGCAAGGGTGCTCTACGTTGCACATAATCCTTAAAAACTTTTAGGAGTCAATTTCGGGGTGAGTGGTATAAGGGTGGGTATGCCTAAATACGTTTTGCACGGGCTCTGGACGTCCGACGCTGGACTTGTCATTTGGGCTGAGCAGGTAGAAGGCCACAAAATTGTGACGATTGGCCAAGTTCCGGAGGGGACTTTTCCGCCAATTGTGCATTCGCTTCTCGACGATTCCCGGTTCCGTCATCGAGAAATCCTGCTCCTGCAAACTCCGAAAGGCCGCCAAGTAACACTGCGTGCTCCGGTGGCAAAGTTTGCGCCCGAGGATGCGATCAGGTTCTTGGAGAGCATCGCACATCTCGACGGGCCATCACCGGCAGCAACCCCGTCGCAGCGCCAATCGATCGCACCTGACCTGTATTGGCTCATTCGTATGTACGCGGGGTTGACCAAGTTCATCCGAGCCGGGCGAGTGTCCATCCATGTGCCGTACCGGGAGAACCAGTGGTTTGCACAGTGGCAGTTGGGCACAGGTCTTGAGGAGCGTGGCTGGCTCGCGGAGATGATCGCCGCAGCGCCGGGCGTGCTCACGGCCAATAACCACAAGTTAAGCGAGGATTGTGCGACGACATTTACGCACTGGATTGCCTCGACTCGTCTGCGTGATACTGCGACGTCAGAAGCCGGGCGTCCGTTTCCACGCCACGACTTTGTGCTGTCGCTGATGTTCGATACTCCACTTCGTCGCGGCGGACCGAGCCTGGCACAGCAGGTCGGTGATTGGAACGGCACGATCACCGCCGCGAATCTGCAGCTGGTCTTCATTGCTGAAGACCCGCAAGAGCCGATGACAGATCTTGACGACGACCGCGACGGCGACGGCAGTAGCAACAGTGACGCCGCTGCAGCGGAGCCGTTGTGGCCGGTGCGGATCCAGGTCCGCTCACAGGCGGATTCACCCCGCCCGGTTCGCATGGCGGATTTTGATAGCGCGTCGGCGGATCACCTTCGTGGCCAGTTGCGCTCCGCGATCGCAGTGTCGGAGCTGCTCGATCCCTCACTGCATGGTGCCCAAGGGCGTACTGACGGTGATTGGGATGTGCTGCTTACGGCTGATCAGATCGTCGAGTTCGTCCAAAACGTTGCGCCCAAGTTGCGTGCGGAAGGCTTCGTCGTCATGCTGCCGCGAACGTGGGCGACGGCGGAGACGTCGTCGCAACTGAAACTTGCCCGTCACGAGGACCCGCACGATTCCGCCACGGTCACTCGCATGGGCTTTGACACGCTGGTCAAGTACGACTGGCGCCTTTCCATCGGCGGAGTGGAATTGACTGACGATGAGATGGCGGAACTTGCGCGCTCCAAAACCGGGCTGATCAAACTGCGCGGGGAGTGGGTGCTGGCCGATACCAAGCATCTGTCTAAGTCCGCGAAGTATCTGAACAAGCTCAAGGAAAGCACGCTGAAGAACGCGCTCGCCGAGGCGGAAGCCGCCGAGATCCACGCGCGTCTTGCAGAAGCCGGTGGCAGCGAAGATGCCGAACAACTTGCAGAGATCGCACGTGCGGCTCGCGTGGAGTACGAACGGCTAAAAGAAGCGCAGGGCGAGGGTGTGGTCTCCGCTGCGGAGCTGCGTCAGCTCGCCTTGGAAACTGGCGACGATAGCCCGATCGCGTTTACCGGCTCACCCTGGTTTACCTCGCTTGTCGGCGGCACCGACCGCCCCGCGCCTGAGCGCGTAGAGGTCCCTGAGACTGTCAACGCCGAGCTGCGCGAGTACCAGCGCCGCGGTGTGGACTGGCTGTACTACATGTCCCGCAACAACCTTGGGGCTGTGCTTGCGGACGACATGGGGCTCGGCAAGACCCTCCAACTGTTGTCCCTGCTCGCGGTGGAAGAGGCGAACGGCAGGAAGACCGGACCGACGCTTGTGGTTGCGCCGACCTCAGTAGTGGGCAACTGGGCGCGCGAAGCAGCCCGCTTCGTGCCGGGTATGAAGGTGCGGGTCCACCACGGCACGGGACGGCTCAAAGGTGACGAGTTGTTCGCTGCGGCCGAAGAAGCGGACATTGTCATTTCCTCCTACGGCACGGTTGCCCGCGACGTGAAAGACCTGGCCAAGGTGCGTTGGGATCACGTGGTGCTGGATGAAGCGCAGGCGATTAAGAATTCGGGCACGCAGGCGTCGAAAAGCGTGCGCGCCCTGCCAGCACGCCACCGCATCGCGCTGACCGGCACGCCGATTGAAAACAAACTGTCGGAGCTGCGTAGCATCCTCGACTTTGTTAACCCCGGCATGCTTGGCTCCCAGTCGTTTTTCCGCAACCACTTTGCCAAGGTCATCGAGGCCCACAGCGAAGATCCTGTCGCGCTCGAGATGAGCGAGCGGCTTCAGCGTCTCACCGCGCCGTTTATCATGCGCCGGCTGAAAACTGACACGGCGATTATCAGCGACCTGCCCGAAAAGGCCGAACATGTCATCGCCGTAGACATGACAGCCGAGCAAGCCGCACTGTACAAGGCGCTCGTGGACACGATGCAGGAAGAACTGCAGAACCGAAAAGGCATTGCGCGCAAAGGCCTGGTGCTGTCCACCATCACGCGCATCAAGCAGATTTGTAACCACCCGGCGCACTTTCTTGGCGATGGCTCCCCAGTCACCATCAAAGGCGTCCACCGCTCCGGCAAAGTACAAAAACTCATGGAACTGCTGGACAACGCTATCGAAACCGACCAGCGCGTCCTGATCTTCACCCAGTACAAGGCCTTCGGCGACATCCTCCAGCCCTACCTTTCGGAGCGCCTCGGCGGGAAGATCCCATTCCTCCACGGCGGCGTGGGCAAAACCGCGCGCGACAAGATGGTGGAAGATTTCCAAACTGAAAACGGCCCGCGCGCCATGATCCTGAGCCTGAAGGCCGGCGGCACAGGACTCAACCTCACCGCGGCCTCTATGGTCATTCACCTCGACCGCTGGTGGAACCCAGCCGTAGAAAACCAGGCGACCGACCGCGCATTCCGCATCGGACAAGACAAAAACGTTACCGTGTACAAAATCATCACCCGCGGCACCATGGAAGAATCCATCCAAGACATCCTCGACGGCAAAACCCAACTCGCAGGCACCGTCGTCGGCCAAGGCGAAGGCTGGATCACCGAGCTGGACACCGATGATCTGGCACAACTGATCAGCTACAGGGGGCAAAATGACTAAACGCCCACGCGAAGACAACGTCATCTACGCCAACTTCGGCGCACGCACACGCGTCTCCAGCCCAGCCGAAACCGGGGCGCAGACCAGCGAACCCTCGCGCGTCAACAGGCTATCCGCACCAGCGATGCGCATATTCAACGCTGCAGTGCGCCAAACCGACGTCGCGCGCGCCAAACGCGGCCGCACCTACGCCGACGGCGGGCACGTCCTTGGGCTGACCGCCGTAACCAACGGCATGCACGCAGACGTTGTTGGCAGCCAAAACGAGCCCTTCCGCACCACACTCGTCCTGCCACACCGCAGCCGCGAAGACATCGAAACAGCCATCGGATCGCTTGTGCGCGAAGCAGGTTCCCTCGAGCGCCTCCGTGCCGGGGAACTCAATGACGACGTCCTTGACATCCTGCTCTGCTCCTCACCCGACGAGGTGCGGTTTTACTGCGACTGCCCGGACAACGCCCAAGTTTGCAAGCACGCGGTCGCGCTCGCGCAGTGCGCTGCCGAACTTATCGACGACGACCCGAGCCTCATCCTCTCCATGCGTGGCATCACGCTTAACGCGCTCGAAGACCGCAAACGGCGCGAATCACACAACATGGCGCTCGAGAACTCCGCGCCGGGTTCGCCGTACTTCTGGGATGGCCACGACCTCCCCGATCTGCCACGCCCGAAGATCGCGCCGATGATCGAGGACTCGGACATCCACTTGCTGCACCGTGCGATGCAATCTGTGTCGTTTACCAACATCGACCAATTGCGCGCGGTAGCAGATATCGAGGATCTTTACGACGACCTCACGCGCTCATAGTTCATATGTTCGAATAAATTGTGTGCTGTGTCGTGATGGGGTGGTAGTTGTTGTGGGTATGACGCGCACGACATTCATTCACACCTCCGACCTGCAGTTGGGCATGACAAGAAAATTCCTGTCCGCCGACGCCCAATCGCGTTTCAACGAAGCCCGGCTCCGCGCGGTGACGCGCCTCGGCGAGATCGCCGAAGAGCGTGGCGCTGAATTTATCGTGGTTGCAGGCGACGTGTTCGAACACAATTCGCTCAAGCGCGAAACGCGGGGGCGCGCACTCGAAGCATTGCGGCATCTCCCGGTGCCGGTGTATCTGTTGCCGGGAAACCACGACCCGTTGGTGGCGGATTCCATCTTTAATTTCACCTCTGACATTGATGGGGTGACGGTCTTGGGAGACTCCACGCCCGTGGAGGTCCGCGAAGGCGTGGAGATTGTCGGTGCGCCACTGCTGGCCAAGCATGCCTCCGAGGATTTGTGCGCGAAGGGGATTCGGAATCTGGAGCCGACAGAAAACGTGCGCATCTTGGTCGGCCACGGCCAGGCAGAAGGCTATGGCACCGAGGAGACGGCGCCGCTTATCGACATTGCCAAACTAGATGCGGCAATCGATCGCGGCGTGATCGATTACGTGGCGTTGGGAGATACCCACTCCACGCAATCACTGTCGGACTCAGGTCGAGTGTGGTTCTCCGGCTCCCCGGAAACCACCGACTACTTCGACCGTTCACCTGGCGCGAAGGGCGGGGAAGTGGATTCCGGCAACGCGCTAGTCGTGACCGTGGAGAAGGACAGTCTGACATCCACAGTCGAGGTTGAGAAGGTTCCGGTTGGCACCTGGACGTTCGAAGCACGCTTCTGGGAGGTCAACGATGCCGACGATGTTGCCGCGGTTATCGACGATCTGAAGGCCTATCCTGCGAAGGATCGGACCGTGATCAAGTATGCGCTCTCCGGCACGCTTGGCCTGGAAGCAACCCGTACGTTGCAACGAGAGTTAGACGAGTTAGAGCCGGTCTTTGCCGCTCTCTACGAGCGGGAGCGGTTGATGAGCCTGCACCTCGAGCCAGACGAGGAAGAGCTAGAGAATTTGCCGCTGACGGGTTACGCCAAGGAGGCGATGCGCGAGCTTATAGGTGTTGCTGGCGATGAGGCTACAGCGCGCGATGCCGTGAACTTGTTGTTCCGTCTGTCTAAGGAGGTCCACTAATCATGCGTATCCATTCGCTGACCCTCGACAATGTTCGTGCGATTGAGCACCTGGAGCTGCGTGACCTGCCGGATACAGGCGTCATCGTTGTCCACGGACGCAACGAGGCCGGCAAGTCGACCATCTTGGACGCGCTTGATGCAGTACTCAACGAGCGTCACACTGGCGGCGGCAAGAAGATTCGCGCTCTTGCACCCGCAGGACGTGACGAATCACCAGAGGTAGAACTCAACGCCACGATTGGCGGCACCACGTTTACCGTGCGCAAGCGATGGCTCAAGGGAAAGAAATCAGAGCTGACGGTGCACACGCCGGTCCGCGCTAACTTCACCGGCCGCGAAGCCGACGATGAGCTTTTGCGGATCCTGGACGAGCACCTGGATACAGCGCTTACTCAGACGCTGTTTCTCCGCCAGGGGGACCTCGATCCAGCGATCGCTGCTGCCGGTATCCCGACGATCTCTCGTGCCCTTGACGCGGAAGCCGGAGAAGGCGAAACCGGTGAGGAAGATTCAGACCTCGCCCGCGCCATTGATGCCGAATACGGAAAATATTGGACCAACGCGCAGCCACCGAAGAAGAAAGCACCCTATGCGGCGTTGTTTACCGCCGTAGAGGATGCCCGCGAGAAGCTGCGAACACACGAAGCGGAAGTGCAGCAGCTGTCGCAGTACGTCGATGAGGTTGAGCGACGCAAGAGTGAGATCGACAGCATCGACAAGGAACTGCCTGATGCCGAGCAAGAGTTGCGTGAGCGCGAGCAGGCAAGCGCTGCGGCGAACCAGGTCCGCGATAAGGCAGCTACCGCCCAGGAGCGCCTCGAGCGAGCGACGATCACTCGCAAACGTGCTGAGCAGGATGTAGCAGACCGCAACGCCCTGAAGAAGCGCGTGGAGTTGGTCAAACATGAGGAAGCTCAGCTCCGTGAAGAGATTGAGCCTGCACGAAAAGCCCGTAACGAGGAAGGGGAGAAGATAGCAACCCTTCTTGCGGATGTCGAGGGCGCGAAGACACGACTTACAGACGCACGCACTGCATCCAAACATGCAGAGACCTTGCGGGATCTTGCACGGGCGAAGCGTCGCCTCAAGACCATCGACGAGCAGCTCGAACGCATTGGCACGGTAGAGCAGGCGTATAAAGAACTGCTCTCCAACGCGCCAGAGCGCGACGTCACTGACAAACACATTCGGGACCTTGAACAGGCAGAAAACGAGGTCACACTCCAGCGCCGTCTGCGCGACGCATCCTCGGCAAAACTAGAGATCACCGCAGATCATGCGACGATCACTGTCGATGGCGATGATCGCCCCATCAACGGTACGGAAACCGTCGCGGTCTTCGAGGGCTCCACGTTGCAGTTGGGTGAATTCGGCGTGGTGTTCCGCGCAGCCCAAGGCTCTGCAGATCCCCAAAGCGCCGTAGAGAAGGCAGAACGCGCATTTGCTGATGCACTTGCCGCCACCGGTTGCGACAGTGTTGATGAGGCCCGTGCCGCCCGCGACGCCACGCAGGAGTACGCCTCCGAACTCAAGGTGGCGCGCCAGCGTCTCGACGACACCCTCGCCGGTGCATCCGCCGACGAACTGCGTGCCGAGCGGACCAAACTGTCGGCACAGGCTGAAGAGCTTGCGGCAGCGCTGAAAGACACTGCTGCATCCGATGTCGTAGCGGAGGTGGACGAAGCCGACGCAGAGGAAGCGTTGCGCGAGACGCAAAAGGCGCTCGCTAGCGCAGAACGTGACGTGGACGCTGCCGAAGCCGCACTGAAACCCTACGCAGACAAAACCGCAGCACACACGCTGACCGTCCTGGAGACCCGTCTGGAGGCAAAAACAGCAGAAGCCTCTGCAGCAGCCGCGGAACTGTCCCGTGCGGAGGAAACAACACGTGCCGAAGATTTGGACAAAACTCTCCAGCAAGCGCGTGAAGACGAAACCGAATCCCAACAGGTTGTTGACGCGCTAAAGGCGGAATTGGCGGAAGCGGATCCCGAATTCGCCGCATCCCTGCTGGAGGGAGCCACCACACGTCTGAGCAATCTGGAGAAGCGCAAGAACGATGCACAGAACCGAATCCGCGAGCTCACCGGATACATCGACATGGCCACCGGTACTGCCGAGCAAGCCGACCATGCTGCTGCGGAGCTCGAGATCGCCCAAGCCGCCCTTGACCGTGCAACGCGACGGGCAGAGGCGGTGAAACTCCTACGCGAGACTATGCACCGCCACCGCGACGTTGCCCGTTCGCGCTACGCAGCACCGTTTAATGCCGCAGTGCGCGAGCGTGCCCGAATCCTGTTCGGCCCGAGCGTGGATTTCAACTACGGCGATGACCTGACGATTACGGACCGAACCGTCGATGGCGTCACGGTGCCACTCGATCAACTCTCGGGAGGCACCAAGGAGCAGTTAGCAATCCTGACCCGCTTTGCCATCGCAGACCTGGTGTCCGGAGAGGGGACAGGTGCTCCTGTGCCGGTAGTTGTTGATGACGCGTTGGGTGCGACCGACCCGGAGCGCCTCGCTCGCATGAACTCGCTATTTAGCCAGGTAGGCAAGCACTCACAGGTGCTCGTGCTCACGTGTTTCCCGCAACGATTCGACCGCGTATCGGCTGCACGGACCTACGCAGTGGATGACTTAAAGGGGATTCATAAGGGGATTGGATAACATCATCGGTTATGGCTACTCAACCGCGCTGGCTTACTGAGGACGAGCAACACCTCTGGCGACTGATCCTGGCTGCCTCGAAGAAGGTAAATAACGCCATCGATGAGCGGCTGCAGGAAACCGCAGCCATGTCTGCTCCCGAGTTCTCAATCCTGGTGGTGCTTTCCGAAGCCCCAGAACGGACAATGCGACTGCGCGAACTGTGTGCCGAGCTGCAATGGGACCGCTCGCGTGCGTCGCACCAGGTCACACGCATGGAAAAGCGCGGATTGGTGTCGAAGAAGGTGTGTCCGGGCGATGCGCGCGGCGTATTGGTGACTATCACCGATGAAGGCTTCACACGCCTGGAATCTGCAGTGCCGGATCACGTCGAAACCGTCCGCCGTCTGATCTTTGATCAACTGACAGACGAACAAAGGCACGTACTTCAAACCTGGCTGAACGATGTCATCGCAGTCGACCCACGTACCCCTGACGGTTCGTAAAAATCTCGCAACATGTTTCCAGAACCATTGCCGGAGCGAGGGAAGCGGAGTTTGATGGAGGCATGTCTTATATGAATAGCTCCCAGAACTTTAGTAACACTCCGAAACGACTTGAACGGTCGATGACTGATAAGTACATCGCGGGCGTATGCGGTGGCATCGCGAAATACTTCGGGGTGGACTCCACCCTCGTTCGCGTGGTCTTCATCCTGCTGGTACTCGCCGGGGTAATGCCGGGCCTGTTGGCATACATCGTTGCTTGGATGATCATGCCGGCAGAGTTCTAAAACACAGAGTTTTAGAAAATAATGCAGCCCGTGATGTGGTTCGTCGCTACGAACTCCATCACGGGCTGACGCCTATGCGCGGGGCTATCCCTGGTTGAAGTACCCCGGCTGATCAACCGGTCCAAGGTTGCCGGTGCGCAGGTATTCGACAACCTGACGGTCGACAGCCTGGTTGCCGCGCCCGACGTGACCGTGGCCCGGGCCGTGAACCGTCACCACGTGCGAGCCCATCGGCTGGGCGATGCCGAAGCGTCCCGCATACATGGTTTGCGGATCACGCGTGGCGTTGATCTGCAGTGGACGAGTCTTCAGCTTCGAACCGTTGAGCGCCACCTTGCCCGTGACTGGCGCTGCGCCGTTGCAGGTCACACCAGAGCCGAACTGCAGAGCAGGGGCGGTGATGACCTCGCCGGTCTGGTTGGCCCAAAACGCTTCCGGAATAAGGCCGTAGTCCGGCGCAGCGATGTTCTCGTTGCAGGTCTGCACGGCGAGCAACTCGTTGCGGGCGATGGACTCGTCTTGGAGGAACTTCATCAACTCAGGCGCCGGCTTGGCCTGGTCTTGCTTTAGCGAGCCATTGGTGAGCCGTGCAAGCGAGTCCCAGTCCGCAGGCGAGGGCAGCACATTGCGAGTGGCCAGCAGCAGCGGTGATGACACCTGGTTCGCACCCGGGTTGAGCATGCGGGAGATAATGCCTTCGCCCTCTACACGGGCCTTGCCGGCAGCCGACATAGCGTCTGCGCCCGCTTGGCCGGCAAACGCGAGTGCAGGCGGAAGGTCGCCCACACGGGCTGGCGGTGGGGTCACGGTCGGGTTAGTGCCGGACTGTGCGACGACCACGTTCGACCAGTACTGGTACGCCTTCAGTGGGGTATTGCCCATGCGGTACTTTGCGTCGTTTGCGGCGACCCACGCGAAGTACTCGTTTAGTGCACGTTCGTAGCCGCCCTTTTGGTCCAGCAGGATCTTCGACCACTGGTCGTTCGGGTTCATCGCGGAGTCGAGGACGACCTTGTCGGTGCGGTTGGGGAACATCGACGCGTACGCCGAGCCCAAGTACGTGCCGTACGACAAGCCCATGATTGAGATGGTGTCGTATCCAAGCGCCCAGCGGACCATGTCCCAGTCACGGGCGTTGTTGTAGGTGGTGATCGTCTTGGTGTAGCCCGGACGAGGCTTCTCGCACAGTTCGCGGGTGAGTCCGCCTTGGGTGACCGTGGCGTCCCATGTCAGCTTCGCTATGTCGGCAGGGCCGTTCATTGCAGGGTCAGCGCACTTCAACTGAGTAGAACCAATCAGGCCACGCGGTTGTACCGCTACGAGATCCCACTCGTTGCGCATCTCCTGCGGCCACTTCATGCCTTCGTTCATGCCGAAGAAGCTGTAAGCATCGCCACCAGGCCCGCCTGGGTTGCCGAAGATCGCGCCACGACGTGCACCCGGATTTTGAGCCGGGATCTTGATAAAGCCAACGGAGATGTCGCCAGCCGTGGGGTTGTCGTAGTGCATGGGCACCAAAATGCGGCCGCACTGTGCGCCCTTGGCATCAACGTAGAACGGGCACGACTCCCACGTAATGACAGGGGAAGTCGGCTGCGCGTGAGCAGGGGTTGCGGTCAGTGGTGACAAGGTGAGTGCCAGCGCGCCGAGTGCTGCAGCACTTCGCTTGACGACGCGTCTCGTGACCGACTTCAACATAGCCAGGCTCCTTTTCTCCATACCTAAGGTTTCGCTTAACCGAATCTACCGGAGTTGTCAGCTATCGCCACGCTACGCGCCGATTCTTTCGCGAATTGCACGCTGCACGTGGTCTTGATCCGCCACGGCAACGAGGCAGTCATCTGCATTGCGGACACAGATGCGCACCGTGGGCCCGCCGAGGGTGAACGCGTCCGCATCGGCGTAGCGGTCCGGCTGGTCGGTCAGCATGGCAATACCGGTGAAGTGGATCAGGCTGGGTTCTTCTCCGGGGCGCACGTCCTTGATGTCCGAATATGAGATGGTTCTGGATCGGCTGCCAAGGGTGGTGGTGAGGGAGTCGTGGTCAAGAACCAGCGCCACTTTGCGGGAGAAAATCCAGAGCCCCCAAAGCACCACCACGAATCCAAACAACAGCGCACCGTAGAGTTCGCCGCTCAACGCTGCAACGACGACTGCCACAATGACGAAACCCGCGACGAATGCCGCGGGTAGACCGCCTGGATGGCGGGTAAACACTTTCCGCTCCATGGCGGCGAGTATAAGGGCTACTGCTTGATGCCGGAGCCTTCGATCTCGATGCCGACCTTCTCGCTGACCAGCATGCCGCCGGAGTTCAGCGGTGCCTGGAAGTCGATGCCGAAGTCCGTGCGGTTAATGGTGGTGCGAGCTTCGAAGCCGATGCGTGTGTTGCCGAACGGATCCTCTTCGACGCCAAACGTCTCGACGTCAAACGTGATCGGCTTGGTGGTGCCCTTGATGGTGAGGTCGCCAGTGACGGAGCCGTTTCCCGACTCATCGATGTTGAACTCGGTGGCGGTGAACGTCATTTCCGGGTGCTTGTCGACGGCGAAGAAGTCGTCGCCACGCACATGCTCATCACGATCAGCGTTGTTCGTATCGACGCTCGCGGTGCGCACAGTGCCCGTCGCGGTGCTCTCGGCCGGGTTCTCGGCGATGGTTAGTGTTGCATCGAAGTCGGTGAACTCGCCGCGGACTTTGGTCACCATCGCGTGGCGCACGGTGAAGCCGATGGTGGAGTGGGCAGGGTCGAGGTTGTAAGTACCGGTCAGGTTAGTCATTGCGTCTCCTTTATTCGATGTCGTTACGTGTGGCGCCGACTGTAACGGAGTAATGGTGACACGTCAACAATTGTTTGACCGGCAATTTGCTGGTTGAGAAGTAGCTCGCTTAATGAGCAGATACGCTCCGGCGGTCGCCGCCACGGTGGCCACTACAGAGATCGCAAGATCGCTTGACGACGACACCGCCAAGTCAACCCCGTCCACACCGAATGCGTCCGGCGCGTAGGCGAACGTGTTGCCAACGGCGTGCACCGCAGCCGCCGCTTCAATACCACCGGTTGTGTGAGTGAGGAAGGTGGCGCACAGCGCGAACACGGTAACGCTGACCATGCCTTGCCACCCGTAGTGGTGGCCCGACAGGAAAAACAGGAGCGGCAGCAGATACGCAATCACGGCGGAGGAGAACCACTGGCCGGTGATCTGCACAAGCGAGCCGCGGAAAAAGAGTTCCTCGGACAGCGACTGGAGCGGTGCCATCGCGACGATGACGGCCAGTGCAGCGACATTCATAGGAGTAAAAGTCGCCTGGGACCGGTCCGAGATAACCACCGCGTAGATGCCCTCGGCGCCGAGGAACAGCAGGGCGGGTAGCAAGGCGAGCCCGAAGCTGCGCCACCTAAAGCGCAGTTCCCTGGACCACAGCGCACGGGGGTCGCGGCCTGTCACTCGGGCAGCGATGAACCCCGCGGGGATCATCGCCACCCACCCAATAAATGTTGCAGCTGCGAGATACGGATGCTCCAAAAACGAGTATTCCGCGAACGCGCTGACCTCAGGATGGGCGATCTTCTCGTACAGGTAGAACAGGCCGATCGCCGCGCTCGTTAGCGTGACCAAAAGCACCAGAGCGATGACGAGTTCAATCAACGGACGCCACCATGCCGGCCGGGGTGGAGTGGGGTTGTCAGTGTTGGGCGGTGTGGCGGGTCGTCGATACGCGCGTCCGAGGAGGTGGTAGGCGATGGATGTCGAAGCGTTCAAGATGTCACCTTTATTGCTACTCGTCGTGTTTCTTATCCCAGCGATACCTGCGGAGGTCAAAGATTGGCAAAATGACGATGTAGTAGACCCCCAGTGTCCACGCGGCCGGTTTGAGTAAGTTGCTTAGGTTGAAATGATCCCTGTCAACAGGAAACACGATATACATGGCGGGGACGGCCAAGGGGACGATCACGAATCTCTGCCACCATGGCGGAACCCATGGCGCTCCATTCTCTTCTCTTGCGGCAAGTGCGCCGCCAAAGCCCATTTCGAACCGAGAGCCCATTCCGAAGCCTCCTGACAACAAAAAGTCTAATACCGCCCGCGTGTCAACGGGCGCGACAAAAGAGGGGGCTGTGAATTGCACTCCCGGAACGACCCCACAAACAAAAATCTCGAGACACCGAAGGAACGATGTCTCGAGATAACACAGCGTGTCCCCGACAGGATTCGAACCTGCGACCTTTGGTACCGGAAACCAATGCTCTAATCCACTGAGCTACGGAGACAATGCCGATCACACTAGCACCCCGTGTGTGGGCAGAAGAAATTGGTGCAGCGCTTCACGACGAAACCCTCAGGACACTCTCAGCCACACGCCATGGTTTCTCAACACCGGTGTTTCATAATGATTGTGCGCCGCGGGAACGGCGTGACACGGGAAACAATGACAGCGAAATGGCCGGCCCCAAAAGGGACCGGCCATTTCGTGTATCTCGCCCCGGCGAAGGCGCCGGGGAAGAGGGAGTGTTACTTCACGACCATGACGATGAGGTCACGCGGGCCGTGCACGCCCTCGACGCGCACGAGCTCGATGTCAGAAGTAGCGGACGGGCCAGAAATCATCGTGGCCGGGTGCTCCGGGTTGATACGGGCGATCATCTCTGGCACACCGTAGACCACGGAATTTGCACGCACGATGCAGATGTGGCGGTCCGGAACCAGAGACAGCGCGCGGCGGCCGCACACGTCGCCAGCCTCCAGCACGATCGAGCCGGTCTGCGCGGAGGTGACGTGGGAATCCGTCACCACGGCGTCCACATCGCCCAGCGCACGCGGATCCGACGTGACGTCATCCGGACGGGCAGTGCCGGAGAAACCGTCGAACAGGGAGGCATCCAGGCCCGGTGCGTAGACAACGTCCTTGCACTTGCGGTCTGCAAGCACCTTCAGCAGGTCGTCGCCAAGCGTCTGCTCGGTGGTTTCCACAACGTCAGCCTTGTAGTCCACAAGACGGTCGATAAGGATTTCGCGCAGCTCGTCGCCCTTGATGTCGGACGTGGTGCGGTACTCGCGGACCACCTCGACATGCTCCGGAACGTTAGAGAGCTTGTGCGCGTTGCGGATGCGCTTGAGAATCTCGCGCTTCGCAGCCTCGTTACGGGAGTCGCGGGCGGGGGAGCCTGCAGCATTACCAGTAGTGGTAGTCATTTACTTCTCCTCCTCGATCGGCTTGGTGTTGACCTTCTGGCCGTTCGGAATGCCCTGCTCACGTGCCTCGGACAGCAGACGCTTCGCCTCGTCCGTCTCCCACCACTGGCGGAAGGACTTCTTCGGCGGCACCGCAACATCGCGGTAGCCAGTCCAGCCGGAGATTGGAGGCGGCATGGTCTCGATCTTGCCGTTAAAGCCGCCGAGCACACGACCAAGCGCAACCATGCGGACCAGACGGTTCCACACGTTGCTGCGGCCCCACACCTGAGCCAGCGACGCGAACGCAGCCTGCTCCATGCGGTTCGGCTCGTTCTTTGCCTTCTGGTAGCGCAGCTCCAACAGAATGTCGGTGATCGGGATCTTCACCGGGCACACCTCGTTGCAGCGACCGCACAGCGAGGACGCGTACGGCAGGGAACCGTTCGGGTCGTCCGAAGAATCGATACCTGTGAGCTGCGGGGTCAGGATTGCACCAATCGGGCCCGGGTAGGTGGAGCCGTAGGAGTGGCCGCCGGCACGCTCGTAGACCGGGCAAACGTTCAAACAAGCCGAGCAGCGGATGCACTTGAGTGCCTCGCGGCCGATCTCGTTAGACATTGCGGCGGTACGACCGTTGTCCAGCAAAACAATGTGGAAGTTCTGCGGGCCGTCGCCCTCGGTCACACCGGACCACAGGGAGGTGTACGGGTTCATGCGCTCACCGGTAGAGGAGCGCGGCAGCAGCTGCAGGAACACACCGAGGTCATCGAAGCTCGGCAGGAGCTTCTCAATGCCCATCACGGTGATAAGCGTCTCCGGCAGCGTCAGGCACATACGGCCGTTGCCCTCAGACTCGACGATGGAGACGGTGCCGGTATCGGCGCAACCGAAGTTGGCGCCGGAAATGGCAACCTTTGCCTCCATGAATTGCTGGCGCAGGTACTGACGTGCAGCCTCTGCGAGTTCGGCAGGTTCCTGGGTCAGCGTCTCGTCCGTGTTCGGCATCTTCGCGGCGAAGATGTCGCGGATCTCCGCGCGGTTGCGGTGGATCGCCGGGACGAGAATGTGGGACGGGAAGTCCTCGCCGAGCTGCACAATCAGCTCTGCAAGGTCAGTTTCCTGAGCGAAGATGCCGGCTTTTTCCAGCTCGTCGTTCAGAGCGATTTCCTGGGTTGCCATGGACTTGATCTTGACGACCTTGTCCTCACCAGTCTCCTTGATCAGGCCCTGGATGATCTCGTTGGCTTCCTTGGAGTCGCGAGCCCAGTGGACGTGGCCACCGCGCTTGGTCACGTTCTCCTCGAACTGCTCAAGCAGCTCGGGCATACGTGCCGCAACGTCGCGCTTAATGGTGGAGCCTGCCTCGCGCAGCTGCTGCCAGTCATCCAGCTCGTCGACAACGTTCTGACGCTTCACACGAATGGTCGTGGTGGCGTACTGGTAATTACGGCGCTTGGTGACGTCGTTAAGTTCGTGGTGCGCAGCCTTCTGGAACTTCTCCTTGCCACGCAGGTGAGCCGGGCCGTTGGCAAACGGCGGCATCGTGGGCTGTCCGAGTGCAACCTTCACAGCATCTTCTCCTTCGTGTACACCGCAGACGTCGGGGTCAGCGGGTGCTCCTTGGTGGAGGCGAGGATCTCAGCCATGTGCACCGCACGGATGCCCTGGTGCTGGCGGGACAACGCACCACCGATGTTCATCAAACAAGAGGAGTCACCAGCGGTGACAAACTCTGCCTGGGTCTCCTTGATGTGGCGGACCTTGTCGGACACCATCGCGGAAGACACCTCAGGCATCTTCACAGAGAATGTGCCGCCGAAACCGCAGCACTCCTCGGAGTTCGGCAGATCCACAAGCTCCAGGCCCTCAACGTGGCGCAGCAGCTCGGTCGGACGGTCGCCGACCTTAAGGAAGCGCAGGGAGTGGCAAGAGGAGTGGTAGGTCACGCGGTGCGGGAAGAATGCGCCCACGTCGTAGGTGCCGGCGACATCAACGATGAATTCGGAGAGATCGTAGGTCTTCTTCGAGGCGATCTTTGCGCCGTCGACAAGCGCCTTGGAGCCGAAACGCTCCGCAAGCTCGACGTGCTGCTCGCGGACAGCGCCCGCGCAGGAGCCCGAAGGAGCCACAACGTAGTCAATCGACGAGTCTGCAAAGGCATCGACGTACGTCTCAATGATTGGGACGGCTTGTTCTTTGTAGCCAGTGTTGACGTGCATCTGGCCGCAGCAGGTTTGTTGCTCGGGGAAGACAACCTCATAGCCGAGACGGGAAAGCACAATGGCCGAGGCCTTATGCGCGTCAGGGAAGAGGGCGTCGCCGATACAAGTAGAAAACAGAGCTACTCGCATTTCGGGCTCCTATCATGGGAAATCTCAGGGAAAACGACGAAACTCCCGAGGTCACTTGGACCTCGGGAGCACCGTAAAAGGATGGCAGTTACGGAACGACCGGAGCAAGGACCTCTAGAACGTTCGACTGCAGAAAGACTATCACGCACACTGCGAGCAAGAAGCCGAAGGACCAGCCCACGACCTTCTTGAAAATCTCGGACTCCTTGCCCTCCATGCTCACCGCGGTAGCGGCAATTGCGAGGGACTGCGGGGAGATCATCTTGCCCACAACACCACCGGTGGTGTTAGCAGCCAGCATGAGGTCCGGGTTGAGGCCAAGGTTGTTCGCGGCGGTGACCTGAAGGTTGGCGAACAGGGCGTTGGCCGAGGTGTCGGAACCAGTCACAGCCACGCCGACCCAGCCAAGCATCGGAGCGAAGAACGCGAATGCCGGGCCGAGGTTGGCAAAGAACTCACCAATGGTCACGGTCTGACCCGAGTAGTTCATCACGTATGCCAGTGCGAGCACCAGCATGATGGTGACGGCGGACCAGCGCATCTTCCATGCGGTGTCCACGAACTCCTTACCAACTTGGCCCCAGGTGAGGCTGTAGCGACCGTTGTCGTTGAACACCATGTAGGCGATGGAGACGATGATGGCGGAAATGACCATCAGCGAGCCCGGGTTGTTGATGTAGGCGAATGAGTAGTCGGTGTTGACCGCCTCGCCCGCAGCATTGAGCAGCTGGCCATCGATGACTGGCCACGGGAACGAGATCTTGAACTGCTTGAGCCAGGTCGGAATCGTGGTGCCCAGGTTTGCCAGGCCGAACACGACAACGACGATTGCGTACGGCATGAGTGCCATCCAGACGCGGCTGCCGGTGAGCGCTTCAGTGTCGCCATCTTCGTCGGCGTACGGCTCGAGGCCGAGGCGCTCACGCATGGCTTCCACACCGCGCGGCTGCCAAAAACGCAGCAGCACAAACGCGGCGCCAAGTGCGACGATGCAGGCGATAACGTCAGTGAGCTGGTAGGCGAAGTGGTTGGAGGTCCACCACTGGGCGATCGCGAAAGCCAGACCGATGACACCTGCGGCCGGGGCGGTCTCCTTGACGCCACGGAAGCCGTCGATAAGCAGCGCAATGATGAACGGCACGAAGAACGCCAGAACCGGGGTCTGGTGGCCGACGATGGCGGCGATGTTCTCGGTCTGCTCCAGCGTACGACCACCCACGTCACCTGCGGTGGTAATCGGAATAGCGACGGCGCCGAATGCCACCGGAGCGGTGTTCGCAATAAGCACCACGGTGGCGGCCTTCAGTGGCGGGATGCCGAGCGCGAGAATCATCGTCGCGGTAATAGCAACCGGGGCACCGAAGCCGGCGAGGGCTTCAAGCAGGCCACCGAAGCAGAAAGCGATGAGCATCGCCTGGATGCGAACGTCACCGTTGCCCATCTTGTCGAACACAAGACGAAGGTCCTCGAAACGACCCGAAGCGACCGTGATCTGGTAGAACCAGATGGCCGTCAGGATGACGAATACGATGGGGAACAGGCCGAACAGGCCACCGCGGAACGCGGAAGAGATGGCAAACGCGGTCGGCATATGGAAGCCGAAGATGGCCACGAGAATTGCAACGATAAGTGCAACAAAACCCGAGGTGTGAGCGCGAGCTTTCACGCCGAGCAGCATGATGAAGAAGGTTAACAGCGGCAGGGTAGACACCAATGCCGACAGACCAGTGCTGCCACCGACTGCGTCGGTGAAGATTTGGAATTGGTCCATAAAACAGGGCTCTTTCGAGACAGGAACGGAAAAAGAAACGGGTGACCGTGGCCTCGGCGTGCGAGACCCGATGGGCTAAATATGCCAAACAAGGCAGCGAAGTGAAAAGATTTGCCCCTCAAGGGGGATGTGAATTAGCGCACTTTGCGTATCGACGACCATCCGTATGCGCCCGTGTCAAAGCCCTCAATTACACTGCATGCCCATGACGCCAGCAGAACTTGCCACCACCGTAAAAGCCGCCGCAGAGCGCGTGCTTGCAGACCATGATCTCGACGCCTCTGTTGTCCCCGACACCGTGACTGTGGAGCGCCCGCGAAATCCGGAGCACGGCGACTACGCCACCAACATTGCACTGCAAGTGGCGAAGAAGGCGGGCACGAACCCGCGCGAACTCGCAGGCTGGCTTGCAGAGGTCTTGGCAGAGGACCCGGCCATCGCCGCCGCTGAGATCGCAGGGCCCGGCTTTATTAACCTGCGCCTCGCCGCAGACGCCCAGGGCCAGCTGGTAGCCAAGGTGCTCGAGGAGGGTGCCGCGTTTGGCAACTCCGACATCTACGCCGGCGAGAAGGTGAACCTGGAATTCGTCTCGGCGAACCCGACCGGCCCGATTCACCTCGGCGGTACCCGCTGGGCTGCGGTGGGTGACTCGCTGGGCCGCGTGCTTGAGGCTTCGGGCGCGAAGGTGACCCGCGAGTACTACTTCAACGACCACGGTGGCCAGATCGACCGCTTCGCGCGTTCGTTGGTTGCTGCTGCCAAGGGGGATCCAACCCCGGAGGATGGTTACGGGGGCGATTATATTCGCGAGATCGCTCAGGCGGTCGTCGAAAAGCAGCCCAATGCTCTCGAAGGCACTGATGCTGAAGTGCAGGAGACCTTCCGCGCTGCTGGCGTGGAGATGATGTTCGCGCAGATTAAGCAGTCGCTGCACGATTTCGGCGTGGACTTCGACGTGTACTTCCACGAGAACTCGCTGTTCGAATCGGGTGCGGTGGATAAGGCGATTGCCACCCTGAAGGAAAACGGCAACCTGTATGAGGCTGACAACGCGTGGTGGCTGCGCTCCTCTGACTTTGGCGACGACAAGGATCGTGTGGTGATCAAGTCCGACGGCGACGCGGCATACATCGCCGGCGACATCGCCTACGTTGCGGACAAGTTCGACCGCGACCACACACTTGCCATTTATATGTTGGGTGCGGACCACCACGGCTACATCGCACGTCTGAAGGCTGCGGCGCAGGCGCTGGGCTACAACGCGGACGCCGTCGAAGTGCTCATCGGCCAGATGGTCAACCTAGTGCGCGACGGCCAGGCGGTGAAGATGTCCAAGCGTGCAGGCACCGTGATCACGCTTGAGGATCTTGTCGACGCCATTGGCGTGGATGGCGCGCGCTACTCGCTGGTGCGCTCCTCTGTGGACTCCTCGCTGGATATCGACCTAGATCTGTGGACGAAGCAGTCCTCCGACAACCCCGTATACTACGTCCAGTACGGCCACGCGCGCCTGTGCTCGATTGAGCGTAAGGCCAAGGAAGCCGGCGTGACGCTGCCCGACGTCGCGGACATCGACTTGGGCCTGCTGACCCACGAGAAGGAAGGCGACCTGATCCGCACGATCGGTGAGTGCCCTGCAGTCGTGCGCGCCGCCGCGGAGCTGCGCGAGCCGCACCGCATTGCCCGCTACACCGAAGAGTTGGCCAGCGCCTTCCACAAGTTCTACGACTCCTGCCAGATCCTGCCGAAGGCCGGCGAGGCGCCGGAGCCGATCCACACGGCACGTCTCGCACTTGCGATGGCGACACGCCAGGTGATTGCAAACGCGCTGGGCCTGATCGGCGTGAGCGCCCCGGAGCGGATGTAATGACTGTTTTCGTATCCACCCCGTACAGCACCGACGAGGGCGACTTCAACGAACTGCCCACACACGTTTGGCCGCGAAACGCCAAGCGTGAAGAAGACGGGGTAGTGACCATCGCTGGTGTGCCACTGCCTGAGATCGTCGCCGAATACGGCAGCCCGGTTGTCGTCGTGGATGAGGACGATTTCCGCTCTCGCTGCCGCGACATGGCGGAAGCATTCCGTGCGCCGGAAAATGTGCACTACGCGTCGAAGGCCTTTTTGACCCGACACATTGCACATTGGGTGGATGAGGAAGGTCTTGCCCTCGATGTGGCGAGTGAAAACGAGCTCCGCATCGCACTTGCAGCCGATTTCCCGCCGGAACGCATCACTGTTCACGGCAACAACAAGTCCGACGAGTTTCTGCGCCTATGCGTGGATTCGCGCGTGGGGCATGTGGTCATCGACTCTCACCAGGAGTTAGCGCAACTGGAAGCTGTCGCCCGCGAGGCCGGTGTCATCCAAGATGTGTTCATCCGAGTGAAGCCCGGCGTGGATGCGCACACGCACGAGTTCATTGCGACGAGCCACGAAGACCAGAAGTTCGGCATTTCCCTGGCCACTGGCGACGCACTTGCTGCGGCCGTGGCAGCAATTGACTCAGATTCGCTGCAGTTGACCGGCCTGCACTGCCACGTCGGCTCCCAGGTCTTCGACGCTGAAGGCTTCAAACTGGCTGCAGAGCGCGTGCTCGGCCTGTACGCAGAAGTGTGGAAGACCTGCGGTGTCGCGCTTGGCTACCTTGATCTGGGCGGCGGTTACGGCATTGCTTATATGTCAGGGGAGCAGCCGCTCGACGTCGCAGCGGTTGCGCGCGACCTGCTTGCCTCCGTGCAGGATGTCGCCGACGAGCTCGGCATCGCCGCGCCGACTGTGGTTGTGGAGCCGGGACGTGCGATTGCTGGTCCTTCTGCGGTGACGGTGTACACCGCGGGTGTGATTAAGGACGTCGATACTTCGTTCACTACATCTCGTCGCTACATCGCGGTCGATGGTGGCATGAGCGACAACATTCGCCCTGCGCTCTACGGGGCGCTTTACGACGCCCGCGTGGTCAACCGCTTCGTCGACGGTGACAACACCGATACCCGCCTGGTTGGTTCGCACTGTGAGTCCGGCGACATTCTCGTAGAGAATGCGAAGTGGCCGAATGATATTTCCTCCGGCGATCTCATTGCGTTGGCTGCGACTGGCGCGTACTGCTACTCCATGGCTTCGAATTACAACGCGTTTGGACGTCCGGCTGTCGTGTCCGTGCGCGGCGGACAGATCACCCCGATGGTGCGCCGCGAGACTGTGGAAGACCTGTTGGCCCGCGAATATTAATTGACCTGAGTGCTTGCTTAAGCGATAGTAGACCAAGCGGTTCAAACCTGTACTTTGCAGCAACGAAAAGGAGCATCCTGACCATGACAGTTGCCAGCGCTGAAGGCATCAACGGAAACTACCCCGGCAAGGGCATCGGCACCCCGGTGGGTATTGCCGTGTTGGGCAAGGGCACCGTGGGCACGGAAGTGCTGCGCCTGCTCAGCGAATTCTCCTCGAACTTGGAAAACCGCATCGGTGGCCCGATCGAGGTCCGTGGCGTGGCTGTCTCCGACGTGGACAAGCACAAGGACGCGCCTGAAGTCCAGGGACTTTACTTGACTGCGGATGCGAGCGAACTGGTCACACGCGACGACGTAGACATTGTCGTCGAACTTATCGGTGGCATTGACTACCCGCGCCAGCTGGTCCTCGAAGCACTCAACGCTGGAAAGTCGGTGGTGACGGCAAACAAGGCGCTCGTCGCAGCGCACGGTTCCGAGTTGGCTGATGCTGCGAACGCAGCCGGCGTCGACCTGTACTACGAAGCAGCCGTCGCTGCCGCGATCCCCGTGGTCGGCATGCTGCGCCGTTCGCTCGCGGGCGACCAGGTGCAGCGCATCTCCGGCATTGTTAACGGCACCACGAACTTCATCCTGGACGCGATGGCTTCCACCGGCGCGAGCTACGAGGAGGCGCTGGCTGAGGCAACCCGTTTGGGCTACGCCGAGGCTGACCCGACTGCGGACGTCGAAGGCCACGACGCGGCCTCCAAGGCAGCGATCCTTGCGTCCATGGGCTTCCACACCCGTGTGACGTTCGACGACGTCCACTGCGAGGGCATCACCAAGATCACCGCAGACGACATCGCGGCAGCGAAGAAGTCCAACCAGACGATTAAGCTGCTGGCCATCTGTGAGCGTCTCTTGGACGAAAACGGCAACACCACCGGCATTAACGCACGTGTGCACCCGACGCTGGTGCCGAACGAGCACCCGCTGGCAACGGTGGACAAGAGCTACAACGCCATCTTCGTCGAGGCAGAAGCAGCCGGCCGCCTGATGTTCTACGGCAACGGCGCCGGCGGTGCCCCAACCGCTTCCGCCGTGTTGGGCGACCTGGTCGGTGCAGCCCGTAACAAGGTCCACGGTGGCCGTGCGCCGGCGGAGAACCCGTACGCGGACTACCCGATTGTGGCGTTTGACGATGTGACCACGCGTTACCACATCAACATGACCGTCAACGACCGCGTCGGCGTGCTCGCAGACCTCACGGCTCGCTTTGCTAAGGCAGGGGTGTCGCTTTCCGCGGTCCGTCAGGAGGAGTCTGGCGACGAGGCACACCTGATCGTCGTCACGCACGGCGCACGTGAAGCTGCCCTGAACGGCATCGTCGAAGAGCTCACCGGCCACGATGATGTGAAGGCCGTCAACTCCGTCATCCGCCTCGACGCTTAAAGGAGCACTCCGTCATGGCAACCGATCTTGAAGTAGGCCTGAAAGCACGAGTGAAGGTGCCAGGTTCGTCCGCGAACCTTGGTCCCGGCTTCGACACCCTCGGCCTGGCGCTGAGCATCTACGACACGCTCGAGGTAGAAGTCATCGAGTCTGGCCTCGAAGTGGAGATCTTCGGCGAGGGAGCCGACGATCTGCCGCGCGATAGCTCGAACCTGATCGTCAAGGCGATCAACTCTGGTCTGATTGCCGCGGATGTGGGGGTGCCGGGTCTGCGCGTGGTGTGCCACAACCAGATCCCGCAGTCGCGCGGTCTGGGCTCGTCTGCTGCCGCGGCAGCCGCAGGTGTCGTCGCTGCGAATACGCTCGCGGGCTCGCCGCTGGATGAGGACACCGTCGTGCAGCTCTCGTCCGAGTTTGAGGGCCACCCGGATAACGCGGGTGCATCCGTGCTCGGCGGGGCAGTGGTGTCCTGGACCGACATTCCTGTGGACGGCCGCTCGAAGCCGTCCTACCGCGCCGTGCGCATTCCTGTCGACGAGTCCATCAAGGCCGTAGCCCTCGTCCCGGACTTCCACGCATCCACCAATGCGGTGCGCAAGGTCCTGCCGAGCCACGTCACCCACACAGACGCGCGTTTCAACGTCTCGCGCACCGCTGTGATGACGGCTGCGCTGCAGCACCACCCGCACCTCCTGTTTGAAGGCACCCGCGACCGCCTGCACCAGCCGTACCGCGCCGACGTCCTTCCGGTGACCGCGGAGTGGGTCAACCGCCTGCGCAACCGCGGCTACGCGGCATACCTGTCTGGCGCAGGTCCGACCGCACTCGTACTCATCACTGAGCCCATTGAGCCTGCGCTTCTCGACGACGCCCGCGCCGCCGGCCTCCGCGTCATCGAACTCGACGTCGCAGGACCGGTGACCGCAGAACTGCTGCACGATTAGTGCAAGTGCTTTGATCCCCCGGGGTGCACATGCGTACCCCGGGGCATCGTTTTTGTGCGGCATTATGACGGGGCGAAACGCCTCGTGCATCAGGTAGAAACCGTGTAAGTCCCGAGGAGCACGGATCAGCCCTGCGAGTGTGGTGGGTTTCTTTTATTGTCGGACGTGATTCTGCACACATCAAGCGAAGGGCGTGTTCGAATGAGTTGGTCAGTTTCGCAGAAGGGCGTGAGGGTTGTTCTCGCGCTGCTGGTTGCAGTGTGTTGTTGTCTTGCGTGGGCGCCGGTGGCGTGGGGGCAGTCGTCGTCAACGACGTCGACATCGTCGCAGGCAACGTCTGCGGAGGCCGATGACGGGTCGGCTGATGGCAGGGCGATGCTGATTTTGGATGCGTCGTCGTCGATGCTTGCGGCTGACGCTGGGGGTACGCGTATGGATTCGGCCAAGAAGGCGGCCAATGAGTTGGTGGATTCGCTGCCGGATACGGCGAATATGGGGTTGATGGTTTATGGGGCGAATGAGTCGGATGCTCCGGACAATCGCGAGCGCGGGTGCAAGGATGTGGAGACTCTAGCCACGGTGGGGTGGATTGATCGGGGGAAGTTTGCTTCGGCGATCAACGGGTTAGAGCCGAAGGGGTATACCCCGATGGGTCATTCGTTGCGCAAGGCGGCGGAGGAGCTCGGGAGCGAGGGGCAGCGTTCGATCATTTTGGTATCTGACGGCATTGACTCGTGTGCGCCGCCGCCAGTGTGTGAGGTAGCCAAGGAGTTGGCGCAAGATGGTGTTGATCTAGCGATTCACACGGTGGGGTTCCAGGTTGATGAGGAAGCACGCAAGGAACTGCAGTGCATCGCGGACGCCGGCAATGGCCAGTTCTTGGAGGCTGGGGATGCTGGTAGTTTGGCGCAGTCGTTGAAGTTTCTGGCGCAGCGCGACATCGGCAAATACAAGGTGAAGGGCACACCGTTTGAGTTTGCGGATTCGCCCGGGGACGCCAAGTGGTTTGGCGAGGGGCAGTACCGAACGAAGGTCACCCCGGATACGAATGCGAAGAAGAACCGTTACTTCCGTGTGTCCGTGCCGGAGGGGCACAACGCGTTGATCACGATGACCCCAATCTGGCAGACGGAAGGCAACATCCAGGAAACCGAGATCTTCCTCGAGGTGCCGGAGGCAACCAACGAAAACGACCCTGATTGTGGCACGGCGAGCAACGCAATTGGCGACAGCAGAATTCTCGGCGAGGCCAGCTTGTTAATGAATCCTTACCGGTTCTCGCTGGAACGTGGCGGAAGCGACAACGATTGCGATATGAGCTCGTGGCTCATTGCTACCCAGGTCTACCAAGAAGGGCAACCGATTGACGATGCCTTGGACCTCGAGGTGAACGTGTTCTACGTGCCGAACCCTGACCAGGAGCAGAAAACTGAATGGTCCAATGGTCCTATTGCTCCCTCGTTCTATGACGGCGACGTCCCGTTTGGCACCCCGCAGGAGAACAAGGGAGGCACCGGCTTCAACGACGCTATTGAGATCACCGAAGGTACGTATTCCGACAAGATCGTTCCCGGTGAATACCGCTTCTACAAGATTCCAGTGAAGTGGGGGCAGCGCCCGGTGGTGAAGATGAAGACACCAGAATCTGTGACGGAGGATGCAGATGTAATCAAAGTGGGCATCTATGACTCGCAGCGCAAGCTTTCGGGAGAAGGGAGCCTCAATGTCTACGACGACGCGAAAGAGAGTGATCCAATTGCGCCGAAGTATTACGCACAGGTTGCAAACGACATAGGCAAGTCTTACCAGGGCTACTACTACTTAAATTTTGCGATGAATTCCAAGCTTGAAGATGGGATCGCCGGTGTGGAGCAGCCGTACGAGTTCGCAGTGATAGTGGATGGTCAACCGTTCAATGGTGGTCCGGATTGGACCCCCACCTACGAGGACGGCCCGGAGCCGTCTGATGAGCCGATCAAGTTCGACGGTGCAATGAGCACGGATGAGCAGCAGACGGTGGAGGAGACTACCGAGGCAGCCGAGGAGACCGAGCAAGTCCTCGCAGAGGAGGAAGCGGGCGGGCTCTCCCTGCCGCTACTCGGCGGCCTTGGAGTGTTGTTGCTCGCGGTCATCGGTGCGGTGGTCTTTATGTTCAGCCGCAACCGGGCGCAAGAGACCCGGTAGTAGGAGCATATTGCTTTACGACGTCGCCTTCGGCCGGCTGCCTGGGCCGGGCAAGGCGATGATGTCGAACTCCTCGCGCTGCAGGTGCTTGCGCAGGTCCTTCTTGTCAAACTTGCCTACGGACGTTTTGTCGATTGAATCCACAAACGTCCAATACTCAGGCGCCATCCACTTCGGCAACGTGTCTGCGAGCGATTCGCGGAGTCGTGCGGCAGTCTCCTTTGTCGGCTCAATGCCCGAGAGAAGCTTGGTTACCGCCAGCGGTCGCTCACCCCACTTGGGGTCCGGGATTCCGATCACTGCGCATTCGACGACTTCCTCGGACTCCATAATGAGGTTTTCCACCTGTGCGGAGTAGATCCACTCGCCGCCGGAGCGAATGACGTCGCGGGCACGGTCGTAGAGCGTCATAAACCCGGCGTTGGTGACGGTGCCTACGTCGCCGGTACGCAGCCAGCCGTCGGCAGTGAAGTGTGCGCGCACGTCATCAACTTCTTCGCCCCGGAAGGTGGAAGCGATCTCGCCCGGTTCTTGCGTGGGTGAGTGGTAGTAGCCTGCGGCGACCATATTGCCACGGACCTGAATCTCACCCTGGGTCAAGTCGTTAAACGCCATGACTTGGCCATCGTTGACCACGCGGTATTCCAGTGACGGGGCAAAGCGTCCCTGGGAAATGCGGTAGGACCAGCGCGCCTCACCAGAAGCGCCCGATGGCGGACGCGCCACGGTGCCGACCGTGGTGGTTTCCGTCATGCCCCAGCAGTGGACGATGTCCACGCCGTAGCGTTCCTCCCACATCTTGATCAGCGCCGGTGGGGCAGGAGAACCGCCGACGAAGATCTCCTGCAGACTCATTCGTTCCGGGCGATTGTGCAGGTAATGCACCATCAGCTGGATCCACAAGGTGGGCACGCCGTGTGCCACGCGCGGGTGCGTGCTTGCGATAAGTTTTGCCAGTGTCGGGGCAGACACGTCCGAATCGGGCAGAACCAGGGGAGTGCCCGCGAGAAAAGCTGCGAACGGTACGCCCCAACTGAGCACGTGGTAGATCGGGATGCAGCACAAAAACGTCTCACCGTGAGTGACCGCTAGTGAGTCCGTTGCGCGAAGACCGGTCGCTTCTAGCCACAACGCGCGGTGGGAGTAGGCGACGCCCTTCGGTGCGCCGGTCGTTGCTGTTGAATAGACCAAGGCAGCGGCGGTGTTCTCCGGGAGTTCGGGCCAGTCGTACTTTGTCGAGCGGCCGTCGAGAAGCTCCTCGTAGCTGTACACAGCGACATGCTCTGGCAGATACGCCGCGGCGTCTGTAATCGGTTCGGCACCTGTAAATGCCACCGCGCGAACCTTGGGGCAAAGCTCCACAACGTTGCCTAACTTCTCCGCAAGCCGCGGATCGGCAACGATCAGTTCAGCCTCGGAGTGGTTGGCAACGTAGGCGATCTGGTCCGTCATCAACTGGATATTTAGCGGCGTAAACACAGCGCCCTTGGCAGCGACGGCGAACATCACCTCGAGGTGCTCAGAGCAGTTGTACAGCATGGTGGCGACGCGTTGATCGCTATCAATGCCGAGGTCATCATGCAGGGCGTGGGCGAAGGCCGAAGCGCGGGCGCCGATTTCGGCGAACGTCGTTTCTTCCGCGCCATCAGTGCGCCATGTGGTGCACTTCGTTGTCGCGTGCGCAGTCCTGCCGTATTCGAGAATGCGTGCGACGGAAAAGGGCACTTCCTGCATCGTTGAAAGCATGTTGGCAATGTTAGCGAAGCAATGCGACACGCCCCGGATTAAACCGCGGACGCAAATGCGCTACACTTTGCGCAGGATCGTGCGAACCGCACCCGGCAGGGGTTGTCCCAGGTGGGGATGCGATGGCGGGCACAGCGGCGATTTTTGCTCCCGCACCCCGTGAGATCCGGCAGGGCTACAAAGTTTTACTTCAGTCCAATCCCGATGAAACGCACCGCTTCCAGCATGCACCGTCGCGTGTTAACTACGCGAGAACCTGCTGGTTGAGCGACGAAAGGACACACGTGACCGACACCGGTACCGCGGCAGACTTGGCCGCTATGAAGATTCCGGAGCTGCGCAAAATTGCCGCCGAGAAAGGCCTGAAGGGCGTTTCGGGGCTGCGTAAGGGGGAGTTGATCCAGGCAATTACTACCGGCCAGGTTCCCAAGAAGGCTGCACCGCAGAAGGCGGAGGCCGATAACGCGGAGGCGCCAGCTGCTTCCGAGCGTGCAGAGCGCAAGGCCGACAAGGCCGACAAGCCTGCAGAAAACGCTGACAAGTCGGCCGACAATTCCAATGACGACGATTCGCGGGGAGCTTCGCGTTCCGCAGCGCGCCGTGCTCGTCGAAACCGTGCGCGTCACCAGCATGAGGACAATGCGCAGGGTGGCGACGCGAGCGATGCCAAGGACGGCAAGGACGAGAAGTCCGAGAAATCCGAGATCACGGACAACCGCGACGACAACCGCGACGAGAACCGCGACAATCGCGATAACCGCGACAACCGTGACAATAACGACCGCGGTGGCCGTAACAACGGCAACAACGGCAACAACCGTGGCGGCCGCAACAACCACCGCGACGATAACGATGACGACCACCAGGGTGGCGGTCGTCGTGGGCGTCGCGGTCGTCGTAACCGTAATCGCAACCGTGACAATCACGGCGGCAACAACAACCAGGGTGGCGGCAACGAGCAGCACTTCGATCCGGAGGACCTGCAGGAGGTTGCGGGTATCGCGGATGTGCAGGACAACGGCTCCGCGTTCATCCGCACCACGGGCTACCGCCAGTCCAACTCGGACGTCTACGTGCCGCAGCGCCTGGTCCGCCAGTCGGGTCTGCGCTCCGGCGACGCGGTAACCGGTCAGGTGCGCGCCAACGGGCAGTCGCACCAGCAGGGTAACGGCCGTAACCGTCGTAGCTACAACCAGGTTGTTCGCGTCGACACGATCAACGGCCAGACTCCGGAGGATGCGAAGGGACGCAAGGAGTTCCACAAGCTCACCCCGCTGTACCCGAACCGTCGTCTGCGTCTGGAAACTGAGCCGAAGATTCTGACCACGCGTGTGATCGACCTGGTCATGCCGATCGGTAAGGGGCAGCGCGCACTGATCGTGTCGCCGCCGAAGGCTGGTAAGACGACGATTCTGCAGAACATTGCCAACGCGATCGCCACGAATAACCCGGAGTGCTACCTCATGGTTGTGCTTGTCGATGAGCGCCCGGAGGAAGTTACCGACATGCAGCGCAGCGTCAACGGCGAGGTTATTGCCTCGACGTTCGACCGTCCGCCGTCAGAGCACACTGCTGTCGCCGAGCTCGCTATCGAGCGTGCGAAGCGTCTGGTGGAGATGGGCCAAGACGTTGTGGTGCTGCTCGACTCGATTACTCGCTTGGGTCGCGCATACAACAACTCCTCGCCGGCATCGGGTCGCATTCTCTCCGGTGGTGTGGACTCCAACGCCCTCTACCCGCCGAAGCGTTTCCTCGGCGCTGCCCGAAACATCGAGGAGGGTGGCTCGCTGACGATTATCGCAACGGCCATGGTGGAAACCGGTTCCGCTGGCGATACCGTCATCTTCGAGGAGTTCAAGGGCACCGGCAACGCCGAGCTCAAGCTCGACCGCAAGATCGCGGAGCGTCGCGTGTTCCCGGCTGTGGACGTCAACCCGTCCGGCACCCGCAAGGACGAGCTGCTGATGAGCCCGGAGGAGGCGCGCGTCATGCACAAGCTGCGCCGCATCCTGTCTGCGCTTGATCCGCAGCAGTCCATTGACATGCTGATCAAGCAGTTGAAGAAGACCAAGACGAACGGCGAGTTCCTCATTGGTGTGGCGAACTCGGCACCAATGGCGCAGGCCGAAACTGAGGAGGACTACTCCTAATGGCAGAAAAATCGCATGTTTCGCTTGTCGACGACTACGTCGCCGAATACGAAGGCATCCAGGCCCAAATGGGCGATCCGGAGGTCGCTGGTGACCAGGACCGCTTCCGTAAGCTCTCCAAGCGCTACGCGGAGCTGCAGCCGATCATCAACGTCAATAACGCCCTGAACCAGGCGCGCGATGACCACGAGGCGGCATCCGAAATGGCCTCCGAGGACAAGGAGTTCGCGGAGGAGGCCAAGCGCTTAGAGGACGAGATTGTGCGCCTCGAGGAGGAGTTGGCTGACCTGCTGGCGCCGCGCGACGAGCACGATGGTGATGACATCATCATGGAGCTCAAAGCAGGCGCAGGCGGTGAAGAGGCCGCGCTGTTCGCTGGCGATTTGGCTCGCATGTATCAGAAGTACTGCGAAAAGCACGGCCTGAACTGGGAGGTCCTCGACGTTGCCGAGTCTGACCTGGGTGGTGTGAAAGACATGACCGTCGCGGTGAAGGCGAAGACCCCGTCGCGTGACGGTGCGTGGTCGATGCTGAAGTTTGAAGGTGGCGTGCACCGTGTGCAGCGCGTTCCGGTGACGGAATCGCAGGGGCGCATCCAGACCTCCGCTGCAGGCGTGTACGTCTTCCCAGAGCCGGACGAGGTTGAAAGCGTCAACATCGATGAGAAGGATTTGCGCGTCGACGTCTACCGTTCTTCCGGTAAGGGCGGCCAGGGCGTGAACACCACCGACTCAGCCGTGCGTATCACGCACCTGCCCACCGGCATTGTGGTGACCTGCCAGAACGAGCGTTCTCAGATCCAGAACCGCGCGCGTGCGATGCAGGTGCTGCAGGCTCGCCTCGACCAGATTGAGCGCGAGAAGCAGGAGGCCGAAGAGGCCGAGGGCCGCGCATCGCAGGTGCGCACGATGGACCGCTCGGAGCGCATCCGCACCTACAACTGGCCGGAGAACCGCATTTCGGATCACCGCATTAACTACAAGGCCAACAACCTTGATTCGGTGCTCGACGGCAACATGGATGACCTGATCACGGCGCTGCAGACGCACGAGCGCCAGGAGCGCCTTGAAGCCGAATAGCGTCCGCGACACCATCGCCCGCGCCGCGCAGATCCTTGCCGGCGCGGGCGTTGCGTCGCCTGAAGTCGACGCACGCCTGCTCGCCGCGCACCTGATCGGGGTGCCGCCGATGCAGCTCATGTTCGCCGACGCGCCTACGGACTTCGACGAGGCCTATGCCAAACTCATTGCCCGACGCGCGGCTCGCGAGCCGTTGCAGCACATCATCGGTACAGCACCGTTTGTTGACATCGACCTCGCCGTCGGGCCCGGGGTATTCATCCCGCGGCCAGAAACGGAAGTGCTCGCTCAGTGGGCGGTACATTTGCTTAGCGACGACACCACCTCGCCCGAATCCCCAACCGTCGTGGACTTAGGCTCCGGCTCGGGTGCGTTGGCCATCACGATCGCCCGGGCGTGCCCGCGCGCACAGGTGATCGCGGTCGAGCGTTCGCCTCAGGCGCGGAAATACTTGGAGCGAAATGTGGGGGACTACGCGTCGTCGATACGCATTGTCCCAGGGGATATGACCGATCCGGAGTTGCTTCGGGAACTCGACGGTGCCGTTGACCTCGTCGTCACCAACCCGCCGTACGTGCCAGAAACCGGTGACTTAGATGTGGAGGTCTACGCCGACCCCCATGAGGCGGTGTTCTCCGGCGCGGACGGGATGCATGCAATTCGGGGGCTCGTTCCGGTCGCCGCAAGGCTGCTGCGTCCGGGAGGGCACCTCGGCATTGAGCATGATGATTCCACGTCGGAGGCCGTACAAGATGTGGTGCGCGACCACGGCGCATTCGGCCCGCCGAGTGTGGTCGAGGACCTGACCGGCCGAGCCCGGTTTGTCATGGCGAGTAAGCTAGCCCGGTAACTTTCAGAACATGAAGGAGCACTATGTCCGCGATCTATAACTGCCTTGATCCGCAGGTTCGCGACGACGCGGTGCGCGCGGCCGCGGACGCTGTGCGAGCCGGCCGTTGCGTCGTCCTGCCGACAGACACCGTCTACGGAATCGGCTGCGACGCCTTCAACAACGACGCCGTAGCCACGCTGTTGGCTACCAAGCGCCGTGGCCCCGACATGCCTGTGCCGGTGCTCGTGGGCAGCTGGTCGACCATCCAGGGGCTCGTGCGGGAGTTTTCCGACACCGCGAAGACACTCGTGGAGGCGTTCTGGCCCGGTGGGTTGTCCATCGTCGTGCCTGAGGCACCGAGTCTGCCGTGGAACCTTGGCGATACACGTGGCACCGTGCTGCTACGCATGCCGAACCAACCGCTCGCACTTGAACTGTTGCAAGAAACCGGACCGATGGCGGTGTCGTCTGCCAACATCTCCGGCAACCCGCCGGCACAGACCGCAGCAGAGGCCAAGGCGCAGTTTGGTGATGCGATTGGCGTGTACCTCGACGGGGGAGAGGCCGAGGTTGGCACTCCTTCGACCATCATTGATATTTCGAAGCCTCAGCCGGTGATTTTGCGCGAAGGCGCGATCCCGGTCGAGCGCATTGGTGAAGTCTTAGGGCTTGACCCAGAGTCGTTGCGTCGAAAGTAGCGGGGGAGTTTTCAGGGGATGTCCGGAGCTGGTGTGCCACTTCGCGAGCTCGCACTCGTGCTACTCGTCGCGGCTGCGATCACGTACCTGGCCACAGGTGTGGTGCGTTCAGCTCTCGTGCGCACAGGACGCGTCGCGGAGATCCGCCAGCGCGACGTTCACACGCAGCCAACACCGTCGCTCGGTGGGCTGGCCATGTTTACAGGGTTTGCTGGCGCGTTTGTTCTCGCGCAGCAACTGCCCGCACTGACCCGCGGGTTCGCTCCAGTCACTCCAGAGATGACTGCAGTGCTCGTCGGCGGTGCCGCCGTCGTTGCTGTCGGAATTGTTGATGACCTCTACGAGCTCGGCGCGTTACCCAAACTCATCGGGCAATTCGCTGCTGCGATCATCATGTCCATCTTGGGGATTGCCTTTACGGTGTTTTACGTTCCAATCGGGGAGGGCACCACCCTGATTTTGGATGAAGTCCAGGGCATGGTCTTGAGTGCACTGTTTACTGTGCTGCTGATCAACGCAGTGAATTTCGTTGACGGCATCGACGGACTCGCCGCAGGGCTGGGCATGATCGCCGGGATGGCGATCCTCGTCTATTCGCTGTCAGTTCTCCATGACCAGGGCGGGGCGGTCTCCGCGTACCCGCCGGCGATTATCTGCACGTTGCTCGTCGGTATCTGCGCCGGCTTTTTGCCCCACAACTTCGAACCGGCGCGCATCTTCATGGGGGACTCCGGTGCCATGCTCATCGGGCTGCTGCTTGCCGCAGCGTCGATCTCCGCATCGGGCAAGATCAACATGTCGCTCTACGGGGCCGCAGACCTGGTAGCACTCATTAGCCCGATCATCGTCGTGCTCGCCGCGATTGCCCTGCCGGTCCTCGACCTGATTTGGGCCGTTGTGCGACGAACAGCCCGCGGCCAAAGCCCGTTCCAGGCAGACGCAGGCCATATCCATCACCGTTTGCTCCGCCTTGGGCATACGCACCGCCGCACTGTTCTGGTGCTGTACCTGTGGGTCTCCGCCGTCGCCTTCGGCGCGGTCAGTTTTTCCGTCGTGCCGGTGCGCATCGCAGTGATCTTCACCGTTGTCGCGCTTGTTTTTTCTTTCGTGCTCACTCTGGTTCCACTTGCGGAAGGCAAGATTGGCCCGCGGCGTGGTGGGGACGGTGCGGTGGCGTCGTCGAAAAGCAACCCTGCTCAGTCTGTAGGATGACCCAGCATGGAACCGCTCGAAGTCAATGACACGTCCCAGGTCAGTGATCATCGTCAGCCGCTCATCCGCGCACTGAAGGTCGCGGGATGGGCACTCGTCGTGCTTACGGTCGTCTCGCTCATGGCATGGGGCGCGACCCGCGAACTGCCCGGCATCTGGGCCGCGCTGATGGGAGTCGCCGTCGGCGGTGCGTTCGTACTCGCAACCACGGTGTCTGTCCTCGCAACCTCAAACTCATCCCCAAACACCACCATGGCAGTTGTCCTCGGCGGCTGGCTACTGAAGATGGGGCTGCTCGCAATCTTCCTGCTGTGGATCCGTGGATTCGACTTCTACGACCATCGAGCATTTGGCGTGACGACGATCGCAGCACTCGTCGTTGCACTCGCCGCCGAAGCCTGGGGTGTGCTCACCACACGCACCACGTACCTCAACTAACACAGAGTGTGGGGACCCTGTGACAGACCTAACAATCCGCTAGAAAGCCGTGCAAGCTGGGTGATTAGGGGTAAAAACCCTTAAAAGTCACCTTGGTGGGGGGACAATGGCACAGGTAAAACCCACATTCTCCTGATATCCTGTTAGGATATCCGCTGGGTTTGTTCCAGGCTGGCGTTACCCCTGATGTGCAGGCGAAACCGGCCGGGGAACGACATCCCCTGCCCCGCGGAAGCAGATGTGCGACGGAGTCCGCCGCGGAGGCAGCCTGATGAAGACGTCCATCGCACCGCCCTCCGGGGAACCGGGGAGCGGCCCGAGAACGGGAGAGAACGCTGAGCGTTACAACTTTGGCCATGAAGGGTGAGTTTCACGCACCTGCGCTTGGTCCAGAATTTTTCCCGGGGCAAACGTACGGCCATATCATTGGTGAGGAATTTGCCAATGGGTGGTTCGCACTGGACCGCATCATGCTCGTCCGCCTCTTGATTGCGGCGATCCTGGTGCTCCTCTTTGTTATCGCCTTTAGGAACCCGAAGCTGGTTCCGAAAGGCCTGCAGAATTTCGCCGAGATCGGCGTCGACTTCGTCCGCATCCACATCGCGGAAGACACCTTGGGCAAGAAGGACGGCAAGCGGTTCCTGCCGCTGCTGTGCACCATCTTCTTCTCCATTCTGTTCATGAACGCGGCGACGATCATCCCAGGTCTCAACATCTCGCCTAACGCGCGTATCGGCATGCCGGTCGTGCTGGCAGTTGCGGCCTACATTGCAATGATTTACGCCGGCGTCAAGCGTTACGGCGCTGCGTACTTCAAGCACTCGACCGTCATCCCCGGCCTTCCGCCGGCGCTCCACATTCTCGTGGTGCCGATCGAGTTCTTCTCGACGTTCATTCTGCGTCCGGTCACCCTGGCGCTTCGTCTTATGGCGAACTTCCTGGCTGGCCACATCATTCTTGTCCTGCTGTACTCCGCCACGAACTTCTTCTTCTGGCAGTTGAACGCATGGACGACAGTGAGTGGCCTGACCCTGATTGCAGCGCTGCTGTTCACCGCATACGAGTTGATCATCATCTTCCTGCAGGCGTACATCTTCGCCCTGCTGACTGCGGTGTACATCGAGCTGTCGCTGCACGCGGATGCGCACTAACAAAGCGCGACCACACACGGCCAACTGAATAACCCCCAACATCTGTCACACGCTTTCCCGCGGCCTGCGGGGAGGCACCTAGAAAGGGAACGACTTTCACATGAACGACATCATTCTTGCTCAGGCAGCGGAGACCGTGAACCGCTACGAGGGTCTCGGCACCATCGGCTACGGCCTTGCAACCATCGGCCCGGGCCTCGGCATCGGCATCCTCGTCGGCAAGACCGTCGAGGGCATGGCACGTCAGCCGGAGATGGCTGGCCAGCTCCGTACCACCATGTTCCTGGGTATCGCCTTCGTTGAGGCACTTGCCCTGATCGGCCTCGTTGCCGGCTTCCTGTTCTAAAAACAAGAACGAATAACCCCGTCCATTTTTAGATCAGGAGCAACCAATGACTAACGTCACTGCATTCCTCGTAGCCGCAGAAGGCTCCGAGACGCTGCCGCTCGAGAATGAACCATCCATTCTCTTCCCGGCCGCGTACGACGTGGTTTGGTCTCTTGTCGTTTTCATCATTATCGGCCTGCTTTTCTGGAAGTACGTTATTCCGAAGTTCCAGGAAGTGCTGGCAGAGCGCGAAGACCGAATCAAGGGCGGCATCGAGCGTGCTGAAGTCGCCCAAAAGGAAGCCAAGGCTGCCCTGGAGAAGAACAACGCTGAGCTTGCGGAGGCGCGCCACGAGGCCGCTGAAATCCGTGAGGCAGCGCGTGCCCGCGGCAAGGAAATCGAGGCTGAAGCCCGTGCCCGTGCCGAGGAAGAAGCCCGCCGCATCATCGAGGCAGGCGAAAAGCAACTGCAAGCAGCTCGCGACCAGGTTGTCGCAGAACTGCGCAACGAGATGGGCCAGAACTCCATCTCGCTGGCAGAGCGTCTGCTGGGCATCGAGCTGTCGGACACGACCCGTCGCTCGAACACGATCGATGAGTTCCTCTCCGAGCTCGATCACGTCTCGACGAGAAAGTAGGCGAGATGAAGGCAGCTAGTCGCGAAGCACAGTCGCACGTCACCGGTCAGCTCGAATCGCTGATCGGCAGCGCCGACAACGCAGTCGCCACCGCAGCACAGATCGGTACCGAACTGTTCCTCATCGTGGACCAGCTCGACACCGAACGTGCCCTGCGCGTGGCAATCGCCGACACGTCGCTTGAAGCAGGCCAGCGCGCCGGCATTGTCAAGGACGTTTTCGGCGGCAAGGTGGCGGAGCCCACCCTGAACATCCTCACCGCAGCAGCGGAGCAGGAGTGGTCGACCCCGCGCGAATTCCGCGCAGGTCTGATCAACCTGGGTCGCATCGCACTGCAGAAGGGCGCACAGGAACAGGGCCAGTTGGAGCAGGTCGAAAACGAGCTCTACCAACTGTCCGTCCTCCTCGAGGACGAAAAGGAGCTCACCCAGCTCCTGTCCGACCGCACCGCAACCGCTGCGCAGAAGCGCGGACTGCTAGCTAGCGTGATTTACGGCAAGGTGACAATGTTCACCGAGGCCCTGGCCCTGCAGGTCATCGGCCGGCCGCACCACAATCCTGTCGACGATCTCGCCGCACTGGCAGAAAACGTTGCAGAGATGCGCGGCAAGTCGGTTGCACGTGTGAAGACCGCTGAGGCGTTGAACGACACTCAGCGTGACGCACTGGCCCGCAAGCTGGAGCAGATTTACGGCCGCGAGATCGCCATCCACTCTGAGGTTGACCCCAGCCTCCTCGGCGGAATGGTGGTTCGTGTGGGCGATGAGGTCATCGACGGTTCGACGCGCGGCAAGATCGAGCGTCTCCGTACCGATATGGCAGCCCAGGCGGCTAAATAATTAACAATATGCTGGATAAAACTACCGAGAGCAGGAAGAACATGGCGGAGCTGACGATCTCCTCCGATGAGATCCGTAGCGCGATAGCGAACTACACCTCGAGCTACTCTGCGGAGGCCTCCCGTGAGGAGGTCGGCGTGGTGACTTCGGCCGCAGACGGTATTGCCCAGGTTTCTGGGCTGCCGGGCTGCATGACGAACGAGCTGCTCGAGTTCCCCAACGGCGTCATCGGCGTCGCCCAGAACCTTGAGACCGATTCCATCGGTGTCGTGGTGCTGGGTAACTTCGAGACCCTTTCCGAGGGCGACGAAGTCAAGCGGACCGGCGAGGTCCTCTCCATCCCGGTCGGCGAGAACTTCCTCGGCCGCGTGATTAACCCCCTGGGTCAGCCGATTGACGGCCTTGGCCCAATCGAATCCGACGAAGAGCGTGCACTGGAACTCCAGGCCGCAGGCGTTCTCGACCGCCAGCCGGTCGAAGAGCCGCTGCAGACGGGCATGAAGGCGATTGACGCCATGACCCCGATCGGCCGCGGCCAGCGCCAGCTCGTCATTGGTGACCGCAAGACCGGTAAGACCGCGGTCTGCATCGACACCATTTTGAACCAGAAGGAGTTCTGGGAGACCGGCGACCCGTCGAAGCAGGTGCGCTGCATCTACGTCGCCGTCGGCCAGAAGGGCTCCACCATCGCTGGCGTTCGCCAGACGCTGGAGGAGGCCGGTGCGCTGGAGTACACCACGATCGTGGCTGCTCCGGCATCCGACTCCGCAGGCTTTAAGTGGCTCGCACCGTTCTCCGGTGCAGCACTGGGCCAGCACTGGATGTACCAGGGCAAGCACGTCCTGGTGATCTACGATGACCTGACCAAGCAGGCAGAGGCATACCGTGCCATTTCGCTGCTGCTTCGCCGCCCGCCGGGCCGCGAGGCATACCCGGGCGATGTGTTCTACCTGCACTCCCGCCTGCTGGAGCGTGCCGCAAAGCTTAACGACGAGCTCGGCGCAGGCTCCCTGACCGCACTGCCGATCATCGAGACCAAGGCGAACGACGTCGGTGCCTTCATTCCGACCAACGTCATCTCGATTACCGACGGCCAGGTCTTCCTCCAGTCCGACCTCTTCAACCAGGGCGTGCGCCCGGCTATCGACGTGGGTATCTCCGTGTCCCGTGTCGGTGGCGCCGCACAGACCAAGGGCATGAAGAAGGTTGCCGGTAACCTGCGTCTGGACCTCGCGGCATACCGTGACCTCGAGGCCTTCGCTGCGTTCGCTTCCGACCTCGACGCCGCTTCCAAGAAGCAGCTCGAGCGCGGCCAGCGCCTGGTCGAGCTGCTCAAGCAGTCCGAGCACGCGCCGCAGCCGGTGGAATTCCAGATCATCTCGATCTGGGCTGCCAACGAAGGCGTCTTCGACGTCGTTCCCGTTGAGGACGTCCGCCGCTACGAAGCTGAGCTGCACGAGGCTATCAAGGCCAACGCACCGCAGGTCTACGACCAGATCGCTGGCGGCAAGCAGCTTGACGACGACTCGCAGGCCGCAATCCGCCGCGTCAACGAGGACCTGGCACGTAACTTCCAGGCAACCTCCGGCGAGCGCATTGTCCGCGAGGCCGAGCACGAGCCGCTCGACTCCGGCCAGGTTGCGAAGAACCAGCTCAACGTCAGCCGCTCCTAGTGCCAGTCGGTTCTAGGACTACTACATAAAGGAAGGGAGGAAACACCATGGCAACGCTTCGCGAATTGCGTGACCGCATCAGGTCCGTCAACTCCACGAAGAAAATTACAAAGGCCCAGGAACTGATCGCCACCGCGCAGATCACCAAGGCCCAGCAGCGCGTCGAGGCGGCTAAGCCGTACGCCGACGAGCTCAAAGACGTCATGGAACGCCTCGCGTCCGCGAGCTCCCTGGCCCACCCCATGCTCCACGAGCGTGAGAACGGCCGGGTCGCGGCAATCCTCGTGGTCACCTCTGACCGCGGTATGGCCGGCGGCTACAACCACAACGTGCTGAAGAAGGCTGCGCAGCTTGAGCGCATGCTGACCGACGCAGGTTACGAGGTGGTTCGTTACGTCACCGGTAATAAGGGCGTGACGCACTTCAAGTTCCGTGACATGGATGTCGCGGGATCATGGACCGGATTCTCGCAGCAGCCGTCTTGGGAGGACACGCACGACGTGCGCCACCAGATCATCGACGGCTACATGGCTGGCTCCGAAGCCACCGTCCCGCTTCGCCAGAACGGCGAAACGGGCGAATCTGTCCGCGGGTTCGATGTTGTCCACGTTGTCTACACCGAGTTCGTATCTATGCTTTCCCAGGAGGCACGCGTCGATCAGCTTCTGCCGATCGAGCCGGTCCTGGAAGAGTTCAAGTACGAACAGGAAGACATGCTGACCAACTCTGGTGAAGTCAGCCCGGACATGAACTTCGAGCCGGACCCGGACACGCTCATGGATGAGCTGCTGCCGGTCTACGTTTCCAGGTTGCTCTACTCGATCTTCCTGGAAGCAGCGGCCGCCGAGTCGGCATCGCGCCGCACGGCAATGAAGAATGCGACCGATAACGCCACCGAACTGGCCAACGATTTGTCTCGCGAGGCAAACCAGGTCCGTCAGGCGAAGATCACCCAGGAAATCACCGAGATTATCGGCGGCGCTGGTGCGCTGTCCGGTAGTGGAGAAAGTGACTAAATCATGACTACTGCTCACTCTTTTGATGAGCGCAACGACGATCTGGCGGGTGCGGCGCTTCCTGAGGCCGACACCCAGACCGCAGATCGGGTCGAGAACACTCAGAACCCGCGCGGTTCTGAGAACGGCCGTGTCGTGCGCGTCATTGGTGCAGTCGTCGACGTGGAGTTCCCGCGTGGCGAGCTGCCCGCTCTGTACAACGCTCTCGAGGTCGACATTGACCTCGGCGAGATGTCCCGCACCATCGTGCTCGAGGTCGCCCAGTTCCTGGGTGACAACCTCGTCCGCACGATCGCCATGGCCCCGACGGACGGCCTCGTCCGTGGCGCCAAGGTGTCGGACTCCGGCAACCCGATTTCTGTCCCGGTCGGCGACCAGGTCAAGGGCCACGTGTTCAACGCACTCGGCCAGTGCCTGGACGACCCGTCGGTCGGCCAGACCGGTGAGCGCTGGGGCATCCACCGCGAGCCGCCGGCCTTCAAGGACCTCGAAGGTAAGACCGAGATCCTCGAAACCGGTATTAAGGTCATCGACCTGCTCACCCCGTACGTTAAGGGTGGCAAGATTGGCCTGTTCGGTGGTGCAGGTGTTGGTAAGACCGTTCTGATCCAGGAGATGATTACGCGTATTGCACGCGAGTTCTCCGGTACCTCGGTCTTCGCCGGCGTCGGCGAGCGCACCCGTGAGGGCACCGACCTGTTCCTCGAGATGGAGGACATGGGCGTGCTTCCGGATACCGCGCTTGTCTTCGGCCAGATGGATGAGCCGCCAGGGGTCCGTATGCGCGTGGCCCTGTCCGGTCTGACCATGGCGGAGTACTTCCGCGATGTCCAGAACCAGGACGTGCTGCTGTTCATCGACAACATCTTCCGCTTCACCCAGGCAGGTTCCGAGGTATCGACCCTTCTGGGCCGTATGCCTTCCGCCGTGGGTTACCAGCCGACTCTTGCCGACGAGATGGGTGTGCTCCAGGAGCGCATTACCTCGACCAAGGGCCGTTCGATTACGTCGCTGCAGGCTGTTTACGTGCCGGCTGACGACTACACCGACCCGGCTCCGGCAACCACCTTCGCCCACCTCGATGCGACCACCGAGCTTTCCCGTTCGATCGCGTCGAAGGGCATCTACCCGGCAGTGGATCCGCTGACCTCCACGTCGCGCATCCTTGAGCCGGGCATCGTTGGCGAGCGTCACTACAACGTCGCTCAGAAGGTGATCGGCATTCTGCAGAAGAACAAGGAACTGCAGGACATCATCGCCATCCTCGGTATGGACGAGCTCTCTGAGGAAGACAAGATCACCGTGCAGCGCGCACGTAAGATCCAGCGCTTCCTGGGCCAGAACTTCTTCGTCGCTAAGAAGTTCACTGGCGACGAGGGTTCCTACGTCCCGCTCGAAGAGACGATCGACGCATTCGACAAGCTCTGCGAGGGCGAGTTCGACCACTACCCAGAGCAGGCATTCAACGGCCTGGGTGGCTTGGACGACGTCGAGGCTGCATACAAGAAGCTGCAGGCGTAGGAGGAAACATGGCTGAACTTACCGCTCAACTGGTCTCGGTTGACCGCCTGCTCTGGAAAGGTCCGGCAAGCATCGTCACCGCTCAGACTACGGAGGGTGAGATCGGTATCCTTCCTGGGCACGAGCCGCTCTTGGGGCAGCTCAAGGACAACGGTGTGGTAACCATCCGCCCGATCGGCGGCGAGCGTATCGTCGCGGCCGTACAGGGTGGGTTCCTCTCCGTTGTCGGCGACAAGGTGACAGTCCTCGCGGACTACGCCATCTTCGCCGACGAGGTTGACTCCGCCGTCGCAGAGTCCAACCTCGACAACGAGGACAGGGTCGTACAGGCTCGCTCGGAGGCGGAGCTGGCGGCCGTTCGTCGCAACGCGCACTAGTCGCTGCGCCGAGGAAGGCGTAACGCCGGCCTGACCAGCGCCCCCATCCGGATACATATCCGGATGGGGGCGTTTTTCTATGCCCCCACTCGCGCAGCGTGCGCATAAAAGACACAAAGGGCGTTAAGATATTGCGCATTACCCGCTGTCTGGAGGTTGAAACAATGGTGTTCGTCGTTGCCGTGGCTGTGCTTGTGGTGGCCACGTTTGCGGCGTCTGCCATTTGGCGGTTCAGCATGGTCCGCGGTAGCGGTTCCCGTGCCATGATCCGCCAGATGCCGGCTGAAGGCATCCATGGCTGGCGCCATGGTGTCTTGAGGTACGACGGGGAGCGCATGCTGTTTTACAAGCTGCGCTCTTTGTCGTTTACGCACGATATGGTCGCGGACCGACGCCTGCTGCAATTCACAGGCTTGCGGGACGTGACGGCAGATGAGCGCCAGTTTATGCCCGATATTGCGAAGATTCTGCAGGTCGATTCGCCCGATGGCGGTATCGAATTTGCTGCTGATCGTCGCACGCAGATGGGTTTTATCTCGTGGATTGAATCGGCCCCGGACGTACGCGCCGAGCGCACCGATATGCGCGCACTTGAGGAGCGCGCCCAGCGAGAGACCGAGCGTTAGCGGCGTTCGTCGCAACGGTACCCTTGGGCGCATGCGTCTAGTCATCGCCCGTTGTTCTGTTGATTATGTGGGTCGCCTCGATGCCCACCTGCCTGAAGCGCTGCGTCTCATCCTGGTGAAAGCGGACGGCTCTGTGTCCGTCCACGCCGATGACCGCGCGTATAAGCCGTTGAATTGGATGATGCCGCCGTGCACGCTGCGGGTGGAAAACGTTGTTGATATGGATGGCGATGACACTGGTGAGGAGCTGTGGATCGTCGAAAATTCCAAGGGTGAACAGTTACGCATCACCATCGCAGAGGTGCTTCTCGACGAATCACGTGACCTCGGCGTCGATCCCGGCCTGGTCAAGGATGGCGTCGAGGCACACCTGCAGGAGTTGTTGGCTGAGCACATTTCGACGCTCGGCGAGGGCTACGAACTTGTCCGCCGCGAGTATCCAACTGCGATCGGCCCGGTCGATATTTTGGCCCGTGACCCGCGTGGCGGAACGGTTGCGGTGGAGGTGAAACGTCGCGGTGGCATCGACGGCGTCGAGCAGCTCACCCGTTACGTCGAGTTGCTCAACCGCGACGAGTTGCTGCGGCCTGTGCGTGGCGTGTTCGCCGCCCAGGAGATCAAGCCGCAGGCGCGCACGCTTGCCAGCGACCGCGGATTCGATTGCGTGACCCTCGACTACGACGAACTGCGCGGCATCGAATCGAACGAACTGCGATTGTTCTAAATGCCACGCAAGAATCGCCGCCAGTACCAGTCGCCGCGCTACGTCCTGCCGCGTGACGGGTCGACCTTTATCGGCACCCAGGAGATGGAGGGGCCGAAGTGGACGAATGGCGAGATATTCAAGGTCCGCCAGATCGGCTCGGCAGCCGCAACGAAGTTCTACATTTGTCCAGGGTGCAACCAGAACATTCCTCCCGGTGTGTCTCATGTGGTGGCATGGCCGCGGGATTCCGGCAGGGGAGTCGATGATCGGAGGCATTGGCATAAGCATTGCTGGGGTCGTCGATAAGCGGGCGTTAGACTGGGCCGCATGATTGCAGCGTTTTCGGTCGCACCGACTTTGACGGAAAATTCCAACGCCGAAATGTCCGACATCGTGGCACGCGCCGTGAAGGTCGTCCGGGAGTCCGGGCTGCCGCACGAGACCACCGCCATGTTCACCACCATCGAGGGCGAGTGGGACGAGGTCATGGACGTGATTAAGCGTGCCACCCAGGCGGTGGAGGAGGTTTCTCCACGCGTGTCGCTCGTGGTCAAGGCTGATATTCGGCCCGGCTACACGGACATGTTGCACCAGAAGATCGAGTCGCTGAACAAGCACCTGGAGGATTAGCATGACCAACCCGCAGTTCACCGGCGGCGCTATTGACTTAGGCGCGCTGGCGCAGCAGCCTGAGCCTGGCGACTTTCAGCCGTTTGTCACCGTCAACGCCACCAACGTTGAGGCGGTTGCGTTTGAGCGGTCCAAGCAGATCCCTGTGATCCTCATGGTGGGCACGGACCGTTCTGAAGATTCTGTCGCGCTCAAGGCCACGTTCGAGCGGCTCGCGGCGGGGCAGCAGCAGTTTATGGTCGCCTACATCGACGCGGATGCTACCCCGCAGGTGGCACAGATGCTCGGCGTGCGCGTGCTGCCGACCGTGGTTGCGCTTGCCGCAGGACGCCCAGTGGCCAACTTTGAGGGCAATCAGCCGGCCGACCAGTTGGAGCAGTGGATCGGCCAGATCGTTGCCCAGCTTGGTGGCCAACTCCAGGGGCTTGGTGGCGAGGAGCCTGCGCAGGATCCGCGTCTCGACGACGCCACCGCCGCCCTCAACGCCGGCGACTTCGATCGCGCAACTGCGCTTTACGACGCCATCCTTGCCGACGACCCCACCAACTCCGATGTCAAACAAGCCAAGAACACCGTCGCCGTGCTCAAGCGGCTCAACGACCAGGACGGCGACGGCGACGCGGTGGATGAGGTGGAGCAGCAGCTGCTCGCCGCGGATGCGCAGTTTGTCGGCGGGGACCCAGAAGGCGCCTTCGATCAGTTGCTCGGCATGGTGAAGACGGAGCCGCGTGCGAAGGAGCGTCTGCTCGAACTGTTGACGTTGCTTGCTCCCGACGACCCGCGCGTGATTTCGGCGCGGACGAGGCTCGCTAGCTCGCTGTTTTAGAGTTATCCACAGGGGCGAATTCGCAAATTTCACAGGCTCGCAGAGGTGGGTTGCGGGTTTGGTCTAGCGTCTTGGGCATGAATTCGTTCGAGGTGTTAGTGCAGGCGATGTCGGCCGCAGCGTTAGAGACGCTGGCTGACTTCGACCTTGAGGTTGCACTCGCCTCGGGCTTTGCACCCGATCGTGCGCGAGCCTGGGCGCGGCTGCGGGATGTGTATTTCGGGCGCACCAAGTTCACGCGCAAGCAGGCGGTGGCCGCTACGCGGGCTCGGGGTTTCTCCCTCGACGAGTTAGCACTGATCGAGCGGCGCATCGCCTCGGTGAAAGATGCGTCCCAGCGGTGGGCGCTGCGCCTTGCCCTGCTTGAGGTCGAAGGTGGTTACCGGGCGATTGAGGCTGCAGCCCGTACGTTGGTGCCGGCAAACGAGAAGCCTGCGGTGGATGCGGCGAAGTTCGGGCCGTCGCGAAACGGCAAACGTACCCTGCACTTAACCTATGACGAGCGAGAAATTTCCGATATGGAGCACGCTGGGCGGTTAGGGATTGATCCGGATCGTCCGGCTGCACCCCAGATTGCCGAGAATTTGATTGGGATCTTCTTCGGCGAGGGCAAGGTCGCAACCGCAGCGCCTCGCCCGACGGTGTTGGTGCCGCTGCCGGATTACCTGCGCATCTTGGATGGCAATGGTGATGATGTGCTGTTGGCCATGACCGATGGCACCACCATGACGGGTGCGGAGTTTTTGGCCTCCCAGTTCGGTGATGCGTTAGAGGTGGCGGCGTTTCATCCGCAGGCCGGTGCGGTGAACTTGTATCGCACGC
>NZ_KV825973.1:77205-94816 GCF_001835805.1 Corynebacterium sp. HMSC034B08 | reverse complement strand
AGAAACGGGGCCGGATCGTCATGGTGCGGGGTGCGCCAGTATGGATCTCACCCCGCGGCTACCTGGTGAAAAACACCAACCGCGGGGCAATGGACCAACTCTTCGGCTCTTAGCGCCGGAGGACGTAGTACTGCACGCTCATGGCTGGGATGTGCAGCTCAATGGACTGGTCGAACCGGTCCCACTCGGTGGCGTCGGTGTGCACGCTGCGTGGTAGGTCGTTGCCGGCACCGCCGTAGACTGATTCGTCGGTGTTGATCAGCATGTCCCATGCGCCTGCTTCGGGCAGGCCGAGGCGGTAGTTGGGCAGGGAGACTCCCGAGAGGTTGATCACGGCGAGGACTGGGGTGGCGTCGACGCCCCAGCGGATGTAGGCGAGGACGTTGTTTGAGGCGTCGTCGCCCTTGATCCACTGGAAGCCCATGGGGGTGTTGTCTTGGGAGTACAGGGCGGGGGTGTCGCGGTAGACCAGGTTGAGGTCGCGTACGAGGCGTTTGATGCCGGCGTGGTAGTCGCGGTGCAGGTCGTCCCAGTTGATGGAGTGGGCTTCGTCCCATTCGGTGGTTTGGCCCCATTCGCAGCCCATGAACATGAGCGGTTTGCCGGGGTGGGAGTACATGTAGCCGTAAAGGGCGCGTAAGCCCGCGGCTTTGTTCCAGTCGTCGCCAGGCATGCGCTGCCACAGGGAGCCTTTGCCGTGGACGACTTCGTCGTGGCTGAACGGTAGGACGTAGCGTTCGGAGAAGGCGTAGACGAGCGAGAAGGTGATTTCGTTGTGGTGGTGGGAGCGGTGGACGGGGTCGAGTGAGAAGTATTCGAGGGTGTCGTTCATCCAACCCATGTTCCACTTCATGGAGAATCCGAGGCCGTCGGCGTCGGTTTGGGCGGTCACGCCTGGCCATGCGGTGGATTCTTCGGCGATGGTGAGCACGCCGGGGTGTTCGCGGTGGACGGTGGCGTTCATTTCTTGGAGGAATTGGACGGCTTCCCAGTGTTCGCGGCCGCCGTGTTGGTTGGGGAGCCATTCGCCGGGTTCGCGGGAGTAGTCGAGGTAGAGCATGGAGGCGACGGCGTCGACGCGGATGCCGTCGAGGTGGAATTCTTCGAACCAGTACAGGGCGTTGGCGACGAGGAAGTTGCGGACTTCGCGTCGGCCGAAGTTGAACACGTAGGTGCCCCAGTCGCGTTGTTCGCCGCGTCGCCAGTCGGGGTGTTCGTAGAGGGGTGTGCCGTCGAAGCGTGCGAGGGCGAAGTCGTCTTTGGGGAAGTGGGCGGGGACCCAGTCGACGATGACGCCGATGCCGTTGGCGTGGAGTGTGTCGACGAGGCGGCGGAAGTCGTCGGGGCTTCCCCAGCGTGCGGTGGGGGCGTAGTAGCCGGTGACTTGGTAGCCCCAGGATCCGCCGTAGGGGTGTTCGGCGACGGGGAGGAATTCGACGTGGGTGTAGCCGTTTTCGACGAGGTAGGGCACGAGTTCGTCGGTAAGTGTGGCGTAGGTGGAGCCTTGTTTCCAGGAGCCGATGTGGCATTCGTAGATGCTCATGGCGGAGTTGGTGGCGTCGCGTCCGGCACGGGCGGTGATCCAGTCGTGGTCGCTCCATTCGAATTCGCTTGGCTTTGCGACGACTGACACCGTCTCCGGCGGAGTCAACGTGCGTTTAGCCAGCGGGTCGGCTTTGTCGATGCGTGTGCCGTCGGCGGTGTGGATGGCGAATTTGTAAGCGTCGCCGTCGCCGATGCCGGGGATGAAAATTTCCCAGACGCCGGAGACGCCGAGGCTGCGCATGGGGTACTGGCTGGGGTTCCAGGAGCAGAAGTCACCGATGACGGCTACGCCGGTGGCGTTGGGTGCCCAGACGGCAAATGAGGTGCCGGTGACGACGCCGAGGGTGGTTTCGTAGGTGCGGACGTTCGCGCCGAGGACGTCCCAGAGACGTTCGTGGCGGCCTTCGTTGATGAGGTGGATGTCGAGGGAGCCGAGGGTGGGTAGGAAGTTGTAGGCGTCGGCGACGATGATGGGGGCTGCACCGGGGTAGGTGATGCGGTAGCGGTAGTCGGGGGTGTGGGTGTCGTCGAGGGTGGTGGCCCAGATGTCGTCGCCAAGCGGCTGCATGGGTTGGGACGCGTTGTGGATGAGCAGTTCGACGCGTTCGGCACCGATGAAGCGGGTGCGGATGATGGATCCGTCGCCGTGGGGGTGCCAGCCGTAGATGTCGTGGGGTGCGTTGTGGGTGCAGGCGAGGAGGCGTTGGCGGTCCCCGTCCGGGATGAGCAGGTTGGTGTTCATGGTGGTCCTTAGGGGCGGTAGTCGTGGTCTGAGATCTGACGGTACGCGAGTGCTTCTCGACGATCCGGCGCAACCTCGGGCAAACGCACCACGTGGGCGACGTTCTTCTCGGGCGAGAGTTTGATGTAGTTGCCGGTTTCGGCGGTTGTCCACGTGTAGCGCTCGTTGGTGATCTGGTCGTGGACGTCGAAGGTGCCGGGGCTCAGTCCGATGGCGTCGGCGTCGATGTGCAGCAGGCCTTCTTGGGTGCCGGTGGGGTCCAGATTGACGACGACCAACACCGCGTTGCCGGAAATCGCATCGACCTTGGAGTAGGCGATGAGGTTGTCGTTGTCGATGCGGTGGAAGCGGATTTGGCGCAGTTGCTGCAGGGCGGGGTTGTCGCGACGGATCTGGTTGAGCAGCGTCAGGTACGGCTCGAGGGATTTGCCTTGCTTGAGAGCAGCGTCGAAGTCGCGATGGCGCAGTTGGTATTTTTCGCTGTCGTGGTATTCCTCGCTGCCGGCGGCGACGGGGCGGTTTTCGTAGAGTTCGTAGCCGGAGTACACGCCCCACAAAGGGCTCATGGTGGCAGCGAGTGTGGCGCGCAGGGCAAACGCTGCCGGGCCACCGGTCTGCAGGGTGGCGTGCAGGATGTCGGGGGTGTTGACGAAGAGGTTGGGGCGGGAGACGTCGGCGACGTCGACAAGCAGTTGGGCAAAGTCGGTCAACTCCGCCTTGGTCACCTTCCAGGTGAAGTGGGTGTACGACTGGCTAAACCCAGCCTTGGACAGCCCGTACATGCGCGGCGGGCGGGTAAACGCCTCGGCGAGGAAGATGACGTCCGGGTCGGTTTCGTGGACCTTGGAAATGAGCCAGTGCCAGAAGTTCACCGGCTTCGTGTGGGGATTGTCTACACGGAAGGTGGTCACGCCGAGGTTGACCCAGTACATGAGCACCCGGTAGATCTCGGCGTAGAGCGCCTCGGGCGCGTTGTCGAAGTTCAGCGGGTAGATGTCCTGGTATTTCTTTGGCGGGTTTTCGGCGTAAGCGATGGTGCCGTCGGCGAGCACGGTGAAAAACTCCGGGTGCTCTTTCGCCCACGGGTGATCGGGCGCAGCCTGCAGGGCGAAGTCGAGGGCGATCTCCAGACCCAACTCGTTGGCTTGGTCCATCATGTCCAAAAATTCGTCCTCGCCGCCCAGGTTTGGGTCGAAGGCGTCGTGGCCGCCGTATTTAGACCCGATGGCCCACGGGGAGCCGACGTCGCCGTCTTCGGGGGTGAGGGTGTTGTTGCGGCCTTTGCGGTTGACCTCGCCAATCGGGTGGATGGGCGGGAAATAGACGGTGTCGAACCCCATCGCCGCCACTCGGTCCAATTGCGCCGCGGTGGTGGCCCAGGTGCCGTGGATCGGGTTGCCCTTTTTATCCACACCGCCGGTGGAGCGCGGAAACAGTTCGTACCAGGAGTTCACGAGTGCCTCGCGACGCTCCACAAGGATATCGGCGACGGGCCCGCGGGTGACCAATTCACGCAGGGGGTGTTCGGCGAGCACGTCTTGCACCTCCTGGGAGCACCCGGGGGTGATGCGTTGGGAAAGGGGCAGGGTGTCGTCGATAAGCGATGCGCGCGCGGAGGCAAGCACCGGGGAAGCATGCTGAGCAATCGCGGCGTCGAACAATTCCACGCCATGCGCAATATCGTTGGACAACTCCGCTAACGACTGGCCGGCGGCGAGCTTCTTTTCCACCGCGTTGCGCCACGTGGCCATGACGTCGCTCCACGCATCCACCCGATAGCGCCACAGACCTTGCTCGTCCGGCACAAACACCGCATGGCAATAATCCGGCCGATAAAACTCGGCGTGCATCGGCACCTCGTACTGCGCACCCGACGGCGCGACAAGTACCAGCGTCGCAGCAATCGCATCGTGGCCCTCGCGCCACACCAACGCGGAAACCGGCACGACCTCACCAACAACCGCCTTCGACGGCAACGTGCGCCCAGAGACCTGGGGGCGGACGTCGTCGATGCCGAAGCGAGCAACCATCATCAAAACCTTCCGAGCGACCATTGATTCACCCGCCAGGGTAGCGCGGGGCAACCACACACGCGGGCCGAAATAGGCCAAGATGGGGGACGTGAATCAGACAGAGGAATTGGTGACAGATCCGGACCTGCTCATCGACATGCGCAACGTGTCCTTCATTCGTGGCGGACACACGCTCGTCGGCCCTGTCGATTGGCAGGTCGAGCTCGACGAGAGGTGGGTGGTCATCGGGCCGAACGGCGCCGGCAAAACCACCTTGATCCGGATGGCGTCGGCGCAGGAATTCCCATCGGCAGGCCACGTGTTCATTCTCGGCGAGCGCGTCGGCGCCACCGATATGCGCGACTTGCGTGCCGCGATCGGTGTGACGTCCTCCGCGGTGGCGAACCGTGTGCCGGAGGACGAGAAGGTCGGCGACCTCGTGGTCTCCGCTGGTTACGCCATTTTGGGGCGTTGGCGCGAGGACTACGACGAGATGGATTACGACCAGGCCCTCGAAGTGCTTGAGCAGGTTGGTGCGATGCACCTGATCGACCGTCGTTGGGGCACTCTGTCTGACGGTGAGAAGAAGCGCGTGCTCGTTGCGCGTGCCGTGATGACCAACCCGGAGCTGCTCATTCTCGACGAGCCCGCCGCCGGCATGGACTTGGGCGGCCGCGAGGACCTCCTGGCCTACCTGGGGGATCTGGCGATGGACCCGGATGCGCCGGCGATCGTCATGATCACCCACCACCTGGAGGAGATCCCGGACGGGTTTACTCACGCGATGCTGCTGGACGAAGGCGAGATTGTCGCCCAAGGCCTCATCGATGACGTGCTGACGTCCGAGAACGTCTCGCGCGCCTACCACCAGCCGATCGAAGTGACGCGCGATGACGGGCGTTTCTTCGCACGCCGCGCCCGTTCAGCCCGCAGGGGTGCGCACCGGGCGTAGACCGCCGGGGTGGGAGCAATGCCGACGGAGAAGAAGCGCAACGAGGCCGTGTTGTCGCACGACGAGGCCGATTCGATTGACCCGAGCGAGAAGAGCGGGTTTTTCGGTGCGCGTCTGTCTGCGACGGTGATCTTGCTGCGCAATAGTGCCGACGGGCTTGAGGTGTGGGTGCAGGAACGTGTCCTGTCCATGCCGAATTATCCGGGGCTGACGGTGTTTCCGGGCGGCGGGGTGGATTCGCGCGATTTCCCGCCGCGTGCTTGGGATGATGGCGAGTTGTGGCTTGGGCGTTCGGCGATTTCGCTTGCTCGCCAGCTCGGGGTGACCAAGTACAAGGCCCACGCGGTGCTGTTTGCTGCGGTGCGCGAGCTGTTCGAGGAGACTGGCACACTGCTTGCGGTTGACGATGACGGCACGCTTCTCGACGACGCCCGCCCCTTCCACAACCACCGCCTCCGGCTCGAATCTCACGAGCTTTCCCTGACTGACGTGTTGCAGGAGAGCAACCTCAACGTGTGCGCGGACCTGCTCAAGCCGGTGGCGCGCTGGGTCGGGGTGTCTGAAAGTGGCAACTGGTTTGACACGTTTACGTTTGTTGCTGCCAACCCGGAGGGCCAAGAGCCTGACTCGAATACGGACGAGGCAGATGATGCGAACTGGTTCCCGCCGCAATTGCTTCTCGACGGCTGGCGCCACGGCCTCGTTCGCCTCGCCCCCTCCACGTGGGCGCAGTTAAGCGAGCTGCGACGCTTTGACACTGTCGACGACGTCCTGCACGCCGCGGAAGGAGCAAGCCTCGCTCCCGTGATCGGTGACCCGGTCGACGATGCGCGATACGAAGAGTTCTTCACGTTCCGACCAGTAGACCGGATTGGAAAACGCTATGACATTTAGCGTCGCAGAGGCACGGTTCCTCGCAGCGAACGCTGACGCGATCTCCGCAGTCGAGCCCGAGATCGCCCTGACCAAAAAGAGTGTGTTCGCCGACCGTGCGGTGTTGGACCAACACTTTGGCGACTACGCCCGAGCCGTCAGCGCGCTTATCGCCGCCCGGCGCGCCGCAGCCGGCAAGTTTCCTGCCCTTTGGCTTACCGATGCCGACGCCGCGCAGCAGGCCACCCCAGCACGCGTAGCGGGGGTACGTGCCGCGCGCATTGCCGAGGCGGGAGCGCAGATGGTGCATGACGTGACGTGCTCGGTCGGCTCGGAGGCTCCGGCGTTTCGTCAGCGCGGCATTGCGTGGATGGGCAGCGACTTAGACATGCCTCGTTTGATCATGGCGCGGCACAACTTGGGGCAAGAGGCGTGGCTGGCGCAGGCGGATGCGCTCAGGCCGGTGACGTCTGACGGGGTGGTGGTTGCTGATCCAGCGCGTCGCGCCGGGGGCCGCCGAATCACCGACCCAGCACAGTTGCTGCCGCCGTTGCCGGATTTGCTCGATGCGCACGCCGGCCGCGAGATGGCGGTGAAGTGCGCGCCGGGCATCGACTATTCGGAGTGGGACGGTCTGGTCAGCGTGGTGTCCGTCGACGGCGGCGTCAAAGAGGTGTGTTTGTATACGCCGGGGTTGGCGGGAGGGGTTCGTCGAGAAGCGGTGGTCCTGCGAGATGGCGAGGAGCGTGTCACCGATCTTGACGACGACACCGTCGACGTCACCGCCCCACAGCGCTACATCATCGACCCGGACGGGGCAGTGGTGCGCGCGGGACTGGTGCGTGGGTGGGCGGCGCGCCACAGGCTGAGCATGCTCGACGAGCACATCGCGTATCTGACAGGCGAGCAGATCCCAGCAGGCTACAGTGGTTTTCCCTTCCTCGAAGCGGTGCCGCTGCGTGCCCTGAAGAAGGCGCTTGCCTCCCACGGTGCGGGAAGCGTGGAGATCCTCGTGCGCGGCGTGGATGTGGACCCGGACCAGTTGCGCAAGAAATTGAAGCTGCGCGGCAAGGCACAGATGGCGGTGGTGATCGCGCGGATTGGGGATCAGGCGGTGGCGCATGTGTGCGGGCCGCGCGTGCACGCCTAACCTTGGGCGCATGGTCTATTTCGATCACGCTGCTACAACTCCGATGCGCCAAAGTGCGATCGACGCGTGGGTGGAACACGCAGGCGCCCTCAACGCGGGAAGCCAACACGCCGCGGGGCGCAAGGCGAACGCTGTGCTTGCCGACGCCCGCGAGCGCATCGCGGGCGCCCTCGGCGCCGACCCCGTCGAGGTGGTGTTTACCGGCTCGGGCACAGAGGCCAACAACATTGGGGTGCGTGGGCTGTTTGATGCATCCGAGCTGGATCGGGTGGTTGCCACGCCGATCGAGCACCCCGCCGTGCTCGAGGTAGTCAAGTCTCTGGGCCAGACTGGGGCGGATGTGGAGTGGCTGCCGGTGGGTCGCGACGGGCACGTTACGGACTTGAGTGCGCTGGATACGCCGGCGGCGGTTGCGACGATGATGTGGGCGAACAACGAAACCGGCGCGATCCAGCCGGTGGGTGAGGTGATTGAGCGCGCCACCGCCGTCGGCACGCCGGTGCACGTCGATGCGGTGCAGGCGGTCGGGCATGTGCCGGTGGATTTCCACGCGCTTGGTGCGACCACGCTTGCAGCCAGCGCTCACAAGTTTGGCGGCCCGCGCGGCACCGGCATTCTGCTGGCGAAGCGTTCGCCCGCGCCGAAGCCGGTGATTCTGGGCGGGGGGCAGGAGCGCGGGATCCGCTCCGGCACCGTCGACGTCGCATCGGCGGCCGCCACGGCGGTGGCGCTCGAGGAGGCGATCGCAGAACATACCGAGATTGAGCGTCTGCGGGACGCGCTCATTGAGGGGGTGAGGCAACGTGTGGATGGGGTGGTCGTCGCAACGCAAGAGCCCGCGCTGCCGGGGCACGCGCACTTTATGTTCCCCGGCGCGAACGCGGACGCGTTGATCATGTTGCTGGACGTGCAGGGTATTTCGGTGTCGGCGGGCTCGGCGTGCGCCAGTGGCGTGCTGCGCATGAGTCACGTGCTTGAGGCGATGGGGTACAGCGAGCGTGAGGCGATGGGGGCGTTGCGCGTGACGGTCGGGCGTACGAACACGGCGCAGGACGTGGAGGCGTTCCTCAACGCGATCCCGGACGTGGTGGAAAAGGCGCGGGCAGCTGGCGCGCTCTAACCGGCAACGCGCGTGTCGCATGTGATTTGTGTGATTTGGGTGCACTAGTGTTGCCCGCATGCAGATGTCACGCCGAATCCGTACCGCAGCAGCCGCTGTCGCCGCCCTGCTGTTTGCCACAACCGTCACGCCGCTCGGGCAAGCCGACGCCCAGTCGATCCCGGGCGTGGTCTCCGGCGTCGATGTCGCGGGCCACCAGCGTCCGGGCGGCGCGACCATCGACTGGCGCTCGGTGGGCACGATCGGCGGCCAGGACTTCGCCTTTGTCAAGGCATCTGAGGGCGAGGGCTGGAAGAACGAGTTCTACGACGAGGACGCCAAAGCCGCTGCCGACGCCGGCCTGAAGGTCGGCGCCTACCACTACGCGCGCCCCGCCGAGGACCCTGTCACGCAGGCGCGTTACTTCGCCTCCGTGATCAACCAGGGCCCGGCAACGCAGTTGCCGCCGGTGCTCGACCTTGAGGTCGACGAGGGCCTCGGCCCGGTCCAGCTTGCGGCGTGGACGCAGCGCTTCCTGTCTGAGGTGCAGGCGCAGACGGGCAAAAAGCCGATGATCTACACGTACCGCTACTTCTGGTACGAGCACATGAACGACACCTCTGCGTTCACGTCCTACCCGCTGTGGCTTGCCGCGTACCAGAATCAGCCCCCGGCGCCGGTTGGTGGTTGGGACAAGTTGTCGTTTTGGCAGCGCAGCGACTCCGGCCGTGTCGTCGGCATCAACACCCCGGTGGACATGAACCTGTTTAACGGCACGTCGGGTCAGTTGAACCAGTTCGCCGCAGGCAACTTGAACGCTGCTGGTGGCGTGTTGGAGCGTTTCCAGGCGCCTGATTCCGGCGAGTTAAAGGTGCTTGAGCAGGACAGCACCAAGCTGGTTATCGCGGTTCTTGCGCTGGCCGCGGGTGGTCTTGGTGTGCAGCAGTTCATCGACGCCGCACGTGTCGCAGGCTTTGATCTGACGGATGCGAACAACATCGCGCGCTTGGTCCAGCAGCTCGCGGGCCAAGGCGAGCTGCCTATCGACGACCTACGCAACATGATGGTCGGCAACTACCAAATCGGTGATCTGCTGATTTTGTTGGATAACGCGCTGAAGCACTAGTCGTGGCGTGGGGTCGTCGCAAAGCGGCGCGCCCACGCAAGCCCCTTAAACTGCGCTGGCACCCCGCCTTTGAGCAGCTCGCGGGTGAGCACGTCGCCGGCTTCGATCGGGTGGTTGGCGCCGATGAGCACGATGTTGCCGTAGCGGCGCCCCTTGAACATCGGCGGGTCGGCGATCGCCGCAACGTGCGGGAATACTTCCAGCATGCCGGCGAGTTCCTCTTTCGCCTCCTTCAGGTCGGCGTGGGAGCCGCAGTTGGCGAGGTAGAAGCCACGATCGCTTATCGACGACCGCACCGCCGCATAGAACTCCACCGTCGTCAGATTCCGCGGCGTGGTGGCCGACGAGAACACGTCTCGGATGATCACGTCGCGGGTGGCGGGCTTGAAGGCGTCGATGACGTCGCGGGCGTCGTCGACACGAATCTTCACGGCCGGGGCACGCGGGATGTCGAAGAGTTCGCGTGCGAGCACCGCCAATTCGGAATCGATCTCCACCACCGTGTTGCGCGAGCCTTTCCACGCGCTTGCGAAGTAGCGCGCCAGCGTGCACGCGCCGCCGCCCAGGTGTGTCAGCCGGGACTTCGGCTTCGCCTCGTCCGGATAGTGGGTATCCAAAAAGTCCGCCATCCAGCGCATGTACTCAAAATCGAGGCGCTGCGGGTCGCCAGGCACGATGTGGGAACTGGGCACCCCGTTGACCAGCAACACCATCGACCCGTCGGGCTCGTGGAGGACTTCCGCGACACCGGTGTCGATTTCATAAAACTCACTTTTGGCGGCCATGGCTGGTGAGGGTACCTGGCGCCTAGATGCGCGCGTCGGTGTCCCGTAGATAGGCCACTGCAGCCGCCCAGCCAGCCACGGTCAACGCTGAGGAGGCGGCGAGAACGCCTGTAACGGTGCCAGTGTCGAGCGCTCCCGCGGCGGCGACGGCGGAACTGCCCAGCCACAGCGTGTGCGACAACAACGCAGGCGCCACGATGAACCGCACGCCAGGCACCCCAGCCGCGAGTGCGCCAAACGATACGAGACTTGCCACCACCGCAATGCCGATAGGTGCTGCAAAACTACGGATGACCATGGACAGCAGCGACTGCCACGACGCCACCGCAACGGCTGGGGCGAGTGCCAATAACGCTGCGACGAGGAGCTCGCTTGGAACTGCTCCTGGAATCCGCAAAGCCCAACCGACGAACAACGTGAGGCCGATGAGAACAGCGTGCATCGCCGTGACAGTAACCGCAATCGCGGCGATTTTCGACGCCACCAGGTTGCCCACCGAACGCGTCGAAGTGAGCATGGTGAGCCAGTTGTGTCCGCGGTGCTCGACCCGCCAGGCGGCTGCGGCGAGGATCGCGATGCCAGCGGTACAGAACAACAACCCATAAAACAGCATGACCTGGGAGAAGTAGCTACCCCAACCGGCGGTCAGGGTGCCGGTGTTCGCGGCGTAGTTGCCGGCGCCGATGGCGACGGCAACCGCGGGGACGAGAAGCGCGACCGCCCAGACGTGCGAGCGCCGAAGCTTGAGCAGGTCGTTAAGGATCAGGTCCATGGTCTAGATCTCCTTTCGATCCAGGGCTTTGGTACCGGCGACCAAGACTGCAACGGCGAGGACGAGGTAGCCGCTCCACAGCACCCAGCCGGGCTGCGACGGGGTGACCCCTGCTTCAGTGAATCCGAACGGGAGGATCACTGCGACGTACCCGAAAGGATTGACTGCAGCCAGCCACGGTGGGGACAGCAGTGATGCGATGCCAAAGAACCCGCCGACGACCCCGACTGCGAGCACGACAAGTTGCGACTCGACAAGCGCGGCGAGCAACAGCATCACAGCGAGGAGCGCAAGTGTGGTGCCCGCGACACCGAGACCGAAGCGCAGCCATGTCTCCAGCATCGCTCCGCGCGGTGCAGGCGCGCCCATCGCGACAGGCAGCGCTATGGCCCCAGCGAACTCAATACACTTTGCGACGACAACTACCACCGTCGCTACACCTAACTTTCTAAGAAGCAGCGCCCCGGGCCGAGTTCCTGCGATGGCGTTGAGCCGCCACCCGCCGCTGATGTGCTCGGTATCCACGATGCGGCTGGCCACCAGTGCAAGCTGCAACGGGGTCAAAAACGCCAGCGCCATGGCGAATCCGATGAGATGTCCCGCCCACGCGGTTTCTGGGTTGGCCCGGAATGCGGCGGCGTTGTCGCCTGCGAAGAGACTCATGTTGGCGAATAGGAGGATCCCTACCGTCATGAGCAGGCTCAGCCACACGATTTTGGTGCGTTTGAGTTTGGCAAATTCCACCATCATGCGCTTGCCACCTCGTCGTTGGTTAAGCCGATGAAGATGTCCTCGAGGCTGCGCCGTTTTCGCAGGACCTGGTGGAGTGGCACGCCGTGTGCAACCAAAAGGGCGATGGTATCGGCGAGGTGGTCGTCGTCAAGCCCGGAAAGCTCCACACCACCCTCGACCCGTTTCGGTTGCAGTGCGCGAAGGACCGAGACTGCGGTTGCAACCTCAGGCGTCTGGATGAACACATCCGGCAGTTGCGCGCTGTACAGCTCGTCTTGGGAGCCCTGGAACACGAGCTTGCCGTGGTTGATGATGGTCAGGTCGGTCGCCATCTTCTCGATCTCTGACAACAGGTGGCTCGACACCAGCACGGTGCGGCCCTGGTCGCGGGCGAGGCTGATGATGAGTTCGCGGATCTCTTCGATGCCGGCGGGGTCGAGGCCGTTGGTGGGCTCGTCGAGAATAAGTAATTGTGGGTCGCGTGCGAGTGCCATCGCGATGCCGAGGCGCTGCTTCATACCCAGCGAATAGTTTTTCACCAGTTTGTCCATCTGGCCCTCGAGGCTCACCAGTGACACCGCGCGGCGCACCGCTTCGGGGTCGGCGCCGAGCAGACGCGTAACAATGCGCATGTTTTCATCACCCGTGAGGTGAGGGTAAGCGGCGGGGGCTTCGATGAGCGAGCCGACACCGGCAAGGACATGCGCGCGGTTCGCTCGCGTCATGGGGTATCCGAGCACGCTGATGTCGCCGTGCGTTGGAGCGATGAGGCCGAGCAGCATCTTCATCGTAGTGGATTTGCCGGAACCGTTCGGACCGAGCAAACCGTGCACGACGCCGGGAGCGACCTTGAGGTCTAGGTTGTGGACGACGTCTGTGTGTCCATAGGTTTTCGTCAGACCGTGGGTCTGAATCATCGGTGTTTCCATGCGTTCAAGGTTCGCGCATGGCACGGGCCTTCCGCGTCGGCACAGGGCACGATTTTGGGCGTGATACCCAGGTATGACGCGGCTTAGGAATCCAACAGATCCGCGCGCGAGACCAACCCGGTCCGGTACGCGAAAAGGGCCGCGTGCACCCGGTCGCGCGACTGCGTCTTCGCCAGCACCCGGCCCACGTGCGTTTTCACCGTTGGCATGGAGATAAACATCCGCTCGGCGATCTCGCCGTTGCTCCAGCCCCGGGCAATCGCGATGAGTACTTCGAGCTCGCGCTCTGTGAGCTCACGCAGCGCGAGGCGGTCCGCGGCGGACAGGACCACAGCCTCCTCTGTCGGAGCAGCAAGCTTTGCGACGATCCGGTTCGTCGCTCTCGGCGAAATCACCGCGTCACCGCCTGCAACCGTGCGGATCGCGTCCAGCAGCGCCTCCGGCTCCGCGTCCTTGAGCAGGAACCCGCTCGCGCCCGCGCCAATCCCGCCGAGCACGTAGGCCTCGTCGTCGAACGTGGTCAGCACGATCACCTTGGTGTCCGGATGGTGCTGGGTGATACGCCGAGTGGCGGCGATGCCGTCGAGGACGGGCATTTGCACGTCCATAAGCACAATGCCCACCGGATCGTTGTCGCACGCCTGCACTGCCTCCTCGCCGTTCGCGGCAAGCCAGCGGACCTCCATGTCCGGCTGGGAGTCCAGCACGTTGCGGATGCCGTGGAGAAACAACGCTTGGTCGTCTGCGAGTCCGAGAGTGATCATGAGTTTAGCGGGATCCTTGCCATTGTGGTCCAGGTGCCGGCGGGGGTGGCGGATGCGGTCACCGTGCCGCCGGAAAGCGCCGCGCGCTGCCGCATGCCCTCCACTCCGTGGCCCGGACGAGTGGTCGCGCCGGGAGCGACCGGGTTCGTCGTTTCTACCACGACGTTATCTGCGCCCCAGCGCACCGCGAGCTCGGCGCGGCCGGTGCCGTGCTTCATGGCGTTGGTCAGAGACTCCTGCACGATGCGCTGGACGGTAAGCGCGGTGGCTGGGGCCAGGTGCTCGGGAGGGGTGCCCTCGGCGGTGTATGCGACGTTAAGCCCGCCCGCGCGGCTGGTGGCGACCAGGCCGTCGATGTCCAGTTGCGTTGTTGGTTCAAGGGGGCGCTGTTCAGGGTCGCGCAGCAGCTCCACCACGCCGCGCATCTGGCGCAGCGAGTCGCGGCCGACGTTGCCGATGGTGCGCAGCGCCTCGTCCTTCGCCTCCGGGGTGGCGGCAAAGCGCGCGCCGTCGGCCTGCGCGACGATGACGGTCAGCGAGTGGGTGACAATGTCGTGGATCTCTCGCGCGAGGTGGGCGCGCTGCTCCTGGGCATCGCGTTCGAACTGCTCACGCTGTCGGGCCAGATCCTTCTCCGCGGTCTCCTCGGCACGGCGGCGCAGCTCGCCGAACAGCAGCGCCACGGTCAGCAGAATGATGCTCCAGAAGACGTAGGGGAGTCGCTCGGCAGGCTCGAGCGCGGTGAGCGCGGGGATGATGAACGCGGTGGCTGCGGCGTCGCCAAGCAGCAGTGCACCCGTGGCGATGTCGCGGTGCGGGGCGGGCAGGTGGCGCCTGGCGATGTAGGCGGCGAACGGCGCCACGGCGATTGTGCCGACGGGGAGCGATGCGCAGAACGCCGTGGGAATGAGCACCGTAAGGATCGCAGCGAACGTTTCCAGTGGCCAGCGCCAGCGGGTAAACGGGGCCGCAACGGCGCAGGCCAGCAGTGCGAGCCCGACGACCAACTGCCGCGAATCCGGCAGCAGCCCAACTAGGCAGGGGACCAGCATGAACGCTGCCATGCTCGCATTGCGGATCCGCACTGCGCGGGTAGTGGAAAAGTTCATGGCCGTCCACGCTACTTGCCGGCGCGGGCAGCCGCGTCGTACTGCGGTATGACGCTTAGGACTTCACCAGCCGCGCGATAGCGGCAGACGCCTCTTTGATCTTGTCCTCGGCTTCCTGCCCGCCTTTGATGGCATTGGCGACGCAGTGCTCCAAGTGATCGTCCAGCAAGCCCAGTGCTACGCCCTTCAGCGCTGCGTTGACGGCGCTGATCTGGGTGAGGATGTCGATGCAGTAGGCGTTTTCGTCGATCATGCGGTGGATGCCACGGGTCTGCCCCTCGATACGTTTGAGCCGAGCGAGGTAGCGGTCTTTATCGCTGATGTAGCCGTGGTCGTTCATTATGGGCCTCCTTGTTTGGTGTGGACGGTACCGGGCTACTTGGACCGGTTAAGTATCCGGTCGGTGCTGCTCTGTGGGGTGAGGTCGAGTCGGCGGAGCAGTTGCGCGTTGAGGGCGACGACGACGGTTGAGGCCGACATCAGGATCGCACCGACGCTCATCGGCATCACGAAGCCGATTGGGGCGAGGATACCGGCGGCCAGCGGCACGGACACCAGGTTGTAGCCGGCCGCCCACCACAGGTTCTGCTTCATCTTTCGGTAGGTCTCTCGCGAGAGCTCAATGACCGAGAGCACCGATCGCGGATCAGAGCTTGCCAGGATGACCTCCGCCGAGCCGATGGCCACGTCGGTGCCCGCACCGATCGCGATACCGACATCGGCCTGGGCCAGCGCCGGTGCGTCGTTGACACCGTCGCCGACCATGGCGACCTTGTGGCCCTCGGCTTGCAGTTCCTTGACCTTCGCGGCCTTGTCCTCCGGCCGTACACCGGCGAAGACCCGATCGATGCCCAATTCGCCCGCTACGGTGTTCGCCACGGCCTGCGCGTCGCCGGTGATCATCACGACTTGAGCACCCGATGCGTGCAGTGCGTCGACGGCGTCGCGGGATTCGGGGCGGATCTCGTCGGCAAGCCGGAGTGCTCCGATCACCTCGCCGTCGGCGAGGACGTGGAGAATGATCGCGCCCTCCTTTCGCCACTCGTCGGCGACTGGGAGCTCCTCGGCGGAATGCTGCTCAAGCAGGTAGGGGCCACCGACCGCGATCACCGCGTCGTTGACCGTTGCTTTCACACCCACGGCTGGCGATGAAGAGAAGTCGGTGGCCTGCGGCACGGCCACATCGCGAGCTTGAGCGGCCCCAGTGATGGCACGGGCGAGCGGGTGCTCGCTGTCGGCTTCAGCGGCCGCTGCCAGGGCCAGCACGTCTTCTTTATCGCGCCCGCCGGCGGGTTCGATCGCGGTGACGGTGGGCTCACCCTTGGTCAACGTGCCGGTCTTGTCGAACAACACAGCGTCGACTGAGCGCATCGATTCGAGCGCGAGCCGATCCTTGATCAATACCCCGCCGCGTGCCGCGCGCTCAGTCGCGATTGAGACGACCAGCGGGATCGCAAGGCCGAGGGCGTGGGGGCAGGCGATGACGAGCACCGTGATAGTGCGCACTACCGCGTCATTTGGCACACCGACGACGGTCCAGACCACAGCGGTCACGATGGCGGCGCCGAGGGTGAACCAGAACAGCCAGGCAGCAGCCTTGTCCGCGAGACGTTGCGCGCGTGACGACGATTCCTGCGCATCGGTGACGAGCTTTTGAATGCCGGCCAGCGCGGTGTCGCCACCCGTGGCCGTTACTTCGATGCGCAGGCCCGAGTCTGTCGCGATGGTGCCAGCGACCACGTGTTCGCCTTCACCGCGGCGCACCGATTTCGATTCACCGGTGACCATCGACTCGTCCATGCTGGCGCTGCCGTCGACAATTGTGCCGTCGGCAGGCACGGACGCGCCGGGCCGCACGATCACGACATCGCCGACCTCAAGATCCGCCGGGGTGACCTTGACAACTTCGTCGCCGTCGATCTTTTCGGCCTCGTCGGGCAGAAGAGCGGCGAGCGAATCCAGGGCCGAGGTGGTCTGGGCGAGGGAGCGCATCTCGATCCAGTGCCCCAGCAGCATGATGACCACCAGCAGCGCCAGTTCCCACCAGAAATTCAGCCCGGGGTCGAGCAAGTTCAGGCTCGCACCCCAAGACGAGACGAAGGCGACCGTGATCGCGAGCGCGATCAGCAGCATCATGCCGGGTTTGCGGGAGCGGATCTCGGAGACCGCCCCGGTCAAGAACGGCCGGCCTCCCCAGAGGTAGATGACCGTGCCCAAAAGTGGTGAGATCCACCGGGCCCATTCCGTGTCTGGCAGCTGATAGCCGATGAGATGGGCGAAAGTGCTGTTGAACCCGACGACCGGGATTGCGAGAACCAGCATGATCCAGAAGAGCCTGCGGAACTGGGCAACGTGATCACCGTGTCCACCGTGTCCTGCGTGGTCGTGATCACCGTGTCCGGCATGAGCCTCGTGGGCGTCATGCTCATGATGGCTGGCGTGCCCACCGGGTTCGGTGCCGGAGTGGGCGTGCCTGTCGTTCATGGTTTCGTCCTTTCGTTGCAATTCATGGTTGTGATCGGTTCGGCAGCGCCGGGGGCTAGCGCGGCGGCCGTCTCCCATGCTAATACCCCCTGGGGGTATATGTCTAGGGGGTGGTCTCGATGCATGCAGCCGGACGTTTCACGTTTCGTGGGCACGGGACTACACTGCGCCGACATGCGAGTATTAGCGGCGATGAGCGGGGGAGTTGACTCTTCAGTTGCGGCGGCGCGTCTTGTGGAGGCCGGCCACGATGTTGTCGGCGTGCACCTTGCGTTGAGCAAAGATGCGCAGCAGACGCGAGAGTCTGCCCGCGGGTGCTGCTCGCTCGAGGACTCGGCGGATGCGCGCCGTGTGTGCGACAAGTTGGGCATCCCGTTTTACGTGTGGGATTTCTCTGACCGGTTTAAAGAAGAGGTCATTGACAACTTCGTGTGGTCGTATGAGAACGGCGAGACCCCAAACCCGTGCCTGCGTTGCAACGAGAAGATCAAGTTCGCGGCTCTGCTGGACCGCGCGGTCACGCTCGGTTTCGATGCG
>NZ_KV825973.1:64346-77105 GCF_001835805.1 Corynebacterium sp. HMSC034B08 | reverse complement strand
GGACACTGACGGCAATGAACTCGCCGAGCACGACGGCGCGTTCCAGTACACGATCGGCCAGCGCAAGGGCTTGAACATCCGCGTGCCTGCCGCCGACGGCAAGCCGCGCTACGTCACCGACGTGGACACCGCAACCGGCACCGTGACCGTGGGCCCGCGCGACGCGCTGCGCGTTTCGGAGATCACCGCCGACCGCCTGAAGGTGCTCCACCCGGCGATGTCCGAGGCTTCCGCGAATGGCGAGGAACTCGCCGCTCGCGTGCAGATCCGCGCCCACGGCGGGGTAGTGCCGTGCACCGCGCGCGTTGAGGGCGATCAGATGACACTTACCCTCCACCAGCCACTCGAGGGCGTGGCCCGCGGCCAGGCTGCGGTGTTGTACCTGCCGGATCCGGATGGTAAGGGCGATATCGTGCTCGGCTCCGGCACCATCTGCGCGACGGCGTAGTACGGATTCACTGGGGGGGTCGCGCAAACCTCGTTAGTCGCACCTCGTTTATAGCCGAAAAGGGGATGCGGACAAATTGTTGGAGTGCATGTGGGGGACTTTGTCTCGTTGTTCTGCACTCAGTGCTTGTCGGTGTTCGGCGATGGTGGTGTAGCTGTCGCCGAGTGTCGACTTCAATCGTCTGTGGATGTAGAAGTCGATGTGGGTGTCAACATAGTCGCTCATCTGCGCCACCGTCATTGTCTTCCCTGCGGGAACAGTTGAGTACGGGTTCAACGCTAATGGTGACGCGGTAGCCATTGACTCCAATGGTCGGAAAACAGTTTTGTCTTCAGCAAAGAAGATGGATGCTGAGCTGAATACAGTACCAGTCCAGACTATGGTGGCAGAGGGCCAAGACGATAAGGGAGTTCTTAGTGCAGCTGCCACAACCATTGCCGGTTGTGCTGGTGGCGTAATCGGTTACGATACAATCATGGAAATTCCAGAGAAGAGGGTTTCCTACTGGGACTTGGTAAAGTTCCTCGCTAAGAAAATTGGACCAGGACTTGCGATCAGCTGCATTGCCAGTGCAGGTGGCGTCTTTTCAACCTACATAGGGTGGTAAAACATGCGCTCATTGGTAACGATTTGCGGATTTTTAGTGACACTTGGCATATTTCGTTTTTACACTGATATGCCTTGGTTCCCTTCTGTATTCTTTGGAAGCATCGCTGGGCTTATCGCAGGTGTAGCTCTGACAAAATCCGGGTGGCAGGCAGCCCGTCGAATTGCGTATAACTTTTCTCGGGGATGGTCCTAGCACCGAGTGCCAGGATTGAATCAAGGTGGGGTGCAAAACACTCGCACTATGAAAAGGTTGGTGGGCTCACTCGAGCACTAATCGGTGTGGGTGCGCCAACTATATAGGCCGTTCAGAATGAGAGCGCTATGAGCTCTACCCTGGAGCTGCAGTCCATCTTCTTTAGCAGGGAAGACACCATTCTTTTTACGTGAGGCTCCGAGTAGAACAACGCGTTTGTCCAACTGCCGACAATAGACGTCTCCCCCTCCTGGGAGGTTATCTACTTCAAGGGTTTGGGAAATCGCCGAACGTTCCACGGGGGCATTCCACAGCGTTTCTATACCTCAACAGTGGCCTTGAGGCCAGTGCCGAGGGCAAGACTCCGGACGAAAGATAGAACGCCATTGAGGGCACACACCCTCGAGTTCCACTACGTTGGTCAAGAATGCACTCAGACCGAATACTTAATCGAGCGCGATAAAATGTCGGACGCTTACTCCAAAACTGGAATGGTCGCGGTTTGAGCCGGGAGGCGTGGTCTATCTCCGACAGGAACCACCTGCCCTTTTGTGCCATTATGCAAAAGGCCGGCAGGTCTAGAAAGCGGTTGGCGGGGCGTGGGAGCAGACGAAGGCGCGATCGGGCGACAAAAGAAGTAGCGCAGCAGGGACGTGTCAGGCTATGCGTTGAGCAGTGCCTAGGCGCTACCGCGTAACATCAGCGCCGTGACAACACTGCCTACCACCGCGTTCGGCCTCGGGCCCCTGCCCGGCACCGACCTCGCGCAAGCCGCGGACGTGGTGCTTTCCGAGTCGCTGCTGCCACACATCCCGCAACTGCCAGATCGCGGCGCCGGCTTCGACCTCGTCGGCCGCACCGCCGCGCTGCTCGAGATCCCGATCGCTCCAGGCCCGCGCGGGTGGCGCGTTGCCGCCCGTAAGCGCGCAGACGCCGACCGCATGGTGCGTGACCTCGACCACCTCGAGGAGCTCTGGCACGGCAAAGTAGACACGGTCAAGGTGCAGCTTGCTGGCCCGTTCACGCTCGCCGCCGAGGTAGAGATGGCCAACGGCCACCGCATGATCACCGACCCCGGCGCGCTGCGCGACCTCACCGACGCGCTGCTCGAAGCCTGCAACCAGCACCGCAGCGATGTCGCCGGCCGCTTCGGCGCCACGGTGCTCCAACTCGACGAGCCACGCCTCGGCGACGTCATGGCCGGCACGCTCAAAGGCGCGACTGACTACGAAACCATCGCGGCGATCCCGGAGCCACAGGAGACCCTGCAACGCTTCGGCGAGCATCTGTTGCACACGCCTGTGCTTATCGACGACACCCCGTGGCAGACCACCGACCCCCGCACCTGCAACCGCGACGCACTGGCGCGTCTGCTCGATACGGGGACGCGCATCGCGATCCCGACCATGCAGCCGCGCGAACTGTATCGCGTGTTCGACGAGTTACAGATCGACCCGGCACAGACCCAGATCGATGTGTACGCCGAGCCGGCAGACACGCTGCTTGCAAGCGCGCGCAGTTACGCTGCCGCTCGCGAAATGCACGAAGAACTGGCAAGCCAGTAAAAGTGAGTTAGCCCTGCATTGGCCAGGCGGTGAGCACACCTGAGGCGTCGCGCCCGTTGGCCTCAAAGTACTTCTTGCGATCGGTCTGCATGCGGAAGTACTCCACGGCCTGCCACTCCATGAGGTCGCCAGACTCCATCTGGGCGAGGTCTGGGTAGGCCTTGCGCACCTGCATCCAGGCGACACGGGCGGCAGCGAACGCGTCTGCGGTTGCCTCGTGTGCGTTGTCGATGCGCACCCCGTAGTGCTCGCACATCGCGGTCAGGTTCCGTGGGCCCTTGCGGTAGCGGTCCTTCGCACGGTCGACCACCAGCGGGTCGAACACGGGGCCGGTGACGGTGAAATCACCGGTGAGGTTGCGCAGCACCGTTAAATCGTAGGGGGCGTTAAACACCACGAGCGTCAGGCCGTCTTCCCAGCCCTTCTTGATCGCCTCGACGGTCTCGCCCACCACCTCGTCGTGGTCGCGCCCCTCCGCGCGCGCCTTCTCCGTCGTAATACCGTGCACCTTGGCGGCTTCTTCGGGGATTTCAATCCCGGGATCGGCGAGGGTTTCGTTGGCGTCGACCACGCCGTCGTCGATACGCACAAGCGCAGACGTGACCACGCGAGCCTCGCGCGGGTTAGCGGAGGTGGTCTCCAGGTCGAAGGAGAGCATGCGGGAGGCATCGAATGTGGCCATGCCGGTCATTGTAACGAGCGCGCCGACACGAGTGATCCAAAGTCGTTAACCGAGCTTCCGGACTCCGATAAAGCTGGAGAGCGGAGTTGGATCTCGATTGAGGTCATAAGTGCGCAACAGGTCGATGTACACGCTCTTATCCAGGTCCCAGTCGTATTCATAAGTATGGGGAAGACCCTGTGACGCAGCAAATACGAGATCAGCCATGAGACGGGTGACTCGGCCGTTACCGTCGGTGAACGGATGGATACGAACTAGCTCAGCGTGGGTAGCAATACCCAACTGTCTGGCGGTGAGTAACGAAGCCTCTGCTTGATAACCAAGATTGCCAAAGGAAGCATGTAACTCAGTGGAAATGAATTGCGGATCCACACCGATATTGAGCCCAGTGCGACGGAACGCTCCAGACCAGGTCCAGATGCCGTCGAATAACCACCGGTGAAGCTCGACAAGGAACGATGTTGTCAGTATCTCGTCGAGATGAAGTTCCGAATTGTCGATGTCCTCGAGAACCCTCGCACGAGTAACTGCAAGGGTCTGCTGTTCGAGGCTATGAATTGTGAGCTTGTCAGGGATACGGTCAAAATGTTCGAGCAGCGCCGGTTCGAGCGCACTCATCTCATCTCCGTCGAGCGGGGTTTCGCCGTAGCCGGGGTCTAACCCCATCCGCGTTCCTCGAAAAGCCGTGAGAGGATTTGCTGTTCAAGCTCGGACGGTTCGTAGGTCTCAGGAACGGCACGGCTCTCAAGAGCCATCGAGGCACGTGCAGCGCGGATCGATGCCCCGGATGCTTCAAAGCATTGCGCGTGTGTTGCTGTCATGTTGTGCCTCCCTTCTTCTAGCGCATTGTAGTAGCAGATCGAGTGCCTTGCGGAATACAACCTGGTGAACTTGGGAGGCCTGCTGCAAGCGACAGGATGATTGTTTTAACACCTACACTGGCTCCTCGTGAGTGAAATTTCCGCTGATCTGCACCGTGAATGGGACGAACTAGCCGCCGAGGTCCGTAAGCACCGCGACCTGTATTACAACGGCCAGCCGGTGATTACCGACGCCGAGTTCGACGAGATGTTCCGCCGCCTCCAGAAGATGGAGGAGGATCACCCGGAGTTGGCGGTGCCGGATTCGCCAACGAAGCAGGTCGGCGCGCCGACGGCCGATTCCGCGTTCGCGGACGTAACACACCCCGAGCGCATGATGAGCCTGGATAACGTGTTCTCCGAAGAGGAGATGCGCGAGTGGCTGGACAAGACCCCGGGGCCGTACCTGGCGGAGTTGAAGATCGACGGGCTGTCCATCGACCTGATCTACGAAAACGGGGAACTGACCCGCGCAGCAACGCGTGGCGACGGCACTACCGGCGAGGACATCACCGCCAACGCGCGCGTCATCGAGGACATCCCGCACAAACTCACTGGCGACGCACCCGCGTTCCTCGAGGTCCGCGGCGAGGTATTCATCCGCCCTGAGGACTTCCCGGAACTCAATGAGTTGCGCCAAAAGGAAGGCGGCAAACCGTTCGCCAACCCCCGCAACACGGCAGCCGGCGGCCTACGCCAGAAGAATCCGGAGGACGTGAAGAAGCGCAAACTGCGCATGATCTGCCACGGCATCGGCGCACGCGAGGGCTTTACCCCCGAGACCCAGCATGAGGCGTACGAGAAACTCGCCGAGTGGGGCCTGCCGGTCTCTGAGTACACGCGCCGGGCTGAGACTGCGGACGATGTGCTCAAGGCCGTGAAGTACTGGGGTGAGCACCGCAATGATGCGATCCACGAGATGGACGGGCTTGTGGTCAAGGTGGATTCCGTCGCTGAACAGCGCGGGCTTGGCGCGACGTCGCGCGCGCCGCGTTGGGCGATTGCCTACAAGTATCCGCCGCAGGAGGTGACCACGAAACTGCTCGACATTGAGGTCTCTGTCGGTCGTACGGGCCGCGCGACGCCGTATGCGGTGCTGGAGCCGGTGTTCGTCTCAGGCTCGACGGTGTCTATGGCAACCCTGCACAACCAGCATGAAGTCAAGCGCAAGGGCGTGATGATCGGCGACACCGTGGTGGTGCGCAAGGCCGGCGAGATTATCCCCGAGGTGCTGGGCCCCGTTGCAGATCTTCGCGACGGCACCGAGCGCGAATTCGTCTACCCCGAGAACTGCCCCTCGTGCGGCACGAAACTTGCTCCCGCGAAGGAGGGCGACGCGGACTGGCGCTGCCCGAATACCCGCTCGTGCCCCGCACAGCTCGCCACCCGCCTGGAGTACATCGCATCACGCGGCGTATTCGACATTGAGGCGCTCGGCGAGAAAGGCGCGCAGGATCTCATCGCGTCGGGCGTGCTTATCGACGAAGCCCACCTCTTCGATCTCACCGAAGACGATTTGAAGAAGTCCAGCGTGTACACACGCAAGGACGGTCAAGTCAACGCGGCAGGCAAGAAACTCCTGGCCAATCTAGAAACGGCGCGCCACGCCGACCTGTGGCGTGTGATCGTGGCACTTTCGATCCGCCACGTCGGCCCCACCGCGGCCCGCGCGCTCGCGTCGCGCTTCCACTCGATGCGTTCGCTTATCGACGCCCCCGTGGCCGACCTCGCCGAAACCGACGGCGTGGGCGACGTGATCGCTGAGAGCTTCAAAGAGTGGTTCACCGTGGACTGGCACCAAAACATCGTGGACACCTGGGCCGCGGCTGGCGTGACCATGGAGTCCGACGAGGAAGACCGCGCCCCGCAGACGCTGGAGGGGCTGACCATCGTCGCCACCGGCACGCTGGAGGGCTTCACCCGCGACGAGATCAAAGAGGCGATCCTCTCGCGCGGCGGCAAGGCGGCGGGTTCGGTGTCGAAGAAAACCGACTATGTGGTCGTCGGTGAAAACGCCGGCTCCAAGGCAGCGAAAGCCGAAGAGCTGGGCCGGCCGATCCTCACCGAGGCGCAGTTTGTGCAGCTGCTCGAGGGCGGCCCCGACGCGCTTGTGTAAGGCGCGCGGCGCTGAGGCCGACCAGCGCTGCCGCCCAGACGGCGAGGGCCCACCACAGCCAGATGGGGAACTGGCCGTTCCAGTTCACGCCGAATGAGAGCAACCACATCACCACTGCGGTGATGACCGCGTTGACGAGGGCGTAGATGGGGCCCTTGGCATTCTGCACGGCGCCGAAGGTCGAGGACGCAAGGAGCAGCAGAATCATGACGAGTGCGATCATCGGGTTTCCTCCATCAGGTCGATGCCGAGCGCGTCTACCCAGGCTTCGGTGTCGCCCGCGACGAACGCGGCGCGACTGTGGTCGGCGCGTTCCGGGTCCCAGACCAGCATGGTGCGGAAACCGCCGGTGCCGCCGTTGTGGAACGTGATTTCTTCACCGCCTTCGTCGAGGCTTGCCCAGCCATAGTCGGGCACACCGTGCGAGGACACCCATTCCACGTATTTGGCCATGTCGGCAGCAGTGGAGCGGATCGCGCCAGCCGGGGCCCAGCCGTCCATGTCCCACGGGCCGGCGGGGTGCCCGTTGGCGGCCAGGCCTGTCGGTGCTTCGTCGACGGTGCCAGGTAGCGCCACGTAGGTCGACGTCATGCCAGCGGGCTCGAAGATTCGGGTGCACAGCAGTTCGTCGTAGGGCACGCCGGCGTGTATGGCCAGCAGCTGGCCGAGCAGCGCGTGGCCGTAGTTTGAGTATTGTTCCTCGCCGCGGTTGTTCAGCTCGGCGGAACCGGCGGCGTCGAGTATGTCCTGCGGTGTGTCGCGCCGGTAGGGATTGCCGCCGTCGCGGATGTTCGCCACGAACATGTCCGCGAGGCTCAGACTTTCGGTGGGGGCGAGCCCGGAGGTGTGGTTGAGCAGCTCCTCGATGGTCACATCGGCGACGGGGGCGGAGGGGACGTCGATAAGCTCCTGCACCTGAGTATCCAGGCTGAGCTCGCCGGCGTCGATGAACTGGCGGACAAGCTCCGCGTTGAATGTTTTGGTGATCGAGCCGATTTCGAAGTCATTGTGCTCGTCGGCGCCGAGGCCGCCGAAGCGGACTTCGCCGTCGTCGTAGGTGAAGGCGGCGAGGTTGCGGTGGCCGTCTTCCGCGAGGTGTTCGAGGGCGGAGGAGATCTCGGCATCGCCAGTGTGCTCAGAGGCCACGGAAATGTCGCGGGGGCCGGTGGAGAGCATCAACGCGGCGGCGATGGCGGCGGCGATTACGCCGGCAGCAATGTTGGTAGCGCGCATCAGTGGTCCTCTCCGGCGATCACGATCGCCATGAGCGGGATAACGCGGGCCGGGGGAATCTCGAACATCCCGCCCTGCTTGCGCACCCAGCCGGCGGCCTGCAGTTCCTTCAGGTGGTGGTACGCGGTGCCGGTGGAGGAAACCAGCTCAGATTCGACCAGCTCCGTCACGCTCGCCGGTGCGGCTAAAAGGTGGCGCAAGATGGCGCCGCGGACGGGGTGCGCGAGCGCGGCGATGCGGTCCATTGCGTCGTCCCACGGTTGGTCCGTGATCCACGCTGTTGGGCGGATCCATTCGTAGGAGTAGGTGCCGGTCGGAAGCTCCACGTCGCCTTTGAAGGTGACTGTTCCGTGGTCCACCTCAGCTCCGGAACCGGGGAGTGAGGTGGACTCGGGCGATGAGGCCTGTTCGAGCGCGGCGACGCGTGCTTCGAGGTCAGAGAGGCGTGCTTCAATCGGTTGCATGCTTTCTAGAATTACAGAATTCTAGAAAACATGCAACGGCTGAGGTCTGCGCTAGCGCAGGATCGCGCCGATGATGTAGCCCAAATCGCCGACCTCGCGCACCTCGGAGGCCAAGAAGTCGGGCCCGCCCACACGGCCGACGACGAGCACGAGGTCGGTGCCGTGCAGGGGTGCCACGGTCAGGGCGGTGTCCAACTGGAACCAAGACTCTGGCACCCATTCGTCGAAATCGGGCTGCAAGATGCGCGCGCCCTCGATTGCGGGCATCTGCGGGTTGGAACCGTCATCCTCGGGCGCGGCGGAGGAGGCAGCGACGCGCTCCAGTCCGGCGTCGGTGTTGTTCAGCACCACCGCCCAGGAGGAGGTGACGGCCTTCGGCATGACGTTGACCAACTCTTCGAGCGTGTCGGCCTGTTTGCCGGAATGTGCCGCGATCTGGGCGAGCATTTGGATCTGTCCGCGGCGGTCGACGCGCCCGGTGAAGGGGCGGATCGAGTCCACTTCGGCGCCGTCGACGGATGCGACGGCGGTGATCAGGGTGTCCACCATGACTCCGGTGGGCAGGGTGACCACGATGTCGTCGGTCACGGTGCCGTCGAGTGAGGACTCGACGATGTCCACGGAGTTGATGTCGGCCTCCACGATGCCGAACGCCTCAGCGAGCTGGCCGAGGCTGCCCGGCACATCGGGGAGTGAAACGCGGATGAGGTACGACATGGCCTTATTTATAGCAACTGGGGGAGAAGAAGCGGTGGCGCGACGTGACGTAAGATAAGGCGCGTTAATCGCAACCCACGTTATGCCGAAGGGATGGGACTGTGGCTGAGATTTCACGCGACGAGGTGTCGCGCATCGCACGCCTGGCGCGAATTGCGCTGAAAGACGAGGAGCTGGACACGATTGCCCAGCAGCTGGACACGATTGTGGAAGCAGTGTCGAAGGTGCAAAGCGTGGACACCGAGGGCGTGACCCCGATGAGCCACCCGCACTCCATCGACGCCGGTATGCGCGCCGATGTGGAAAAGAAGGTGCTGACGCAGGAGCAGGCGCTGGATCAGGCGCCGGCTGTGGAGGACGACCGCTTTATGGTGCCGCAGATTCTCGGAGAGGGAGACTAAACGATGACGCAGTACACGATTCCGGCAGAGGGGCTCGTCGCAAAGCCAGCGCACGAACTTGCGGCGATGATTCAGGCTGGCGAGGTCACCTCGCGCGAAGTTACCCAGGCGTTTTTGGACCGTATCGCGGAGGTTGACGACGAGTTGGGAGCCTTCCTGCACGTCGGCGCCGAAGAGGCTTTGGCTGCAGCAGACAAGGTGGACGAGCAGGTGAAGAACGGCGAGGAGCCGGCCTCGGCGCTTGCTGGTGTGCCGCTGGCGCTGAAGGACTTGCTGGTGACCACGGATGCGCCGACGACGGCTGCGTCGAAGATGCTTGAGGGCTACATGAGCCCGTACGACGCCACTGTGGTGAAGAAGTTGCGCGAGGCGGGCATCCCGATTCTGGGTAAGACGAACTTGGACGAGTTCGCCATGGGCTCCTCGACGGAGAACTCCGCGTACAAGCAGACGAAGAACCCGCACGACCTGGAGCGTGTCCCGGGTGGTTCCGGTGGCGGTACCGCTGCAGCGCTTGCGTCTGGTGAGGCCCCGCTGGGCATCGGTACCGACACTGGTGGCTCGATCCGCCAGCCGGCCTCGCTCACCGGCACCGTTGGCGTGAAGCCGACCTACGGCGGGGTCTCGCGCTACGGCGTGATTGCGTGTGCGTCCTCGCTTGACCAGGTTGGTCCGTGCGCGAACAACGTGCTTGACACTGCGCTGCTGCACGAGATCATTGCTGGTCACGACGAGTTCGACGCCACCTCCGTGGACCGCGAGGTGCCGGCCTGCGCTGACGCTGCGCGTGAGGGTGCGTCCGGCGACCTCAAGGGCGTCAAGATCGGCCGTGTGAAGCAGTTCGAGCGCCCCGGCACCCAGGAAGGTGTCAAGGAAGCGATCGACGCCGCTTACGCGCAGCTCGAGCGCCAGGGCGCAGAGATCGTTGAGGTCGACTGCCCGAGCTTCGACGACGTCATGGGTGCGTACTACATCATCCAGATGTCCGAGGTGAGCTCGAACCTCGCGCGTTTCGACGGCATGCGTTACGGTCTGCGCGTCGGCGACGACGGCTCCCGCTCCGCAGAAGAGGTGATGGCCGCAACGCGTGGTGAGGGCTTCGGTGCTGAGGTCAAGCGCCGCATCATCCTCGGCACTTACGCGCTGTCGGTGGGCTACTACGACGCGTACTACCTGCAGGCGCAGCGTGTGCGCACCCTGATCGCCCAGGACTTTGTCAAGGCGTTCGAGGGCTGCGACGTGATCGCCGCACCGTCTGTGCCGTCGACTGCGTTTAAGTTGGGTGAGAAGGTCGACGACCCGTTGGCCATGTACAACTTCGACCTGTTCACGCTGCCGCTGAACCTGGCGGGTCTGCCGGGCATGTCGGTTCCGGCGGGCAACACCTCCGATACCGACCTCCCGGTTGGTCTGCAGCTGATCGCCCCGGCGTTCGAGGACGCACGCCTCTACCGCGTGGGTGCCGCATTTGAAGCCGGCCGTTAATCCCTGGAATACCCTCGCAGCCCTGGCTGCGGGGTATTTTCTTGTCCTGATCGACCAGGGCTTCATGCCCGTGATCACCCCGCTTCTGCCGTACGAAGTCGGCGGGGCGGTGTGGCTGACCAGTGTGTACTTGCTATGCACGGTCGCACCCATGACCGCCACGGGACGGCTTGGCGACGCGTTCGGGCAACGCCGCATGTTCCTCGCCGGCCTTACCGTCTATGTTGCTGCGCTGGCACTGGCGGGTGCGTCGTGGTCGTTCGGTTCCCTGATCGTCGCGCGTGCGTTGCAGGGCTTCGGCGCGGCGGTGTTCTTACCGCAGGCTTTCGGGCTGATCCCGCGCGTGTTTGCCGCCGACAAGCAGGGCCGCGCATTCGCCGTGTGGGGCGTGATCGGCTCGGTGGCTTCACTCATCGGGCCGGTGGTTGGCGGTGCGATCGCGCAGTCCCAGGGTTGGCGTGCGGCGTTCTACGCCCAAGCTGGGTTAGGCGCCGTTGCGCTGGTCGCCGGTGTCATCGCTCTGCCGCGATTAACGACGACAGGGGAGCGGGTCACCTTATTACCGGTCGTGCTGTCCTTCGGCGGGCTTGGGCTGTTGGTCTACGGCATCCAGTTCGGCTATTGGCCCTCGATCCTGTTCGGTGTGCTGCTGCTGGGCGTGCTTGTGCAGTCCGCACGCAACGGCACCGACGACGGGTTCCTACCAATCGAGCTCCTTTCGGACCGCGCTTTTGCACTAGGCACACTCGGCGTGGCCTCCATGGGGTTCACCGTCGCCTCGATGTTCATCCCCCTGATGTACTGGCTGCAGACGGTCGCCGGAGCGTCGCCGTCGGCAGCGGGCCTGATCACGGCGCCGATGTCGGTACTTGCGCTGGTGCTCACCCCGGTGGCCGGCTACCTGACCGATCGCCGCAACCCCGGCAAACTCTGCGCGATCGGATTTGCCCTCAGCGCTGTGGCGCTGGTGCTGGCGATCGCGCTCATCAACGCCGGGGCGGACCTGTGGCGGTTCACCGCAGTCACAGCGCTGCTGGGTATCGGCGGCGCGTTTGTCTGGGCGCCGAACGCGGCTGTGACCATGCGCGGCATCACCGAGGGACAGACCGGCGCTGCGTCCGGGTTGTACAACACCGCGCGCCAGGTTGGCAGCGTGCTCGGCGTGGCACTTGTGGGGGCAGTGCTCGCCTCCGGTGAGATCGATGTGACGGCGTCGAAGGCGCTGGTGTTGCCGGTTGTGGCGATGGTGGTGGGCGTGGTGTCGTCGATACGCATTGCGCCGCGGGCAGGGGCAGGCGCAGCGCGCTAGGCTGGCGTGCATGCGACTTGCCACGTTGACCTCTGGAGGAGATTGCCCCGGACTCAACGCCGTCATCCGCGGCGTGGTCCGTACCGCGAACACCGAATACGGCTCCACCGTCGTTGGATACCGCGACGGTTGGGTCGGTTTGATGGAGGACCGCAGGGTCGATCTTTACGACGACGCCTACATGGACTCCCTGCTTCTACGCGGCGGCACGATTCTGGGCACGGGGCGACTGCACCCGGACAAGTTCAAGGCTGGAATCGACACGATTAAGGCCAACTTGGACGATGCTGGCATCGACGCACTGATCGCCATCGGTGGTGAGGGCACGCTCAAGGGCGCGAAGTGGCTCTCCGACAACGGCATCCCTGTTGTGGGCGTGCCGAAGACGATTGACAACGACGTCGCCGCGACTGACTACACCTTCGGGTTCGACACCGCCGTGTCTGTGGCTACCGACGCAATCGACCGCCTGCACACCACCGCCGAATCTCACAACCGCATCCTGATCGTGGAGGTCATGGGCCGCCACGTCGGCTGGATCGCCCTGCATGCCGGCATGGCGGGTGGTGCGCACTACACCGTGATCCCGGAAGAACCGTTCGACATTGCGGAGATCTGCAAAGCGATGGAGCGCCGCTTCCAGATGGGGGAGAAGTACGGCATCATCGTCGTCGCCG
>NZ_KV825973.1:30929-64246 GCF_001835805.1 Corynebacterium sp. HMSC034B08 | reverse complement strand
GGGAGAAGTACGGCATCATCGTCGTCGCCGAAGGCGCGGTGCCCAAGGAGGGCACGATGGACGCCGGCCTTGGTGAAGAGGATGAGTTCGGCCACAAAACCTTTAATGGCATGGGCCAGATCATTGGCGACGAGGTGAAGAAGCGCCTCGGCTACGACGTGCGCACTACAGTGCTTGGCCACATCCAACGCGGCGGCACGCCGACCGCCTACGACCGCGTGTTGGCCACCCGCTACGGCGTCCACGCCACCCGAGCGGCACACGTCGGCAACTTTGGCAGCTGTGTGGCCCTACACGGCGAAGACATCGAACTTGTTGCGCTCGAGGACGCCGTGGCAAAGCTCAAGACGGTCCCGGAGCGTCGCTACGCCACCGCGAAGGCGATGTTTACATAGCACCCGGACGCGCATGCTATGAAAAACCGCATTCCTAACCCCTGCCGCCTGCTCATCGTCGGCATCAACCCCGGCCGCCTCACCGAGGAGGTGGACGCGCCGTTTGCCTACCCGGGAAATCGCTTCTGGCCGGCGTTGGAGGCCGCAGACATCACCCCATACCGTGTCCACGCCAATGAGGGGTTATCGGAGGAAGACGCGGCCATGCTCGCCGAGCGCGGCATCGGGTTTACCAACCTGGTGGGGCGCATGACGCCGAAAGCGTCGGACCTTTCCAAGGCGGAGCTCGTGGAGGGAGGGGAGGTGGTGCGGAGTGTCGTCGAAAAGCATCAGCCCAGAGCTGTGATGTTCGCAGGCATCGGGGCATACCGCGATGCCTATCGACGACCAAAGGCCACCCGCGGCCTCCAACCCGAAACCCTCGCCGGAGTGCCGGTGTGGGTGGTGGGCAACCCCAGCGGGCTCAACGCGCACGAGACCGTGGCCACGCTCGCCGAGAGCTACCGGGAGGTCTGGGAGGCGACAGCGCGGGAACGGCGGTAAAGCCAGATCAGCCGCACCCACAGCAGGACCGTGACCGCGATCGAGCCGACGAGACCCACGACAGTGGGAAGCTCACGGGACTTGACCACCGCGAGAGCGAAATGTTGCGCTATCGGCACATCTGTCCTTCCCTCTCGGTCTTGGGTTGAAGAAATTGCGAGGATGTCGGCGGAGGAGCATAAACCTAGTGGGACGGGGATTGTTGGATCTTCCGATTCGATGAGTAGTGCTCTTGAGTTTTAGGGCACTTCCATCCCATTCACGGTTAAAGATGGTCTCTTCTCTCAACTATTCTGTGTGTGCGGAAAAGCCCATAACTATACGGTCAAGGCATGCGAGATATGAGGAATACGATTGGCGACCTTTCCTAGTCAGGGAGAGGTCAGTTGTGGACTTCTTTCCTACAAATCCCTTCGCAACGCTGACCATTCCCGCGTCTTCGAGAGCGCTAATACTTTTTGACAAGGTAGGATAGCTGAGGTCTAGGTGTTCTTTTAGCGTCTGGTATGTAGCAGAATCTACCGACGCTAGGCACGCCATTACCCCCAGCCTGTTGGGCGAATGAAGGAGGGGGTCGATCCCCTCCAAGGCTTGACTGATCTCCACTAGCTACCCGACTTAACTTTCCAGGCGCCAAGCCCCGCAAACGGGATGGCCGTCAGCGCAGCAATTAGAAAAGCCACTGCCGGGGGATTCGCGTCTCCGCTCGTGTTTGCCCAGCTCCATTCGCCGATCACGACAACGGCAATCGATAGGAGAGTGGCGGCCACGTAAGCCCTTTTCCATCCGTAGGGTTGAACCTTCCTTGTTTCTCTGATCCCCACCGCAACGGCAAGGGTCGACAGGAGATAGAGGAAAGGGGATAGTACGTAAGCTACGGACAGCCATACGGAGGAAGAGGTCTGCGAGATTAGGTGGATGCTCACGAAGAGAAATGTCAATCCCGACATCAACAAGATCCAGTACCCCTCTTTTTTGGAGACCTTTTGAGGCGATGCTGATCGGCTGGCTTGGGCTCTGTCGGTGAAGCGACCTGCAGTCATTTTGGCGATCCTTCCTTCAAGTTGCCTACAGTGTAACCGCTTTCCATTATGGCAACAAGGTGGGATCAGTGCGAATGTCCGCGCCAAGGGTGTCATTAAATTTCCAAGTCTCTCCATTGGAAGAAAAGTATTAACGGAGGGTGGTTCTTCCTGCATTGAGCCGTCGGGCAACTTCGGCTTTCGTTATCCCCTCACTCACCCACTTGCGCGCCTGAGCTAGCTGTTTGTCGCGGAGAGCTTTTGCCTGCCCGACCTTTGTAGACACCGCGGGCTTTGGCTCTGGAAATACCTTCGGCCTGTCGCTCGCGAATGATGGCACGTTCAGCCTCAGGCAACGGCCCGAAGTGTGCACCTGGACGGAGGCCGCGGCCCTGGAGCAGCTGCTTTGCGACGTCCTGCAGGCCCAAACCGGCGACACTTTGTGGGGGACAGTGCACGTGGGCAATGGGCCGTCGATAGGCAATGCGCTCGCTGTTGACCGCGAGAAGACGGCGGCATTTGTGTGGGTGCAGAGGCGGGGCGAGCTGTATCGCGAGCACGACAGGTGGTGCGCACTACACCGTGATCCCCGAGGAGCCGTTCGATATTGCAGAGATCTGCAAAGCGATGGAGCGTCGCTTCCAAATGGGGGAGAAGTACGGCATCATCGTCGTCGCCGAAGGTGCGGTGCCGAAGGAAGGCACGATGGACGCTGGCCTTGGCGACGAGATGAAGAAGCGCCTGGGCTACGACGTGCGTACCACAGTGCTTGGCTACTTGCGACGGTGTGCACGCCACCCGTGCAGCCCACGACAGCAACTTCGGCAGCTGTGTGGCTCTTCGTGGCGAAGACATTGAACTTGTTGCGCTCGAGGAAGCCGTGGCAAAGCTCAAGACGGTGCCCGAGCGCCGCTACGCCACCGCAAAGGCGATGTTCACCTAAGCCACGCTGGGGTTTCCTAACGCAATCTCCAAAACCGCCCCGAGAGTCCATAATGTGAGAGTAGAATCTCACGCTATGAGTCTATCGAGTGGTGGGGCGACCACCGCCGAAGATCGTTCGGCCCTGATCGCCTCTGTTGTCTTCCCGATCCTCGTCGTTGTCGGCGGCTGCATCGGATACTTCACCCCGTCTGTTGTTGCGCCGATTACCGGATGGACAACCTGGCTTCTGGGCGTGGTCATGTTCGGCATGGGATTGACGTTGAAGGTTGCTGATTTTGCGATCATCGCGAAGCGCCCAATGCCTGTGCTCATCGGTGTGATCGCGCAGTTTGTCATCATGCCGGTGCTCGCCGTGCTGATCACGTGGCTGCTGAAACTGCCGCCGGAGATCGCCGCAGGCGTCATCCTCGTCGGCTGCGCTCCGGGTGGCACGACCTCCAACGTGGTTACGTACCTCTCCCGCGGTGATGTGGCGCTGTCGGTTGCGATGACCACGGTGTCCACGCTGCTCGCGCCGATTTTCACGCCACTGCTCACCCTGTGGCTGGCGGGGCAGTACCTACCGGTAAGTGCCGGATCGATGGCGATCTCAACGGTGAAGATGGTGCTGCTTCCTGTCCTGCTCGGCCTGGCGATTACGTTCTTCCTGCCAAAGATCGCAGATTCCATCCTGCCCGCCCTGCCGTGGATTTCGGTTGGTGCCATTGCCACGATCGTCGCGATCATCGTCTCGGGTTCGCGCGACAAGATCGTCGAAGCGGGCCTGCTCGTGCTGGTGGCTGTCATGATCCACAATCTGCTCGGCTACGCGCTTGGCTACTTCACCGGCAAAGGAACGAAGCAAACAGAATCGGCCTCGCGCACCATTGCAGTGGAGGTCGGGATGCAAAACTCCGGTCTTGCCGCGACGCTGGCGGTGCAGTACATGACCCCGCTGGCCGCCCTGCCAGGTGTCATCTTCTCTGTGTGGCACACCCTGTCGGGCGGGATTTTCGCCATGGTCATGCGCCTTCGCGACGACCGCGCGAAGCGCTCCGGGACGTCAACCACACCCAGCGCTGAGTCCGTCGCGGCTTTGCGATGACGCGCTAGAGATCGCCGCGACGTTCCACCCACACAAACGCAGCGATTTTCTCGCGACCAACAGCGAGCGCGTTGCCCAGCGACGGCCCATTGCCCGCGTGAATCGTCCCCCACAACGTGTCGCCGAGCTGTGCAGGGAGAACGCTGCACAGGTGCTGCATTGCGGCGGGTGCCAGGCCGCGGCCGCGCGCGTGGTCGTCGAGAAGAAACTCGTAGACCTGGAACCCGCGCATCCCGTTGGCATCGTCGCGAGCGGCAGCGATCACTCCGGCGCGTTTGCCTCCGACTTCCACTGCACACAGCGCACCGGTTTCCGCACAGCTTTGTAACTGCGGCAGTGTCGCTGCTTCTGTCCAGGTCGCCACTTCGGGCGTTTGCTTCACGACGTTGCCCAGCACCTCATCTGCGTACCCCGTCATCTCCTCAGGAGCTGCTGGAATAAGCCGCACCAGGTGGCTCTGCGGACGGCGTGGTGCAGCGCGCAGTTCGGAGATGAGGGCGGCAACGATCCACTGATCCACATCGGCGCGCTCCGGCGGGTTGGGCAATTCGAACCGGATTGCAACCGGCGCAAAATCAGCGAACTCGTTGTGCAAGTGCTGCGCATACGGTGCTAACCCGTCGAGTTCCGGAGGCACAGATGTAGCGACGACATGCACAAACGGTTTCTTCGGGTCCAATCCCAGAAACCGGATTCCGGCCACACACCAGTGCCCGTCGGCAAACTTAACGTGCCGGTTTGCCCACGCCAGCGGGTCCTTGACGTTCGGCCCGTCGATGCTGTTGAGGTGATCGCGAAATCCCACGCCGAACTCGCGGTTAGCTACGTGCTCCGCGTGCGGGCGCATTTCCTTTCGCGCGAGGCGGAGGCGTTCGTCTCGCGGGTACCAGTCGCGCAACTGTCGGGGCATCCAAGCCTCGTAGGCGCGAGTCATCTGTGCAAGTAATTCGTTGTCCATCCTCCGCACCTCTCAGTCTTGAAGGAGGTTTTATTTTAGGTAAATTTCGCCACGGCGAGCTGGAGCGCGAGCACAACGGGTGGGGCAGTAGAATGGCCCGCATGACTGCCTACGATCTGATGGATTACGACGAGGTACTGGAAAAGTACGACCCGGTAATGGGCCTTGAGGTGCACGTCGAGCTCGCAACTGAGACGAAGATGTTCTCCACGGCCTCCGCCCATTTTGGTGCGGAGCCGAACTCCAACGTTGACCCGGTTTCGCTCGGCCTGCCGGGCGCACTGCCGGTGGTCAACGCCAAGGGTGTGGAGTGGGCGATCAAGATCGGTCTGGCGCTGAACTGCAAGATTGCGGAGTCTTCCCGCTTCGCGCGTAAGAACTACTTCTACCCGGACCAGCCGAAGAACTACCAGATCTCCCAGTATGACGAGCCGATTGCTTACGACGGCTACCTGGACGTCGTGCTCGAGGACGGCACCGAGTGGCGCGTAGAGATCGAACGCGCGCACATGGAGGAAGACACCGGCAAGCTCACCCACCTGGGCTCCGCGTCCGGTCGTATTACTGGCGCGACCGCTTCGCTCGTGGACTGCAACCGTGCCGGCGTGCCTCTGATTGAGATCGTGACCAAACCGATCATCGGCGCTGGCGAGCGCGCCCCGGAGGTTGCGAAGGCATATGTCGGTGCTCTGCGCGAACTGGTCAAGGCGCTCGGTGTTTCCGACGCTCGTATGGATCAGGGCAGCATGCGTTGCGACGCCAACGTCTCCCTGCGCCCAGTCGGCCAGGAAGAGTTTGGCACCCGCACCGAGACCAAGAACATCAACTCCCTGAAGTCGGTTGAGCAGGCCGTGCGCTTCGAGATGCAGCGCCAGGCTGCCGCGTTGGAGAACGGCGAGGAGATCGTCCAGGAGACCCGCCACTACCAGGAGAAGGACGGCTCCACCTCGAAGGGCCGCCCGAAGGAAGAAGCCTCGGATTACCGTTACTTCAACGACCCGGACCTGCCGCCGGTGATCGCCAAGCCGGAGTGGGTTGAGGAAATCCGTGCGACCCTGCCCGAGTTGCCGTGGGTGCGCCGCGCTCGCATCCAGGAGGAGTGGCAGCTGCCGGAGAAGGAATTCCGTGACCTGGTCAACGCTGGTGCGTTGGATCTCATCGTGGACACAGTGGAAGCTGGCACGACCCCGGACGAGGCTCGTTCCTGGTGGGTGTCCTACATCGCGGGCAAGGCCAATGAAGCAGGCAAGGACCTGGACGCGCTTGGCGTTACCCCGAACGACGTCGCACGCGTGGTTGCGTTGGTCAAGGAGGGCAAGCTGACCACCAAGCTCGGTCGCCAGGCGATTGACGGTGTGATTGAGGGTGACGGCAACGTTGATGAGGTCGTCGCAAAGCGTGGGCTCGAGGTTGTGCGTGACGACGGCGCCATCGAGAAGGCTGTCGACGACGCACTTGCCGCCAACCCGGACATCGTGGAGAAGTATCGCGCAGGCAACAAGAAGGTCACCGGCGCAATCGTCGGTGCCGTGATGAAGGCCACCCAGGGTAAGGCAGACCCGGGCCAGGTCAACCAGCTCATCGCGAAGAAGCTCGCGGAGTAAAACCTCAGCGAAGCACCATCCAGCCGGCCCCGACTGATGTACGGGGCCGGCTGGTTCTTCTTTGGTGGGGTGTAGGTAATGGTAACAATGCATATCCTGTAGGTACGTACCTGCAGGGAGGTGTGTTATGACCGCTATTTCCGCCAGAGAATTCAATCGGGATGTCAGTGCCGCGAAGCGCGCCGCGCTCGATCACCCTGTGATCATTACTGATCGTGGGGAGCCGTCACACGTTCTGCTGTCGATCGACGACTATCGTCGGCTCTCATCGTCAGAAACTGGGTGGGTAAAAGCAGTTCAAATGAAGGATGAAGATATAGAATTCGACCCTCCACGAGCTGAATTTAAAGTGCGGAGTCTCGACCTGTGAGGTATTTATTCGATACCAACGTTATTAGTGAGCTGCGGAAGCCGCCCGGCCGAGTGAATCCTCGAGTGGCGAGTTGGGCCGACAACCTGGCAGAGGGAAACGTATAAATCTCTTCCATCTCAGTTTTTGAGATCGAAAGAGGAATTCTGCTCAAGCAACGTACGGATCCAGTGCAGGCTGAAAGGTTGCGCGACTGGTTCAATGGTCAAGTTAAAGTCAATTCAAAGGGCGCATTCTTCCTTTTGATGAGGACGTAGCCTCTGTGGCGGCTGCGATGCACGTCCCGGACCCGAAAGCGACTGCGGATTCTTTTATCGCTGCTACCGCTCAAGTACATAGCCTTATCGTTGCGACACGGAATACCCCTGGCTTTGAGTCGATGGGCGTTGAGCTAGTTAATCCCTGGGAGATGTAACCGCGAAACGCGAAAGCCCCGGCCAGTGTGGTGGATGGCCGGGGCGGGGGAGTCGTCGTCAAGCAGTGCTACTTGTTTTGAGGCTTGACGGCCGGGAACTCGCCAGTCTTGTACATCTCCTCGTAGGACTTCCAGTGGATTTCGTCGCCCGGGGTATCGGGTGCGCCCTCGTAGGACTCAGACTCCGGATCGAGCGCAGGCACGTCCGCGATATCGAATTCGCTGGAGGAGTCCGCGTGCAGATCCGCAGCAACCTCTTCCTGAACGGACTGCCACAGGTCTTGGCCGCCCATGTGGGAATCGCCGGTGAGCTCGTCGACTTCGTTGCGCTCGGCGCGGGTCAGCGGCTCGCCTTCCGGATCGAGCGCGGTCTCGGCAAGCTCTGCAAGACGCTCGCGGCGTCCCGTCTCCTCCTGGATGTTCTTGCGGTCGCGGAACCAAGCCACACCCATAGCAATGCCAAGGGCAAGACCGAGGTAGCCCAGAACTGGGTAAACCCAACCGAGCAGGTCAGCGAAGCCAATGAAGGACAGGGCGTAGCCGACGAGAACCGCCGCGAAGTAGTACGGGCGGAACTTGCCCGGCTTGTCGTGGCTGAGGCGACGACCGCTGGCGTAGAACATGCCGACGGCGGTGTTGTAAATCATCAGGTAGATGACAATGGAGACGAACACGCCCACTGCCGGGTGCATGTTGTCGAAGACCATCAGCAGCGGCATGTCTGCGTCCATCACGTCTGCCATGTTGCAGAACAGAATGAACGTGAGGATCAGCAGCAAAACAGCGAACATAATGCCGCCCAGCAGGCCACCCTTACCGGCCTGTGCAGGGTTCATGTGGGAGCCAGCAAAGACGAGCATCATGGAAACGTCCATGATCATGACCAGGGTTGCGTAGTTCAACGCGGTGATCAGCCAGTTACCAAACGTGCCTGATGCGCTTTGGTTCTGCTGTGCAATCTCGTTGATGTATCCGAAGTCGGACGGGATGTTCGTCAGTGTGATCACAAACGCGGCGAGCAGGCAGATGATCAGCAGCGGCGTGATGAAGGAGAAAACGTTCGTGAGCCTGTCGATGTCAAGAAGACCGGACAGGAGCAGCAGCACAACCATGATGGTCGATCCGGCCCAAGTTGGCAGGCCGAATTGTTGCTCGAGGTTCGCGCCAGCACCGGCGACCATGACGAAGCCGATGCAGAACAGCGTGAACACGGTGGTGATGTCCATGTATTTAGCAATCCACGGACGCGAGACACTCTTGAACACGGCACTGTGGTCATCGGCCATGTAGTAGGAACCGAGCTGGTAGACCCAACCACTGAAAATTGCGATCGCGGCACCTGCGATGGCGGCGCCGATGATGCCCTTGTAGCCAAAGGCAAGGAAGTATTGGATGACTTCCTGCCCGGAGGCAAAACCAGCGCCGACAGTCAGGCCCACGAGCGCGAGGGCGACTTTGAGCGTTTTACTCATCGATAAACAATCCTTATATAAATTTGCGTAAAAGATTTAGAGCGCGTAGCAGGGTAACACCATTACACGGGCTTGGCTAACTAGGTTTGTTGACATCGGTGCAGCGCACCCCGGCGAGTTGACAAATCACAGCGAAGTTTTCGCCTAAGTTGTAGGCCATGGCTAAAAATCCACGCGATCTCACACCCGACGATCTGAACAACCTGGAAAACGTCGCTGACGTGCCCGAATACAAGGGGGATGCTGCGACGGAGATTTTTCCGCAGACTTCCCAGACGGGCGACGAGGTGCGCCTGAGTGCCGATAAGGCAGCACAAGCCTCTGCGCCGTCCGCAGGCTCTACTGCGGTCCCCTCGGCGTCTGCATACTCATCCGACCCGGCACCGGTGACATCCGCGTTCATCCGTGAATCTGAAACCATCGCACCGGCAGCCCCCGCAACTTATGCGGAGGAGCCGGTCGAGCCGGTTGCGGTGGATCCGGCACCGGTTGCAGTAGAGGAGGAAGACGCCCGCCGTGGCACGACTGATTTCGGCTTGCTGCTGCTGCGTCTGTTCCTCGGCGCGTACCTGATTATTGATTCCGTCGCAGTGTTCTTCCGACTCGGCGGCAACGACGGTATCGCCGGCCTAGAAAATGCATTCGCCAACTACCCGTACGGCAACGGCCTGGCTGTTGTTGTTCCCACCCTCGAACTCACGGCCGGCGTGTTCTTGGTCCTTGGTCTGCTCGGACCGATTGCGGCAGCTGTGGCGATCGCCGTCACCGGTTTTTTGGCGTTGCACGCATTCAACGGTCAGACGGACGGCTTCAACGTCTTCGCCTGGACGCCGGAAACGTGGGTGCCGGTCATGCTGCTGGCAGTGTCTCTCGCAGTGCAGTTCACAGGCCCAGGCCGCTACGGTATCGACGCCTCGCGCGGTTGGGCGAAGCGTCCGCTGGCATCGTCCTGGATCTGCGCCATTGTGGGTCTTGCCGCAGCAGGTGCGGCGTGGTGGTTCGGCACCGGGATTAACCCGTTTGCCTAAACCACACGCACGCTGCGTTTAGTCCACTTGGCGGACGGCGCCCTTGTCGGCGCTGGTTGCCATCTTGGCGTATGCACGCAAAGCCTTCGAAACCTCGCGGACACGGTTCGGTGTCCAGGGGTTGTCGGAGGCTTCCATAGCTTCACGGCGCTTTTCCAACTCTGCTTCCGGCACATCCAGCTTCAGTTCGCGGTTGGACACGGAGATGGCGATGGTGTCGCCGTTTTCGATGAGGCCGATCAGGCCGCCTGCGGCAGCTTCGGGGGAGATGTGGCCAATGGACAGACCGGAGGTGCCTCCGGAGAAGCGACCGTCGGTGATCAGTGCGCACTTCTTGCCCAGGCCAGCGCCTTTGAGGAATGACGTCGGGTGGAGCATTTCCTGCATGCCCGGTCCACCTGCTGGGCCCTCGTAGCGGATGACCACAACCTCGCCTTCGAGCACCTCGCGGTTGAGGATCATGGACACAGCTTGCTCTTGCGAATCGACGACGCGTGCTGGACCGGTGAACTCCCATAAGCCTTCTTCGACGCCTGCGGTTTTCAGGATGGCGCCGTCCGGGGCTAGGTTGCCGCGCAAGACGACAAGGCCGCCGTCGGAGGTAAACGGGTGCTCGACGTCGTGGATGACGCCATTTTTCGCATCCGTATCCAGGCTTTCCCAGCGCGCGCTTTGTGAGAATGCCTTCGTGGTGCGCTCACCGCCCGGTGCGGCGTGGAAGAGCTCGAGCGCTTCCTCGGTAGCGCTTCCGCCGCGGATGTCCCAGTCTGCGAGCCATTGGCTTAGCGACGAGTACGTGATCGAATGCACATCATCATGCAGCAATCCAGCGCGGTGGAGCTCACCCAGGATGGCTGGGATGCCACCTGCGCGATGGACATCCTCGACGTGTGCCTCACCGTTCGGGGCAACCTTGGACAGGCAGGGGATCTTGTGTGACAGATCGTCGATATCTGCCAGGTCGAAGTCGATTTCACCTTCTTGGGCTGCGGCCAGGATGTGCAGGATGGTGTTGGTGGAACCACCCATTGCCATGTCGAGCGCCATGGCGTTGCGGAATGCATGGACGTTGGCCACGTTGCGGGGTAGGACGGATTCGTCGCCCTGGCCGTAGTAGCGCTCGCAAAGGTCCATGATGGTCTGGCCAGCGCGCTCGAAGAGTTCGCGGCGTGCGGTGTGGGTTGCCAGGGTGGTGCCGTTGCCCGGCAGTGACAAGCCAAGTGCTTCGGTGAGGCAGTTCATGGAGTTAGCGGTGAACATGCCGGAGCAGGAACCACAGGTGGGGCAGGCGTTGTTGGCGATACTGTCGAGCTCGTCGTCGCTGACGTCGTTGTTAGCGGAAAGCGCGATGGCGTCGATGAGATCGGACTTCGGCTTAGTCACACCGCCGACAGAAAACGCCTTGCCGGCCTCCATCGGGCCACCGGAGACGAAGACGGCGGGGATGTTCAGACGCATTGCGGCGTTGAGCATGCCTGGGGTGATCTTGTCGCAGTTGGAGATACACACCATGGCATCCACGGTGTGGGCGTTGACCATGTACTCCACCGAGTCGGTGATGATCTCGCGCGAGGGCAACGAGTACAGCATGCCGGAGTGGCCCATGGCGATGCCGTCGTCGACCGCGATGGTGTTGAACTCCTTGGGTACGCCGCCTGCGGCGCGGACAGCGTCGGCCACGATGTCACCAACATGTTTCAGGTGAACGTGGCCAGGCACGAACTGCGTGTAGGAGTTCACGATGGCAACGATGGGTTTGCCAAACTCGTGCTCGCCGGTGCCTGTAGCGCGCCACAGGGCACGGGCTCCGGCTGCTTGGCGGCCAACGGTGGTGACACGTGAGCGAAGGGGGATCACGGTTTACTCCTTAGGTTCGTTCGCGGACGGGCGAGGTCCCGGCAGATCGGGGTGTTCTGCGAGGTAGGCATCGTATTCCTCGCGGGTAAGCAGGATGCGGTCGCCGTCTTTATCAATGATTTCGTACTTGCCGTCTGCTGCTTGCTCGGCGGATGCAATGACGTCTGTAATTCGTCCTCCGGATGCCTCGGCGAGCGCGGGCAATGAGTTGAACGTTACGCCAGGCAGGGGATACTCGGTGCCGTTTTTTGCAGCGACGCGTGCGGAAGTTCCCTTGAAAGCGATGCCGGCCAGGTCTTCCCAAGGAAGAAAGGTATTTTTGCGAACGAGGTAACGGGTTTTAATTCCTTTGTTATCCACTGTGGTGGAGGAGCAGAGTACCCATGCGAGCCACACAATGGGGATAAGAAGGAGCCAAATGAGATATTTCGGCGCCCACATGATGCCCATGAGTGCGATGCCGGTTGCGAGCACGATGGCGAGGATGTGCTCACGGGTTGGTTTAAACACTTTTTGGGTGGTCGGGGACGTTCCCTGTGTGGCTGTCATACCCCGGCATGCTAGTCATGTTGATGCCGGGGGAAGTAACGGGAGGGCTTTGGGGCGTCGTCGATACGCGTGATGCTGTGAATAAAAATGCGCGACGAGTGGGGTGGCTCACTATTGTCATGTACGTGATCAATCAGCGACTTGTAATTATTGTCCCCACGCGGCGCTTGCCGTAGCGGGTTCGTTTTACACGCCGCAGACACAAGCGCCCTCGAGAGCAAACGCTCACCGGGGGCTTTTATTTTTAGGTAATTCGAACACAAGGAGTGCAACGGTGGCAGGTTCACAACCATCCCCGTCGACGGAGAGCAATGGACCGGAGCGGATGAAAGGCGCGGACGCGGTCGTTCGCAGCCTGGAGGAGCTTGGCACGGAAATTGTGTTCGGCCTTCCGGGTGGCGCGGTGCTTCCGCTTTACGACGCCCTGTATCGGGCAACGAAACTACGCCACGTGTTGGTGCGCCACGAGCAAGGTGCGGGCCATGCAGCAGAGGGATACGCGGTGGCCTCGGGAAGGGTCGGCGTTTGCATTGCTACGTCTGGTCCCGGTGCGACGAACTTGGTAACACCGATCGCGGACGCTTACCTGGACTCGGTGCCGATGGTGGCGATCACGGGCCAGGTTGGCTCGTCGCTTTTGGGTACCGATGCGTTCCAGGAGGCGGACATCCGCGGCATCACGATGCCGATTACAAAGCACAACTTCATGGTGACCGACCCGGAGCAGATCCCGTTCGCGCTTGCGGCGGCGTTTCATATTGCCTCGACCGGCCGTCCAGGCCCAGTGCTCGTGGACATCCCGAAGGATGTGCAGAACGCGGAGATTGAGTTTAAGTGGCCGCCGAAGATCGATTTGGCTGGCTACAAGCCGAACACGAAGCCGCACAACCGTCAGATTGCCCAGGCAGCGAAGCTGATTTCTCAGGCGAAGCGTCCGGTGCTTTACATCGGTGGCGGTGTTGTGAAGGCGAATGCGAACAAGCAGCTGCTCGAGTTTGTTGAGGCGACCGGGATCCCTGTGGCTACGACTTTGATGGCGCTCGGAGCGTTCCCGCAGTCGCACCCGCTGTACCTGGGTATGCCGGGTATGCACGGTTCGGTACCGGCAGTGGGTTCCTTCCAGGAATCCGACTTGCTCATCGCTGTTGGCACGCGTTTCGACGACCGCGTGACCGGCGATACCGATACGTTTGCGCCGCACGCCAAGGTCATTCACGCTGACATCGACCCTGCAGAGGTGGGCAAGATCCGCGCGGTGGACGTTCCAATCGTGGGCGATGCTAAGCGTGTGCTGTCGGAACTGACCGATTACTTTGAGGAATCCGGAAAGGCCAAGGCGCCGTCGATTGAGCCGTGGATTGAGCGTCTGCAGGATCTGAAGCGTCGTTTCCCGCGCGGTTATGACAAGAACGAGGACGGCACGCTCGCTCCGCAGTTTGTGATCGAGACGCTGTCCAAGGCCGCCGGGCCGGACGCAATTTACTGCTCTGGTGTGGGCCAGCACCAGATGTGGTCTGCGCAGTTTGTGGACTTTGAAACGCCGCGCCACTGGATCAACTCTGGTGGTGCTGGCACGATGGGCTTTTCCATTCCGGCTGCGCTCGGTGCGAAGGCAGCGCACCCGGATGCAGAGGTGTGGGCGATCGACGGCGATGGTTGTTTCCAGATGACCAACCAGGAGATCACCACCGCTGCGCTCGAAGGCTTTCCGATCAAGGTTGCACTGATTAATAACGGCAACCTGGGCATGGTGCGTCAGTGGCAGACGCTGTTCTACGACGGCAATTACTCTCACACGAAGTTGGGTGGGGAAACCTACGTTCCGGACTTTGTGCAGTTGTCGGAGGCGCTCGGCGCGGTTGCGTTCCGGGTGTCGAAGGAAGAAGACGTGCTGCCGACGATCCAACGTGCGCGTGAGATCAACGATCGCCCGGTGGTCATTGAGTTCATCGTGGGCGAGGACGCGCAGGTGTGGCCGATGATCTCTGCGGGCTCGTCGAATAGTGACATTGAGTATGCGCGCGGAATGCGCCCGTTCTTCGACGATGAGGAGTCGGCTGCGGAGTCGCCGCAGGCAATCAGCGAGGCTATCGAGACCGCTGCGGCGGAGCAGGAAGGGAACTAACAATGACGCAACCAGATGCAATCACTCGCCACACGCTTTCAGTGCTGGTTGAGGACGTCGACGGAATTATCACCCGTGTTACCGCCCTGTTTACCCGTCGCGGGTACAACCTGGTCTCGCTCGTTTCGGCGAAGACGTCGAAAGAGGGCGTGAACCGGTTGACGGTGGTGGTCGATGCAACGGAGCGTTCTGTCGAGCAGATCGTCAAACAGCTCTACAAGCTGATCCAGGTGCTTAAGGTGCAGCAGCTTGACGACGACACCACGGTCGGCCGCCAGCTGCTGCTGGTCAAGGTCAACGCGGACAATCAAACCCGTCCGCAGGTGGTGGACGCTGCCAACCTGTTCCGCGCGCGCGTGATCGATGTTGCGGTGGACTCTGTTGTTATTGAGGCCACCGGTGAGTCACCGAAGTTGAAGGCGTTTTTGGACGTCATGGATACGTTCGGTATCCGCGAGCTTGCCCGATCAGGCACGGTAGCGCTGACGCGTGGCGCTAAAACTTTGGCTCCATTGGACTAAAAACACCCACAAACTGAGGCGGCTGTGTCATAATGTGAAACGCCCGTCTCACAGAATGAAGAAAGAAGCGAGAATTATGGCTATTGAAGTGCTTTACGACCAAGACGCAGACCTGTCCCTGATCCAGGGCAAGAAGGTTGCAATCATCGGCTACGGCTCCCAGGGTCACGCGCACGCTCAGAACCTGCGCGAGTCCGGCGTCGAGGTGGTTGTTGGCCTTCGCGACGGCTCCAAGTCCGCAGAAAAGGCCCGCGAGGCCGGCTTTGATGTGAAGACGAATGCTGAGGCAGCTGCATGGGCTGACGTGATCATGCTGCTCGCCCCGGATACCTCCCAGGCCAAGATCTTCGAAGAGGACATCGAGCCGAACCTGAAGGACGGCGACGCCCTGTTCTTCGGGCATGGTCTGAACATCCATTTCGGCCTGATCAAGCCGGCAGACAACATCACCGTCGGCATGGTTGCCCCGAAGGGTCCGGGCCACCTGGTGCGTCGCACCTTCGCCGACGGCAAGGGTGTGCCTTGCCTGATCGCCGTGGAACAGGATCCGCAGGGCAACGGCCGTGAGCTTGCGCTGTCCTACGCTGCCGCAATCGGTGGCGCACGCGCTGGCGTTATCCCGACCACCTTCGAGGCCGAGACTGTCACCGACCTGTTCGGTGAGCAGGCAGTGCTCTGTGGTGGCCTCGAGGACCTGATCATGACCGGCTTCGACGTCTTGGTCGAGGCTGGCTACGAGCCGGAGATGGCGTATTTCGAGTGCCTCCACGAGATGAAGCTGATCGTCGACCTGATCTACGAAGGCGGCATTGCCAACATGAACTACTCCGTGTCTGACACGGCAGAGTTTGGCGGTTACCTCTCTGGTCCGCGTGTCATCGACGCCTCGGCGAAGGATCGTATGCGCGACATCCTGAAGGATATCCAGGACGGCACCTTTACCAAGCGCCTCGTCGCCAACGTTGAGGGTGGCAACAAGGAGCTCGAGGGTCTGCGCGACAAGGTTGCACAGCACCCGATTGAGAAGACCGGTGCAGAGCTGCGCGACATGATGAGCTGGGTGAAGAACCCGCTTACCGACACTGCCCGCTAATTCGGTAGGTAAACGTAGCCCTCGGATCAATGTGATTCGAGGGCTTTGTCGTGTTGCTCCCGCACAAGCCCGCACGGCAGAGCAAACCCCGCGCCCGGAGAGTGGGTGCGGGGTAGTCGGATCGCGCCGAATAATTAGTTGGTGGCCGGTGCGTCAGCCGGAGCCTCCTCCTGGGCGCCTTCCGGTGCGATGGAGTCGATGACCTCCTCGACGACGTTTGTCGTCTCGGTCGCGGTAGCGTCGGCCTCGTTGGCCTCAGTGTTGGCGTCCTCAGCGGCGTCCTCGGCCGGTGCGGTTTCGGTAACGGTGCCGTCTTCGACCGTGGTGGTCTCGTTAACAACCTCGGTGGCTGCCGTCGTGGTGGAGGTGTCTACGGTGGCGTCGCCCTCGGTGTCGTCGCCGGTAAACAGGTTCCACAGCAAGGCCAAAAGCAGGAGTGCTGCCAGAATGCCCAGGAGCCACTTCCACCATCCGCCGCCACCGTTATCGTCGTCAGTCACTGCAGTGGAGCCAGCAGCCGGACGCGCCGGTGCGGTGGTCGAAGCCTCAGGGGTAGTGCGCTCGACGCGAACATCCTCGGTCGGGTCGTTCGGGTTTTGATTCGGGTTCGGGGTGGTCATTTGCTAATTCCTTTCGTTATTACTTATCCGCGCCGCTCGGGGCGGATTCATGGTGAACCGCCCGTGACGTGCTCGGATATGCGAACGGTCGCCCACTGTAACAAAGTATGACGATTTGGCTCGGCGGGATTTCGCCACGGGGAGGCGCGAATGATTCGTTTCTCCTCGTGAGCGCTGTGGAAAGCATTCCGGCAGCGATTTTCAATAAATTGTCATTAACGTGTTGGTGTTCCTATGGTTGTCGTTATGCACAACCATTCAGATAACGCTCATCATGATCATGCTCATGGCGCACGTGTTGACGCGCCGACGAAAGCGATCGGCGCCGCACTTGCCGTTACCGCAACGGTCTTCGTCGCGGAGTTGGTCGGTGGTGTGATTTCGGGATCGGTCGCGTTGCTTGCGGATGCGATGCACATGTTGTCGGACGCGGCCGGGCTGATCATTGCGATGGCGGCGGTGCTCGTCGGTAAGCGTGCAGCCACGTCATACGCGACCTACGGCTACCGCCGTGTCGAGGTGCTCGCGGCGATGATTAATGCCGCGACAGTGCTGGCAGTCTCCGTCTGGATTACAATCGAGGCCCTGCGCAGGCTGCGTGATCCAGCCCCGATTGATACGGGTCCGATGATGATCATCGCCGCGATCGGCCTTGCGGCGAACGCGTTGTCGGCGTGGATTTTGTACTCCCAGCAAAAGGAGTCGATCAACGTACGCGGTGCATACCTCCACGTGTTGGTGGATATGTTCGGGTCTATCGCTGTGCTGGGGGCCGGCGCAATTGTCGCGCTGACCGGCTTTACTGCGGCTGACCCCATTGCGTCGTTGCTGATCGCGGGCCTGATTGTTCCTCGTGCGTGGAAACTCATGGCGGAGTCGGTGGGTGTGATGCTGGAGCGTGTGCCCGAAGGGTTTGACGCCGAGGAAGTCGAGGCTGAGTTACGTGCACTGCCTGGGGTGAGGGATTTGCATGACCTGCACTTGTGGTCGCTTGACGGGGTGTCGGTGATTGCAACGGTTCACATTGTGGCGGCGGAAGGAGAAGACCGCGATCAGTTGCTGGATCGGGTTCAGGCGGAGTTGCACAGGCTGGGTGTGGAGCATGCGACAGTGCAAATTGAGCTGCCAGAGCACATCGAGCACGAGACGGTGTGCTGATTCTGTCCTACGCTAAGGCATATGGGCTTTACTACGCCGAGCTATTCGCTCAAGGATCTATTTTCTCGCGCTGAGCGCGGCGAGCTGCAGCTGCCTGATTTTCAGCGCTCATACCTGTGGGACGTGGATCGGGTGCGCACGTTGGTCACCTCCGTGCTGCGTGGCTACCCGGTCGGTTCTTTCCTCGCGCTCGATACTCGCAACGCGGAGCAGCGTTTTAAACCACGCCCGCTTGAGGGGGTGAATGTTGCTGGAGTGGAACCGGGCCTGTTGCTTCTCGACGGCCAACAGCGCCTCACGTCGCTCTTTCACGCATTTAAGGGTGATGGGGAGGTGAGCACGGTGGACTATCTTGGGCGACCGATTTCCCGGAAGTTCATGGTGGACGTACGAGCGGCGGTGGCACACACGCCGATGCCGGTGGAAGCCGTGTTTGCTGTCGATGGGGAAGGGAATGTCCGATCCCACTTTGGGCCGGACATTCCAGGTGGCATCCGAAATCGCGATGACATGATCGAGCACGCTGTGATGCCGGTTTCGATGTTGCTCTGGAAAGAGGGCAACGATCTCCTCGTCGATATGGCGGCACATGCACAACACGACGAGGTGCGTACTGCCGTGAAGCGATTTATCAATGCGGTGATGCGTGAGCTGCCTGCGTACGACATTCCAATGATCCGCCTGGACCGCGATACTGCACAAGAGGGAGTGGGGCAGATCTTTGCGTTTGCTAACTCGGCAGGTGTGCAGATGGATGTGTTCGAGCTCCTTACCGCGACATATGCAACCCAAGACCCGACGTTCGACTTGGCTAGCCACTGGGAAGAACTCGCAGCCCAGTTTGATTGCTATGACGTGCTCAAGGGCATCGGCCGTGTGGAATTCCTGCGTGCACTGTCACTGTTGCTGACCAGTCGGCAGGGGCCTGCTTTGGGCCACCGTGGTGACATCCTCAACATCACGATCGAGGATTACCGTGCAAACGCCGATGAGATGGCCCGCGGGTTCGTTGCGGTCGCCCAGTTCCTGCAAGAGCGACGTATCGTCGCTGCGGATCAAGTCCCTTACCCTGCGCAACTCATCCCGCTCGCGGTTATGCTTGCGCGCCTGGCCGAACGTCCCGAACTTGCAGGAAAGAAGGAAGTCGGCGACAGGCTCAACCGTTGGTTCTGGTGCGGCGTGTTCGGTGAGCTTTATGCCGCGCACGCGCCGACAATCCGCATCGGCGTAGACGTCTCTGAGGTCATCCCGTGGGTCTGCGGAGAGACCGACATCGAGCCACGTACGGTCGCCGATGCACGTTTCCATGAATCCCGTCTCTATACCGCAACCGCGGACAGTGGGATCTACCGTGGGCTGTATTCGTTACTGATGGCACGCGGCGCGCGTGACTGGCGCACTGGAGAGCACTTCGACAAATCCACAGTGGCCGAACTGAAACCTCGCTTCGGCCAGATCTTCCCGTGGGAGTACCTACGCGAATTCGGTGTCGACGAACAGCTGGCCGACAGCGTGCTCAACCGCACGCCGATGGGCCGTCGCACCGAGGTCGTCATTGAGCAAAACGAGCCGAAACGCTACCTGCCCAGGCTGCAGTCCAAGTCGCTGCTTGACGACGATGACTTTGACGCCCTGCTCGAAAGCCACGAAGTCGACCCAGAAGCACTGCTGACATCTAACTGGGAGCGATTTATCGCTGATCGTCGTGAACGGTTCATCGGCATGATTGAATACGCGATGGACCGCAACGTTCTCAGCGACGAAGGATTGTGCGACGACGCAGAATAGGAACAGCACAGGGGAGAGACACGAAGGAGGACCGGTGAAGCATTCCGGGTACGCATCGCTTGCCGTGCTATCGGCGGGCGTACTGCTCGCCGCATGCACTCCGGATGTCCAACTTGGCCCTTACGATCGCGCCCGTAGCGTCAACGTCGCAGGGCATGTCTCCAAAACGTTTGAGCCTCACCCGGTGGTGCTCGACGACCCACTTGGCATGGAAACCGCGAAGTTGTTCTTCCCGCGCTCCGAAACGCTCGTGCTTTCCGACGACACCCCGGAGGCGCAACTTCGCGCAGCCTCCATCGCAGTGACCGCACATGCCCCGATGATGGTCTACGACGGAGCACGCCACGCCGAATACGTCTCCATGATCGCCGACATGCACACGGTGACCGTCTTAACTGTCGGTGATGTCGCTATGGCTCCCGCATCTGGTGCAGTACGTATCCGACGCGACCCCGGCGGGATGCGCGCGCTCGGCGAGATGACTTCGCTGCGCTTCGTTGAACGCACTATCGATGACCCTGCTGACAGTGCCCGCGCAGTCGCCGAACTCAACGGTAACGATCCCACTTGGCTACGTGCTACCTGGGCAGATCCCGTGGCTAAACCCGGCGCCCAAGCGCAACCGTTTCCCGTCCAATCGCGCCGGGATGCGCATATGTCGCCGAAGGTGGTGGCCACGTGGCAGTCGTCGATACCCGCGATTGCGAATGCGAGGAGTTACGGTGCCGCGGTGGAGATCGTGCCGCTGCCGGATCCGCGGAAGGCGGAAGCGACGTTGTTCGCCATGGCGGGGCTTTCTGATAAGTCGCTTATTGCGCTGGGGGCGCAATTCGGCTCGAGTGAGGAGTTGGCGTTTCGTATCCGTCAGTCGGAGCGGAATCGTTAAACCCAAGCGCTAAGGAGTGCTAATGTGGGCGCCAGAATCTACACAGTGAGAAAGGTGTCCCAGAATATGAAAATCGCGGTGATTGCTGGCGACGGTATCGGCCAAGAAGTTATGGCGGAGGGGCTCAAGGTCCTCAACGCGGTGCGCGATGACGTCGAGACCACCGAATATGACCTCGGAGCGCGCCGCTACCTGCGCAACGGCGAGCTGCTGACGGACGAGGACTTGGAAAGCCTCGCCGAACACGATGCGATTCTGCTCGGCGCGATCGGCGACCCGGCGCGCGTGCCTGCGGGTGTGCTCGAGCGCGGCCTGCTGCTGCCGCTGCGTTTCAAGTTGGACCATTACGTCAATCTGCGGCCGTCGAAGCTCTACCCATCGTCGACGAGCCCGCTCGCAAACCCTGGTGAGATCGACTTTGTTGTGGTCCGTGAAGGTACCGAGGGGCTCTATGCTGGTAACGGCGGTACCTTGCGTCGGGGCACCCCGCACGAAGTTGCTTCCGAGGTTTCTCAGAACACGTATTTCGGCGCTGAGCGTGTTGCTCGGTACGCGTTTGAGTTGGCAATGACGCGCCGCAAGAAGGTCACGCTCGTGCACAAGACCAACGTGCTGGTCAACGCAGGTGGCTTGTGGCAGCGCGTGGTCGACGAGTTGTCGCAGGAGTTCCCGGAGGTCGAGGTGGACTACAACCACATCGATGCTGCAACGATTTACATGGTGCAGGACCCGTCGCGCTACGACGTGATTGTCACCGACAACCTTTTCGGCGACATCCTGACTGACCTGGCAGGTGCGGTTGCGGGCGGTGTGGGGCTGGCGTGCTCCGGCAACATCAATGCTGCACGTGAGTTCCCATCCATGTTCGAACCGGTGCACGGCTCTGCACCGGATATCGCGGGCCAGGGGATTGCTGATCCCACGGCAATGATTCTGTCTGTGGCGATGATGCTGCGCTTCCTTGGCGACGACACCAACGCCGCCCGCATCGAAGAAGCAGTCGAGCGCGACGTGACCCAACGTGGAGACACGCCGGTGCGTACCACCGAGGTAGGTGAGCGCATCGTCGACGCCCTCGCGTAGGGTCGAGCGCATGGTTTCTTCCCGGAAGATCACACGTGCGTCCCTTGCCATTTTCTGTGCTTCTGCGCTTGCCCTGACTGGCTGCGGCGCAGGCGACGGAGGACTCGGTGGGGGCTCTCAGTCCGATGCTGGCGCCAAGAACGCCCTTGCCACCGATGGTGACGAGGTGGTTCAGGACGCCGACGGCACGGGTGTGGAAGTCTCGCAGCGCTTCTTCGAGTCGTCGGACACGGTGGTGGTCTCCGCGAAGGATCGCGATCAGCAGCTTCGGGCTGCCGCGATTGCAGTGGAACTAGGTGCGCCGCTTCTGGTGCGCCTCGATGGCACCGACGCCGCGATTGATGCTGAGGTTGAACGCCTTGGCGCGTCCCGGGTAATTGAGGTTCCGGGCGATGACGACGCGGTAGCAGCGACTGAACCGGTCGTAGCCGAGCGTGCCGAAGAAGATGTGGCGGCGATTGCGGCACTCGAGGCAAAGAACCCGCGTGACTTGCAGATGCCGCCAGTGTTTGCCACGGCGGTTTCCTCGCGTGCGTCGGTGGCCACAGCTCGCGCAGCAGGTGCGGATGTGCAGGTGTTGGCGGCTGCGGACCCGCGGGCGTCGTCGCAAAGCATGCGCGATGTTATGGAACAGGACGTGCTCGCGCTTGGCCGCCAGTGGGGCTCGAACGAGAACTTCCGTGCGCGTGCAGCACTTGCCGCCAATGGTGAACTGCCTGGTGGCGGCGGACTGGTGTTCCCAGGCCGGCGCATGATTGCGCTCTACGGCCATCCGTACGGCCCAGAGCTCGGAGTGATGGGGGAGCAGGACCCTGCCGCAGCAGTTGAACTGGCGAAGCAATACGCCTCCTGGTACGAGCCGCTGGAGGATCAGCCGATCATTCCTGCCTTCGAGGTCATTGCATCGGTGGCATCGGAGTTCCCGGGCGACGACGGTAACTACTCCAACGAGACGCCGATGGAAGATATCGCCCCGTATGTGGATGCCATCGTGGACGCAGGTGGTTACGCCGTAATCGACCTGCAGCCGGGCCAAGGCAACTTCTTGGAGCAGGCGAAGATCTACGAGGAGCTGCTCAAGCAGCCGAACGTTGGCTTGGCACTTGATGCGGAATGGAAGCTAAACCCTGGTGAGCAGCCGCTTTCGCGTATCGGTAGCGCAACCGCAGCCGAAATCAATGAGGTCGCCGACTGGCTTGCAGCGCTTGTCCGCGACAACAACCTGCCACAGAAGGCATTGATTCTGCACCAGTTCCAGGTTGGAATGTACCCGGACCGCGAAAACATTGTCACCGGGCAGCCGGAACTGGCATGGATCCTTCACGCGGACGGTCATGGGCTGCCGGAGCAGAAGTTCGACACGTGGAACATCCTGCGTCAGGGGTTGGACCCGAATTACTTCATGGCGTGGAAGAACTTTATCGACGAGGATTCTCCCATGTTTACTCCGGAGCAGACCTATGCCGACGTGAATCCTCGCCCGTGGTTTGTGAGCTACCAGTAGTTTTCCAAAAATTCGCCGTGTGGGGGTCGTGCTCACGCTAGGCTTCGGGCATGAGCGTGGAATTGGACGAGGTCTACGGCTTCCTGGCCCAGCACGAGCCGTTTTCAAGCCTCCCTGAAGAGAAGATCCGGGCCCTGCCCGCACAGATGGGGATCACCTATGTGCGCCGCGGTCAAGTCGTTGTGGATCTCGGCCAGCCCAACGACACGCTGTACATCATTCGCTCGGGTGCGATTGACATCGTCAGCGATGACAACTTGCTGCTGGACCGTCGCGATACAGGCCTGAACTTCGGCTACTCCACGCTGGTAGGTCCGCGTGAATCGCAGTATGTGATGGAAGCGGTGGAAGACAGCGTGTTGCTCATGCTGCCGCGCGAGGTGTTCACAGGCCTGCTCGATGCGCATCCTGAGCTGCACAGGTTCTTTGAATCGGCGTCTCGTCGTCTCAAAGTGGCAGCGGAAGAGGTGCGTGATGGGGGGACGGCGAGTGTGCTGCGTACGCCCATTGCGCATATTGTCGACGGCCGCCCTGCCGTCACCTGTGACGCAACTGCATCAATCGCGCACGCTGCCGGTGTGATGAACGAGCACGATGCGAGTTGCCTCGTCGTCGTCGGAGGTGAGCAGATCGGTATCCTCACAGACAAGGACATGCGTTCTCGCGTTGTCGCAGCGCAAGTGGACCCGTCGCGGCCTATTGCAGATGTGATGTCCTCACCAGTGCGCACCATCCCGGAAACAGCGTTGGTGTTTGAGGCGATGCTCGCGATGAGCGAGTTGGGGATCCACCACCTGCCGGTTGAAGGCGCCGGAGGTGTGTGCGGTGTGCTGACCTCATTCGACATCATGCGCCTGCTGCAAGCAGACCCGATCTACTTGGCAGCAGATGTGCAGCAGAGTACGTATGAGGAACTTGAGGGAGCCTATGACGCGGCGGCAAACGTGGCTGTGCGGTTCTTTGAGCGAGGCGCGTCCGCTGCTGAGACACAGCGCCTGCTGACATCGATTGCGGATTCCATCGCTCGCCGCCTGGGAGAGTTAGCGGAGGAGCAGCTGGGGCCAGCACCGGTGCCGTACGCCTTTGTCGCGGTAGGCAGTCAGGCTCGCGCGGAGATGGGGCCAGCCTCCGACCAAGACAACGCGTTGGTCCTCGCGGACAGTTACGACGAAGAAACACATGGGGAGTACTTCACCGCGCTGACACAGTTTGTCTGCGAGGGTCTCGCGCATGCAGGTCAGGCGTTATGCCCGGGGGAGATGATGGCGTCGAACCCAAAGTGGCGCATGACGCAGTCGCAGTGGTCGCGCATGTTCCACACTTGGGTCACTGCACCTGATCCGAACGCGTTGCTGCACGCGCAGGTATTTTTCGATTTCCGCGCGATCTTCGGCTCAGGCGAGGGGTGGCGCTCGCTGGCTGATGAGGTGCATGAGGCGGCGTTGTCGTCGGCGCGCGGGTCGCGCCGTCTACATACACACTTGGCAGCTCTGGCTACGTTCCGAGAGCCTCCAGTGGGCTTTTTCCGTGGCTTCGTGCTTGAGCGCGACGGCGAGTATGCGAACACGCTAGACATCAAACGCGGTGGTACTGCCGCTGTGGTGCAGATGGCTCGGTTGTACTCCATCGTGGCCGGTGTCAGTGCGGTGGATACGCCTACACGCCTGCGTGCCTCTGCCGGCGAGGCGGTATCGACGAAGGGAGCGTCGGATCTGGCAGACGCTTACGAGTACCTTTCGGACCTTGTCATGAAACACCAGTCGCAGCAGGTGCGCGCCGGGGAGGAGCCGAACTACCGCATTGATCCGAAGCAGTTGCAATCCCTGGATCGGGCCGCGTTGCGCGATGCGTTCGGTGTGATCAAGTCGCTGCAGAACGCGCTGGCGTCGAAGTACCCGACGCGGGCGGTGTGAGATGTTCTTTCGACCGAAAGCGCGGGTGCTTAACGACGACGCCCTGCTGGCCGTCGACGTCGAAACCACTGGACTCAAGCCGGAGAAGCATGAGATGGTCTCCATCGGCTGGGTTCCCGTCGACGGGCGTGTGATCGATCTATCACAGGCACAGTACTTTGTGCTAGCAGGCGCCCAAGTTGGCGATACTGTGACGCTTCACGGGGTGACTGACGATGATATTGCGAACAAAGGCGTCGTCGCTGCCGAAGTACTCGACGCGTTTGATCGTGCCCTTGAAGGACGCAAGTTGTTGGCCCATTTTGCGCAGATGGAGCTAGGTTTCGTCGCAAAGCTGCAAAAAGATGTCAAGGGCAAGCGATGGGGCCTGCGCGAGAGCGAGGTAGTGGATACCTTCGCGATGGAGCGGCGACACATGGAGCGCATGGGTACGTATCCGCGCGGCGAGGACCTCAGGCTTGCGCGCGTGCGACAGCGCTACAATTTGCCCGACTACGCGAACCACAACGCGCTTACCGACGCGATCGCGTGCGCGGAGTTGTACCTGGCGCTGAGCGCGCAGTAGACGTCAGTGAATCCCAAATGCGCCACAATGACAGTGGGGTTGTATGCTCGATCACATGCGTTTTGGACGAATTGCAACACCTGAAGGAATGACGTTCGCCGTTATCGACGATGCGGGAACGACCGCAAAGGCGATCAAGGGCACGCCGTTTAGTGCGCCGGAGTACACCGGCAAAGAATACGACCTTGACCAGGTGAGGTTGCTTGCGCCGACGCTGCCGTCGAAGATCGTCGCTGTGGGACGCAACTACGCGGACCACGTAGCTGAGGTGTTCAAGCAATCCGCCGAGCACCTGCCGCCGACAATCTTTATCAAGCCGTCGACCGCCGTGATTGGCCCTGGTGCCGCTATTAAGATCCCGGAGTTCGCCACAGGCGTCGAGTTTGAGGGCGAGCTGGCGCTCGTCGTTGGCGTTCCATGCAAAAACGTCAAGGCTGAGGACTGGAAGTCTGTGATCCGTGGCGTGACCATCATCAACGATGTCTCCTCGCGTGACCTCCAGTTCGCGGACGGTCAGTGGGCGCGCGCCAAGGGCATGGACACCTTCGGTCCGCTCGGTCCTTGGATTGAGACGGACCTGGATAAGTTCGACTTTGCCAACCTGCCGATCAAGGCGCACCACACCCACGACGGTAAAACGGAGACCAAGCAGGACTCCAACTCGAACCAGATGATCAAGTCGGTTGGAGAGATGGTGGAGTGGGTCTCCCAGTCCTTTACTCTGCTGCCGGGCGATGTCATCGCAACCGGTTCGCCGGCGGGTACCGCAGAGATGGTTCCGGGCGACTACATCGAGGTTGAGATCCCAGGTATCGGCAAACTGGGCAACCCCGTCGAGCGCGCCTAGAACGCAGGCTCGCTTTTGGGCCGTGTTTACAGGCCCAGCGCGCGCATGATCGTGCGCAGTTTGGCTGAAGTCTCGTCGAGTTCGGCCTGTGGGTCGGAGTCTGCGGTGAGCCCGCCACCGGCCCAGGCGCGGGCGCGTGTGCCGTCGCCGTTGACCTCCGCGCAACGGATGGCAACCATGTATTCGCCATCACCTGCGGCATCGGTATATCCGACTGCGCCGGCGTAGAAACCGCGATCCGATTCGGCGGTGGTAATCAGGGCTTCTGCGGCGGCGGGTGGGGTGCCGCACACAGCAGGGGTGGGGTAGAGGCGCATTGTCAGATCCAGCGCTGTTGGTGCCGGTTCCTTCAACGTGCCGCTAATCGGTGTGGCAAGGTGCCACATCTCGCTGGTCTTTTCTAGGATTGGGCGCTCTGAAATCTGCAGGTCAGAGCAAAGTGGCTCGAGGACCTCGCGGATGTGCTCGACAACGAAGCGGTGTTCGTCGAAATCCTTTTGCGACGACGCCAGTGCCTCCGCCGCGGCGCGGTCCGCCGCCGGATCGTGCGGTACGCGTGCTGCTGAACCTGCAAGGGGGTAGGAGGTCACCTTGTTGCCACGGCGGCGCACCAGGACTTCGGGGGAGGAGCCGACTAGGAAATGTCCCGTGCGGCCAGATGGGGTGAGATCCGCGATGAAACCATCGTGCGTGTAGGACAGATCGATCAACCTGGCCGCGACGAGGCGTGGATCAACCGGTGGGTCGAAGGCGATGTCCACCGCACGGGCAAGCACAACCTTGTCCAACAGGGAGTTGCGGATAGTACCCACTGCGGCCTCAACGCGTCGAAGATGTTCCTCGGGGGAAGGGTCGACGTCGATAAGCGTTGCGTGAAGGCGAGAACCTGCACCAATCCGGTAATACGGATGCGGCTCTAGCGGGCCTGGCTCCCGAATGATGTGCTCTGGCACAGTGAGCGCCGCTGGGCAGTCCTGGTCAAAGGGGAGCGCACCTACAACCATTTCCACCTCGCCGCGCTCTAGCGCGTTGTTCGCTTCCCAGGCGTCGCTGAACGTGCGGGTGGCGCCTTGAGTGCGGACCGATCCTTCTGCGCGCGAAAGGAGAAAATCGGGCGCAGTGTCGGGGCGGCCGGATGGAGGGCCGGCAAGCGGGTTGACGGACATGGGCAAACACTCTAACCGGCGGCGTGCAAAAAGGTGCGGTCGGATCAGTTGCTTCGGATATACCCCAGATTTATTGTTGCCTGTGTGAAAGATGGTAACAATGTGACAGTTGGTGCGAAACGGGTCGGGCGGATCCGTAAAGCACTGGCAGGAAGCGTGGCAACCCTCATGATCGCCGCTGGGGCGGTCACTCCTGTCCCTGCACAGGCGCAGGACCTGTCTTCGCAGGCGAATCAGGCAGTTACAAACGCGGTCAACCAGGCAAATGCTGAGTGGAACAAGTTTGTCCAGATGGCCAACGACTCCCTGCCACAAGGCTCATCGTTGCCGATCAACCCAGTTCCCGCCCCGCAAATTCCCGCGCCGAATCTCCCCGGTGCGTGGGCGCCCCAAGCGCCGGCGCCGGTGGCGAACGGGGCCAACGGCGAGGTCCGTGTAGCGGGACGAAGCTACCTCGTCTGGGTGCCGCGAGGGTACAACCCTGCACGTCCCACCCCGGTGATGGTGGGGTACTCCGCATATCAGGATTCCACGGAGAATTTTCGTAACTATTCACGCCTGCGTGAATCATCTGTCGGCCGCGACGCGATCATCGTTTACCCGCGCGCGATCGGAGCATCGTGGGAGGGATCCGCAACCGCAGCGACACGTCCAGGCCAAGACATCGCCTTTGTCCGCGCAATGATCAACGACGTCCAGCGCTACTACAACATCGATCGACGCCGGATCTACGCCACCGGCATGTCCACCGGTGGCGGCATGGCCGCAGTCTCCGCCTGCCACATGGCGGACTTGTTTGCTGGCGTTGCTGGCGTGTCCGGCGCGTACTACGCCCCGGTGAACCGTGGCTGCCAGAACCTGCCGGTCGCGTTCATGGCCATTCACGGCACCAACGACACACTCACCCCGTACCACGGCACTACTCGACGAGGCCAGCAAGTGCTGCCGGTGCCGGAGCTGTTTAAATCCTACGAGCGCCGCAACGGGTGCTTCGGGGGAGTCGATTCGCGCCCGGCAGGCAACAATGCGACTCGGGTGTCGTCGCGAAACTGCCGCAAGGGCGTGGAAGTGATCAAGGTGCATGGCTCGAACCACTTCTGGTGGTACTCGCCGTCTGCAGCAGACGAAATGTGGCGCTTCCTCATGCGCAACCCGAAGTAACGCGACATGTTGCTGGATCCTGGGCGGTGAGCGCCGGGGGTGGTTGGGCGTCGACAAGCGCAATGCATATGGCGCGCTACGATTGCCCCATGACTGAAAACCCCAATATGCGCGTTCGCTTTTGCCCGTCGCCGACCGGAACCCCACACGTGGGCATGGTCCGCACCGCCCTGTTCAACTGGGCGCAAGCCAAGCACTCCGGAGGCAAGTTCGTGTTCCGTATCGAGGACACGGATGCCGCCCGTGACTCCGAGGAGAGCTACCAGGCGATTATTGAGTCGCTCGAGTGGCTCGGCCTTGGCTGGGATGAAGGTATCAACGTCGGTGGCCCGCACGAGCCGTACCGTCAGTCGCAGCGCTCTGACATCTACGCCGATGTGCTGAACAAGCTCATCGAGGCCGGCGAGGTCTACCCGGCGTACTCCACCAACGAAGAGGTCCAGGAGCGTCACAAGGCCGCAGGCCGCGACCCGCAGCTGGGCTACGACAACTTTGACCGTGACCTCACCCAGGAACAGATTGACGCCTTTGAGGCCGAAGGCCGCAAGCCGGTCTGGCGCCTTCGCATGCCGGACCAGGATTGGACCTGGAACGACCTTGTGCGCGGTGAGGTTACCTTCAAGTCCGAAACCCAGCCAGACTACGTTGTCGCCCGCTCCAACGGCGCGCCGCTGTACACGCTGGTCAACCCTGTCGACGACGCGCTCATGGGTATTACCCACGTCCTGCGCGGTGAGGACCTGCTGTCCTCCACGCCACGTCAGCTCGCGCTTTACGAGGCGCTGAAGCGTATCGGTATTACGGATTTCACCCCCGAGTTCGGCCACCTGCCGTTCGTGATGGGCCAGGGCAACAAGAAGCTTTCCAAGCGTGACCCGGAATCCAACCTGTTTAACCACCGCGACAACGGCATCATCCCAGAAGGCATGATCAACTACCTCGCGCTGCTGGGCTGGTCGCTTTCTGCGGATCAGGACATCTTCTCTGTCGACGAGTTTGTCAAGGCCTTCGACGTCTCGGACGTGCTGGGTAACCCGGCCCGCTTCGACCAGAAGAAGCTTGAAGCAATCAACGCCGACCACATTCGCCTGCTTGAGCCGGAAGACTTCCGAAACCGCCTGCGCGAGTACTTCACCGAGTACACCGACTTCCCAGCGGATTACCCGGAAGACAAGTTCACCATTGCGGCGGATCTCGTGCAGACCCGTATCAAGGTGCTCTCCGATGCGTACGACCTGCTGAAGTTCCTTGTCATCGCGGACGATGACTTGGTGCTGGACGAGAAGAGTGCAAAGAAGAACCTCAAAGACACCGCCGTCGAGCCTTTGGATGCCGGTATTGCAGCGCTTGAGGCGATCGGTGAGGGGGAGTGGACCACCGAGAACATCGAAGCAGCGCTGAACAAGGCGCTGATCGAGGACCTCGAGCTCAAGCCGCGTGTCGCATTCGGCGCCCTGCGCGTGGGCACCACTGGTGCCGCGGTGTCCCCGCCGCTGTTCGAGTCCATGGACCTGCTTGGCCGTGAGTCCACGCTGAAGCGTCTCAAGGCTGCCCGCGCCGTTACGCCGTACCAGGCTGCAGAGTAGGAGCGCTACGGAGTAGGAACTACAACGCTGTTGTTTTCGTACGTTTAGGCCACCGCGTTTCTATGCGGTGGCCTGCGGATTTGGTACACATAGCGATTCATGGTTATAGTACTCCATGTTGTTCAGGCAGACAGCGCGGAACGGAAACGGAAAGCGCAGGTCAGAACTGAAAAACAATGGCCTATGGTGTAATTGGCAACACTACGGTTTCTGGTACCGTCATTCTAGGTTCGAGTCCTGGTAGGCCAGCTGCAGAGCAATTACGTTCTGTGTCCTAATGGCCCGTTCGTCTAGCGGCCTAGGACGTCGCCCTCTCACGGCGGTAACACGGGTTCAAATCCCGTACGGGGTACAAGAAGAAAACCTCCGATCTGGTTCGCCAGGTCGGAGGTTTTCGCGTTCGAGTCTTCCCGGCAGGTACCTTGTGTCTATGTTGTGGTTGTTGCCGTCGTTTTTAAGTGGCAGAGCGCGTCAAACTGGCTCAAGCGTGATCGACGCGCTCAGCGTTCCAGTAGCGGCGTCTAGCTTGTTTTCCACGATTCCGTTGCTTGCGGTGCCGGCACTGTTTCTCACGACGCTCGGCGGGGGAGTATTCGGCTCGTCCATGTACGAAGGCTCCAGCGTCGGCGGCTCATCCGGAGGGTCCAGTTCGTACCAGCTGAGCGATACGTTCCCAGACCCGGACGCGCGTCCGGCCGAGTTGAAGTCCCTAACGCACATCGAAAACGACGTCTACGAGGTCGTCGTCTATTCGCACGCCATGGGCAAAGAAGTGAAAAACGAGGTGATTCTTCCCGGCGGTCCTGACAACGACACCCCGCGCCCGACCTTTTACCTTCTTATGGGGGCCGACGGTGCCGCGAACGGATGGTCGTGGCGTAATTCTTCGGACTACCAGGAGTTTTTCCAGGACAAGTTGGTCAACGTGGTTACACCGATTGGGTCGGTGTCCTCGATGCAGGCTGACTGGTATCGCGAAGATAAAGCAACAGGGCGAAACAAGTGGCTGACATACCTGACCAAAGAGCTGCCGCCGCTTATCGACGAGCACTTCCACGGCACCGGCCACGACGCCATCGCCGGCATTTCCATGTCCGGAGGGCCCGCGCTGAACATCGCGTCCATCGCGCCGGAGCGCTTTGCCGCCGCAGCCTCCTACTCGGGGTGCCCGGCCACAACCGGGATGCTGGGGGACACCTACGTGCGTGAAGCGCTGAAGATGAATGGCGCTGATCCGAAGAAGATGTGGGGCATGTCGAGCGACCCGGCCTGGCGGGCACATTCGCCGGTGTTGAACCTGGATGCATTGCGGGACACTGCGCTGTTTATCGCCGCTGCCCAGGGGGTACCTGGCGCGATCGATGCGTCGAAGACATCATCGGAGCGCATTGGCCCGCCTGTGACCATTGAGGCGGCATCCTATGCGTGCTCTGCCTATTTCGCCGACAAAGCCAAGCGGGCAGGCTTGGATGTGGAGTGGTACCCACAGGTGGAGGGCACACATAGTTGGGGGCTTTTTGAAAAGTCCATGCGTGAGAGCTGGCGCGTTATCGGTCCGGCGTTGAATGTGGAGCCGTTTGAGCGCGAAACACCGGTGACAAAGTCGCCGCTGCCAAGCGAAGCGCCACAACCTTTGGGGCAGCGCGGCTCGTCAGGCTCGTCAGGCTCGTCAGAATCGTCAGGGTCGAGTTCGTGACAGCTGTTGGGCTACAGTTTGGCGTGTGAAACCAATGATTCGTCGCGGTGTGGCCCTGTGTGCAGCCACTACGTCAGTGAGCTTGCTCGTCGCCACGCCAGCACCGGCGGTGGAATCACGTGAGAGCCTTGGGCTCGTCGAAAAGCAAGAAGCACCTGGATGGACGGGATCATCGCTGATCAACGGCTTCCGTCAGATTGGGCCGGATACTCCGCCGCTAGCAATACCGATCATCCTGATCGGCGCGATGATGAGCGGTATTTTCGGCCACCTGCTGTTCGGACGCTTTGTGTTCGAGGGCAGCTCCCGGGCAGCACAGTCACTTGGCTCGAGCACGGTGGTGGACCAAACGTTCCCGGATTCGGACGCGCCGCCTGCGCAGTTCCGCAAACTGGAGCACTTGCAGGACAACGTGTGGGTGCTCACTGTCTACTCGCCATCGATGCGCCGCGAGATTGAAAACGAACTCATCTTGCCGGAAGGCGGGCCTGAGAACACCGATCCGCGCCCGACGTTCTACCTTCTGGGCGGCGCAGGTGGTGGAATGGTGACCCCGTGGTGGAAAGATGGTCGCGCTTCTGAGTTCTTCGCAGACAAGCACATCAATGTGGTCACTCCGCGCGGCTCTATCGGCTCGCAGCAGGCCGACTGGGCTGGAACGCACGACAAGCACGGCAGTTACAAGTGGACGACGTATCTGACCAAGGAGCTGCCGCCGCTTATCGACGAGCACTTCCACGGCACCGGCCGCGACGCCATCGCAGGCCTTTCGATGTCCGGTGGGCCAGCCCTGCACATCGCCACCTTGGAAGACAGGTTTGTCGCTGCGGGAACATATTCCTCCTGCCCGTCGACAACTGGGCTTGTCGGACAGGCCTTCGCCAGCGGCACCGTGCGCATTAATAAGGGCGACCCAGCACAGATGTGGGGCAGCTCCTGGGATCCGGCGTGGGCCGCCCACTCGCCCGTGCGCAATGTTCAGGGGCTCAAGGGGAAGAAGATTTTTCTGTCGGCCTCACGTGGTTTGCCGTCGGAGCTTGACGTTGAGGTCGTCGATTCGCCCGAGCCACTTCTTGTGCCTGATGAGCAACTCGCGTATGCGTGTTCGCTGCACTTCATCGCAGAGGCACGACGCAATGGCATCGACCCGGATTGGTACGAGTTCAAGGAAGGGACGCACAACTTCGGCTTGTTCCGACGTGAGTTAGTGGCAAGTTGGGACACGCTCGGACCAGCGCTTGGTGTGGAGTAGTTTTTAGCGTCTGACGTGCTGATTTGTTGATATTGGGAAGTTTCCTTTATTGTTAGCAAGTCGCAAAAAGCGAGCGCGCCCCGTTCGTCTAGCGGCCTAGGACGTCGCCCT
>NZ_KV825973.1:0-30829 GCF_001835805.1 Corynebacterium sp. HMSC034B08 | reverse complement strand
GTAACACGGGTTCAAATCCCGTACGGGGTACAAGGAGAAAACCTCCGATCCGGATTCCGGGTCGGAGGTTTTCGCATTGGTAGCGTAGGTTCAGTGACTTCCCTTAGTTTCTTCGAACTCGACGTGTTCTCAACCGGTGCCTACACGGGAAACCCTCTCGCGGTGATCTGCGGGGCGGACCATCTGACCACTGAGCAGATGCAGCGGATCGCAGCTTGGACGAACTTCTCGGAGACGACGTTTCTGCTCGAACCTACTAACGACGAGGCCGACTACCGGGTCCGAATCTTCACCCCAACCGAGGAATACGCCTTCGCAGGGCACCCGACCTTGGGCACGGCGCGTGCGTGGCTGGAGTTGGGTAACACGCCGAAGGCCTCAGACGGCGTCGTCCAAGAGTGCGGTGTTGGCAATGTGCAGGTGCGTATCAGCGACTCGATGCTCGCGTTCGCAACCCCACCGCTGAAGAATTCTGCACCTCTTACGGCATGCGAACGTGCAGAGATCTGCGACGTGTTCGGGGTGGGGGAGAGTTCGCTCGTTGACGCCGCGTGGGGCGACAACGGGCCGGGCTGGCGGTTGGCACTGCTGGATAGCGTAGAAACCCTTCTCGCGTTACAACGACCGGCATCGAGCGACCTCAAGGTTGCGTTCGCCGCTCTCACGGGTGGGACGGATCCGGCGTATGTGTTACGCGCTTTTACTCCGACGTTTGAAGACCCGGTGACGGGTAGCGCGAACGGTGCGATGGCGCAGTGGCTGCGATCGCGCGGGGACGTGCCGGCAACTTACTCGGTCTCCCAAGGTACTGCGCTCGGCCGGGACGGCCGTGTGACCATCAGTGACGACGGCTCTGACATCTGGGTTGGTGGAGCGGTGACGGTACGGGTGCGGGGACAGATTGTCGTCGATTAGCAGCAGTGTTCGAATGTTCCGTCTTTCGTGTCGGCGGCATCTTTACAGTGGGACGTGTTTCCCGACAGAAAGGAGCCGTACATGGCAGAACACATTCCGGTTGTATCACCGCGAATCATTCGGGCTATCAACGTCGCCGCATTTGCGCACCGCAATGACGTGCGCAAAGGCACCGACATTCCCTACGTATCGCACGTGTTTGGCGTGATGCACTTCGTTTCTCAAGTCACCGACGACGAGGACGTTCTCATCGGTGCACTATTCCACGACATTTTCGAAGATGTCCCCGAGGAATACAGCGCAGAGCAGATGGCTGCGGATTTCGGCGAACGCGTCGTCGAGCTCGTCCGAGGCGTGACCAAAGAGGACAGCATCGGCAGCTGGCAGGGGCGCGCCGACGCATACCTTGCGCATCTTCGCGAAGCCGAGGAAGGCAGTGTTTTCATCGCAGCGGCAGACAAACTGCACAACCTGCTCTCCATTCATGCCGACCTCGACACAATCGGGGATGACCTCTGGGGACGCTTCAATTCGCCTGTAGAGCGGCAGGTGTGGTGGTACCGCTCAGTGTGCGATGTGGTTCAGGAACGCTTGCCGGGCAATCAGTTAGGTGCGGAGCTTCGTCGCCAAGTCGAGCGATTGGAAGCCCGCACCGCCTAAGGTGGGGCACATGTCCGGCGTACCTTTTGGCGAATGCGACGCGCGTCGCGGCATACGCCGTGCCGATTTCGAGTGGGCAGCAGCAACGATCGACGAGTACTCCGCAAAGGGGCGTAGGAAATGAAAGTTGCCATCATCGGAGCAGGCCCCCGTGGGCTGTGGGCTGCAGAAGAGCTCATTGATCGTGCGGGGCAGCGTGGAGCAGCCATCGAACTTACGGTGTTTAACGAGACACCGATGGAAGAAATTTCAGCACCAGGAGCGTTTGGTGCCTCGGTTCCGGAGCAGTGGATCCTCAACGCCCCAAAATCCATTGTGGAGACCCACCTGGGGCCCTTAGATCCAAACGACGAGTTAGAAGGGCAGTTCCCTCCACGACGACGCGTAGGCGAGCACTTGGATGCTTCGTGGGAAGCCTTGCGGACGAACTTGCCAGCAAAGTGCACGCTTGATTTCCGCATCACTCGAGTACAGGACGTAACCCCTGTGGGAAATGGCGTTGAAGTGGACGGCGAGCAGTTCGACGAAGTACTCATGGTGACAGGGCACGCGCATGATTGGCCAGGCTCGCTTGCTCATCAGGATCTCGGGGATCTTCGTGTAATCGCCCCGGCGTATCCGGCAAGCAATCTGGATTCGGTCACATCCGATGACATCGCGCTCGTGCGCGGAGCAGCGCTGACCTTTATCGATGTCGTGCGCTACGCAAAGGCGAAAGTGTTTTACCCAGTGACCCGATCGGGCCGTTTTATGGAGGTCAAGGCCTACCTCGACGAGGAGCAATCGCGCCAGGCCCAACCCGTTATTGCGGAAGCTGACCGGGCGATTCTGCAGTGCCAGTCGCTTGAAGAGCTCAAGGAAATTCTGACGGAGTCAGCAGAAGCCATCCTCGCGATCGTCGGTGGCGAAGGTGCGCGTGAGGATATTCAAGCGGTGATCAACGGTGAGGACTTCACAGGGGATCCAGTGACGGAACTTCGCACATCGGTCGCTGCTGCAAAAGGGGAGAGACGATGGACGTCGGCGCTTGCTGTGGCGCTGGCGTTTCGCGACACCGAGGATGCGCTCATCCAGCGCGCGTCCTTCGGCGGCCGAGAATCGCTTGGCGGCTCCGAGTTCGACGATTTCATGAGCACACTCGGGCGCGTTGCTACCGGCCCACCTGTTGAATCGGCGGTGGAGATGCTCGCGCTTATCGACGACAACCGGATCCGCACCGACGTCTTCAACCGTGGCGAAGACGATTTGACCGAAGTGGCCAAGGAGGTCGGCGCAACAGTCGTGATTGACGCCGTGAACGCACCTGCCGGAGTCGTCGACGGAACTCTCATTGGGGATCTCGTCGAGCGTGGTGTCGGGATGCGTTATGCAGACACTAGCGCCCTGCACATCCACCCAGACGGCACATTGGTGGGGCAGAAGCACCTTGCTGCTGCAGGGCGGATGAACGAGGGGTTGGTCCTCGGCCACGACACGCTGCGCCGAGATAAACAGAACATTATCTATCGGTGGGCTGAGCGTGTCAGTGCCCGTGCAGCGGAGTAGCCCTTAGATCCCGTACTTGTGGCGGATGTCTTGGACGAACTGAGGGGTCAGGTTGACCAGCACTGCAACAATGGCAGCGATGAGGCCGAACAGGATGCCCAACACCGTCAGGACGATGCCGGTCGTGCTGGAGCCGGACGCGTCGGTTTCAGTGGTCTCGTGAGAGCCGTTGTTGGCGTCGTTCTCAGACGGAGTGTTCCCGGTGTCGGCGCCGGATTTCTCTGTGGTGGGCGTGACGGTTTGCTTCACCGTCGTGGGGACAACCCTGGTGGTTTCCACAACGGTGGGAGATGGGGACGTAATCGTCGAGGTTTCCGTCAACGTCACCGTGGACACCGAAGTGAGCGTGGTCGGCTTCGCGGCGCTCGTCGTGGTCGCGCTTGGTTTTTCAGTCGTCGTCGGGGCTTCTTCCTGCGGGGCGTCCTCCTGTGTGGCGTCCTTCTTCAGTAGAGTGACCTGATCCACCACGTACGGGGTGTTGATGTTGTACGTCGTCAGTTTTAGCGACTCAGACGAGACGTCAATGCTGGTGTAGTCCGGGTTGTAGTCTTGGCGCCAGCGTGCGGTGGACTTGTGTGCCAGGTCAGTAACATTTTCTTCGCGGACATTCGGGTGGGTTGTGCCGTTTTCGTCCTGGAAGTCGTAGTACTTGCCACCCGTTGCCGTGGTGGAGGTGACGTAGAGAACCTCGTTGTTTTCCGGAATAAGAATGTCGCCGGACTTCGATGTGCCAGCGGGGATCACAGGGTCGACACCGTTCATCAGATGCGTGCGAGTGTAAATGTGGTCGTGGCCGCTAAGCACCAGGTCCACACCGGCTTCGGACAACTTCGGGGTCAAGGAGTTGCGTAGTTCGACGACATCCTTGTCGGTGTAGTGCGTACCTTGGGAGAACGGTGCGTGGTGGATACCGACGATCACCCAGTCAGCGTCGGCACCATGTGCGGCGATCGTTTCGTTGACAAACTTCGCGTGGACGTCGATGTCGGCCTTGGATGCGCGGTTGCCGTCCAACCCGATGAACAAGACGTTGTTGTAGTTGAAGAAGTAGTTCGCGGTGTCATCAACTTCGTTGGGCAGGAAGTACGTGTCCTGGAAGTGACGGTCGAGCGTGTATGTCTCGTGATTGCCCTTCAGTACGGCAAGGCGGTACTCCTGGAGTTTTTCTGGCGCGGTGAACTCCTCAAGCTGCTTGACCGGGGCACCCCAGCCCTCAACCTGGTCGCCCAGGTGCATGATGAACGCGGAGTCGGGGTGTTCACCGGTTGCGGTATTGACCGCTTTGTTCCATGCGGCGGACTGCTCGGCGATTTTCGTATCTACACCGATTTGCGCATCGGCCATGGCGAGGAAGCTCCAGGAATCTCCGTCGGTGCCGGTGGTAAAGGTGCGCTGCTCGCTATAGCCACGACGATCGCTTCCAACCCGGTAGGCGTACTCCGTGTCAGGCTCGAGGCCGGTCATCGTCGCTTCGTGCGGGTAGAAGACAGCCGAGTTGTACGGGCCACGGGGCGATTCCACGCGCGTGATGTTGGCTGGATCAGCAGTCGGCCAGTACTCCAGGAACTGTGTTTCGTTGGTCTTCGACTGCCAGGCCAAGTTCGCTTCCGTTGCGTCGGATCCGATGCCGAGGACGATGCGGCTGATGCGGGTGTTGATTGCACCTTCAGGGGCATCCGCAGCGACAGCCGTCGTGGCAGAGCCGAACAGGGACACGACAACAGCCGCAGAAATTGCGGTGCGACGAATGGAACGAGGGGCACGGGAAAGCGAAACAGTCATGTCCACCCACACAAGTCACGTTGTTTTAACAGCGGGTTACTAGCGGATCGTCACCTCAGTGAAGTGTGGGTGAACTTTTGGAAACTTGGCGGTTTCCTCGTTGCGCGCGCCTGTGAGCTGGTTGAAAGTGGGCGTCATGAGCTCGAAACCCCGTGTCAATCGTCGTATATTTCTCCAAACCGTTGCCGCGTCTGTCGCAGCCGTAGCACTGGGTACTGGCGGTGCTGTTGCTGCGCGCCGCAGCACTGTCTCAACTCCTGAGGTGCCAACGCCAGCGGATCAGTGGGACTTGCCATTTTTGCACGGGGTTGCGTCGGGAGACCCGTTGCCGGATCGCGTGGTGTTGTGGACCCGTGTGACACCCTCGCGCGAGGCGTTGCCAGGCTCAGGTCTTGGCGACGATGTCGAGCTGGAATGGCAGATCGACACCACTGAAGACTTCACTCACCCAAAGACAGGAAGCGCGATTGCGCGTGCGGAATCCGACCACACGGTGCACGTCGATCCGGACGGGCTCGATCCAGATACGGAGTACTTCTACCGTTTCATCGTGAAATCGGGTGAGCACGCAGGTTCTTTCTCCCCGGTGGGGCGTACGTTGACTGCGCCAGCCGTAGACGCTGACCTGGATACGCTCAATCTCGCAATCGCATCATGTGCGAACTGGGAGTCCGGATTCTTTAGCGCCTACGCTGACATGGCTCAGCGCGCGCGTGCGGGCGAAATCGACCACGTGGTGTTCCTCGGCGATTACATCTATGAGTATCCAACCGGCGAGTACGTAGGCAAAAGTGGTGTGGCCAGGATGCACCATCCGGAGTGGGAAATCACCACGTTGGAGGATTACCGCCAACGTTACGGCCGCTACCGCACCGACTTGAACCTGCAGGCGGCCCATGCGGCGTGCCCTTGGATTGTGGTGTGGGACGACCACGAGTCAGCCAACAACAGCTGGCGCGAAGGAGCCGAAAACCACACGGACGGCCGGGTTGAAGGGCAGTGGAAGCAACGCGAAGCAGTGGCGATGCAGGCGTACTTCGAATGGCTCCCGGTACGTCGCAGTGCGCTCATTGAGGCTCCAGGCATCTACCGCAGCTTCCAGTTTGGCAACCTCGCGCAGCTGACGATGATGGATCTGCGAACCTTCCGCGACGAGGAAACCACCAGCGACTACTTTGCCAACGATGAGCGCACAATGCTTGGCGACGAGCAGTTTGCCTGGGTGGCAGAACAACTCCAACAGTCCACCGCACGCTGGGATGTGCTGGGTAACTCCGTGATGGTGTCGCCCATGCGCTTTGTCACCATCAAGGACAACGAGAAGGCCAATATTGCAACGGGCTACATGAGGGAGCGCGCTACCGGTATTGCGGTGAACTCGGATCAGTGGGATGGCTATGCGGCCGAGCGTGACCGCCTGCTCACCATGCTGGACGAGCAGGAGTCGAACGCCTTGTTCCTGACCGGCGACATCCACTCAGAGTGGGCGAACTCGATTGCCTCCCCGTCGGGCTTTGGTGAGATCGGCTGCGAGATGGTGACAACCTCAATTTCTGCACCAAATGTGGATGAAATCCTCACCACAGTGTTTGGGACGTACCACCCGGAAGACAACTCGACGTCGCTGCTGGTGGAGAAGACCATCCGCGATTCCAATCCCTGGGTCAACCACATCGATTTCGATGCCCATGGCTACGGCATCGCAAGCATCCACTATGACTATGTGGACATGCTCTACTACCGGGTCTCGGACGTGGAGGACCCGGACGCTTCCGTCAGCTTGGGCGAGAAGCGCCAGTGGCGCATCGGCGAAGGGTTCGTCGAAGCATAATCTGCTAATCGACGACGGCCGCGACATCTGGGTGGGCGGGCTGGTGACCGCGCGCGTGCGCGGCACCATCGACCTGTAGGCGCGGCTAGGACATCATCACCTTGGTCTGAGCAACCGCCTCGTCCATGCGGCTGATCGCGTGGTGCAGCCGGTGGCGCAGCCAGAGGCCGAGGAAGAGGAAAGGCAGCACGAAGAGGACGAGGCTGCCGAGGGCTCGCCAGAAGTCCCAGCCGTAGGTGCCGAAGACCGCGGCGCGCATAGCGCGGATCGAGTAGGTCGCGGGCAGCCAGGGGCTGATCGCCTGCGCCCAGCCCGGCAGCAGCTGCAGCGGGTAGGCGCCGCCCGCCGCCGAGACCTGGAGCACCAGGATGAGCACGCCCACGGCCTTGCCGGCGTTGCTCAGGGAGAGCACCAGCGTGTAGCAGATCAGGTGGAAGACCAGGCTCGAGACCCACCCCGCCATGAAGAGGAGGAAGGGGTGCGCGGGCTCGATGCCCACGTAGACGATGAGCCCCGCCATGAGGAGCGTGGATTGGGCCAGACCGGTGGTCACGAACGTCAGGTAGCGGCCAAAGTACTTCTGGCCCGCGGTGAGGCGGTCGGGATCGACCACGTTCTGTTCGATGGAGCGATCGTCCGTGCGCACGGCCACCGACGTCAACAGGGCGCCCACCCACAGGGCGAGCACCGTGTAAAGCGGGGCCATGCCGGCGCCGAAGCTGACGCGGGGGAAGACCTCCTTGCGCTCCACCTTGACTGGGTCGACGAGGGCGTCGGCGAGCTCCTCCGGGTGGCTGGAGACGAGGTCGGCCAGTTTCGTCAGGTCCCCGCTCGAGCGCGCCTGCGCGATCGACTGCTGCGCCTCCTGCATCCTCGCTGCGTTGGCGCGCAGGGATTCCGCCGTGTCGCGCAGGTCCGCACCGGAGGCTGCGAGGGTGTCGCGCAGCGAGCCGGGCCGATTGGCCAGGGCAGAGGAGACGCCGTCCATGTCCGAGCGGGCCTTGTCGACGTTCGCCCGGACGTTGTCCAGCGAGCCCGACAGCGCCTCGAGGCGCGGGCGGATCCCGGTGTCGTAGGAATTCTTGGCCGAGTCCATCGCCTCGCGGGCCCGGGCGATCGAGTCCTTGATCTCCTGCCGGTCCGCGTTCTTCCCGTCCCGGCTGCCCTGCCCGGCGGTGAGGCGCGTGGCGGCGTCGTTGAGTCGGTCGCGCACGGCCGTCTGGCGGGCGATAGCGTCGTTGAGGTCGCCGACCACCGCGCGCACCGCCGGTTGGGCGTCGGGGGGAAGCGCCGGGGCGACTTGGTCGTTGATGGTGTCGCGCAGGGCCGTGTACTGCTTCACCTGGACATCGATGCGCGCGGCGATGTCCGTCAGGTTCGCGGCGGTGGCCTGGGAGGTGGCGGAGGAGTCCGCCATCAGCTGGTCGACGCGGTCGCTCACTGCGGCGAAGCTTTCCGACGTCGCCCCCAGCGCCGCCGCAAGCGCCGCGCCGTCTCCGCCGAGGCCCGCCCCGGTGGCTCCGAGGTCGACGGGGTGGACCTGCCCGAGAGAGTCGCCCAGCGCCCCGGAGATCCGCTCGGCGCTGTCGACGAGCGGCACGCTCGACTCGGTGAGCGAGGCGAGCGCGTCGACGGTGCTGGCGCTGGAGAGCAGCTGGTCGCGGGCGCTGGCAGTGCGCGTCTCGATGGAGCCGAGTGCCTGCTTGGTCTCCGCCTCGTTGAAGAAGTCCGAGGCCGTCTCGATCAGCCCGAATGACACCTCGGAGAGAGCCCTGGTGAACGACGCGCTGATCTGGGCGCTGACGCCCTGCGTGCCGTTGGAGATGAGCAGCGGGGAGATGGGGTTCTTCTTCTCGTTGATGTAGAGGTCGATCCGGCTGGGTTCGGCGTCGCTGGCGTAGAAGGTGAACATGTCGTCGCTCAGCGTGGGCGGCAGGACGATGGCGGCGTAGTACTCGCCGGATTTCGCGCCCTCGATGGCATCGTCGGCGTCGGTGATGACCCAGTCCATCGAGTCGTCGCGGTAGAGCTGGGAGAGGACCATGTCGCCGACGTTGACGGCCAGCGGGGTGAGGTCGCTCGTGTGGCCGCGGTCGGTGTTGGCCACCGCCACCTCGAGGCGCTCTGTGTTGGCGAAGGGGTTCCACGTGGCCAGCACGTTGAACCAGGCGAAGAGGCAGGGAATGGCGATGAGGCCGACCATGACGATGCCCGCCATGACGTTGGTGTAGAGACGGCGCAGGTCGTTGTAGGCGATGGAGAAGACGGTTCTCACTTGGTGTCCTCGCTTTCGGCATCCGCGGGCCCGATGGTGACGCTGGTGCCGGCGGAGTCGTGGCGGTGGATTACGGCGTCGCGCAGCTCGGCCTCGCCGAGGCGCGAGACCTGTTCGGCGTCGACGAGGCTCTGCGTGAAGTACTCCACCGCGCCGAGGTAGAGGACGACCAGCAGCGACCAGGCGACGACGATGGCCAGCATGATCGTCTTGTCGGTGGGCAGGAGCATGGTGAGCAGGGTGATGATGGCGATGCCGACAATGCCCGCGACGATCCCGCCGAAGATGAGGGTGCGGTAGTTCTCCCGCAGCATCCGCGCCCGCTTCTCGACGCCACCGCGGAACTCATCCCGGTCCGACAGGGCGGCCATGATGTCGGACGCGCGGTAGGGCGAGCCCATGACCTCCACCTTCTCGTTGGTGATCAGGTTCGTGCGCGCGAGCTGGCGGTTGAACAGGAGGTTGGCGTGCGAGGAGGTGAGTCGGAACAGCCACCCCAGGGCGAAGGCCGCGGCGGACATGGCGAGAAGCGCCGCCATGAAGCGGAGGTAGTGGTGGCCGTAGAACCCGGCGACGGTCTCGCGCATCGCGTCGATGCCGTAGCGGAAGGGGAGGAAGGGGTAGATGCGGCGGAAGAAGTCGGGCATGAGCTCGATGGGGTAGAGGCCCGACGCGCCCGGGATCTGGATGACGACGAGGAAGACGGCGATGCCGCGGCCAATGTGGCCGAGCGCGGAGACGATGGAGTAGATGATCCCCGTGTAGGCAACCCCGATGGCGATTGCGGTGACGAGAAAGGCCGTGACGGACTGCATCTGCACCCCGAAGGCCACGTTGCCGAGCGTCACCACGACGGCCTGGAGCACCGAGAGCGTGGCGAAGAGGAGGAAGCGACCGAGGTAGGCCTGGCCGACGGTGAGGCGGCGGAAGCCCTCGGTGTCGACCTCGACGCGGAAGATGATCGTCAGCACGAACGCGCCGATCCACAGGGCCAGGTTGGTGAAGAAGGAGGCCATGGAGCTGCCGTAGTTCTCCGAGGGGAAGACGGCCTGCTGCTCGACGGTGACGGGCGAGGAGATGTACTCGCCGATCTTCGCGGAGTTGAGGTTCGTGACAGTGTTGAGGGCCTCCGAGTCGGAGGTGGCCAGGAGGGCGTTGATGTCGGACTGGGCGGCGCGGGCGCCGTCGGCAAGCGTGCCGAGGTTGCCCGAGACCTCGTCGAGGATGCCGAGGCTGGCCGCGAGCTGGTTGTCCACCCCGGCGAGCAGGGAGGTCGTTTCCTCGCGCAGGGCACGCTGGCTGCTCAGCGCGCCGCGCACGGAGGCGACGCTGCCGGAGGCCTGCGCGAGCGAGGCGTTGATCGCGGGCACGGACTCGCCGAGCTGCGTGCTCGCGTCGCGCGCTGCGGCGTTGGAGTCGGCGGCCGTGGCCTCGAGGGAATCGCCGAGCTCGCCTATCGACGCCAGCGCGGCGCTCGCGCTGCGGTCCACGTTGTTCAGGCCGTCGAGGACGGCGTGGGAGGCGGCGGTACGCTCCTCCAGCGCGCTAGCCGCGGCGTCGAGCTGAGCGCGGACCTCAGGCGATAGGGCCGCCCCGGCCGACATGGCGCGCAGCTGCGCGGCGGCGGATTCGCCCTGCTTGACCACGCCGTCGACCTCGCCGACGGCGGAGCGCACCCGCCCCTGGGCGGTGCCGAGCTGGCCCGTCGCCTCCGCGATGGAGGCGTTGGCGGAGGCGGCGCCGAGGCTGAGCGCGTTGGTGGACTCGACGAGCGCGGTCGATGTGTCGGCGCTGAAACCGGCGGAGGACTTCTGCAGCTCGGCGATGATCCCCTCGGCCTCGCCGAGAGAGGAGTCCACGGACCGGAGGGTGTCGTCGACGGAGCCGACGAGGGTGTTCAGCTCGGCGACAACCGGGCGCGCACCGCTGATGCTCTGCTTCATCGTGGCCACCCGCCCCTGGGCGGCGTCGAGGTCGGCGGCGATCTGGCCGAAGCTCCCGGAGGCTTTGCCTCGGGCCTCCTCGGCGTCATCGCGCGCCGCGAACCCCTTGTTGCGCAGCTCGGTCGCCGCGGCCTCGCCGACCTTCTTCTTGAAGGCCTCGGACACGGCCGTGTCGACGGCGGAGGCGCCGGCGTCGGTAATCGAGGGGGTGACGCCGTTGCTCTTCTCGTTGACGTAGTACTCCAACACCGGCTGCGTGTAGGTGCCGCTGACGAGGCTCAGCAGGTCCTCGCTGAACTCGGGAGGGATGAGGAACATGGCGTAGTAGTCGCCGCGCATGAGACCGTCGCGTGCCTCGTCCTCGGGGAGAAACACCCACCCGATCTTGTCGTTGGCCTTGAGCTGCTCGGTGATCTGCTCGCCGACGTCGACCTCGCCGACGCGCTCGGCGGAGGCGCCGCGGTCGTTGTTGACCACCGCGATGCGGATGTTCTGGGTGTGGGCGTAGGGGTCCCAGAAGGCGTTGATGTTGAACCACGCGTAGAGCGCGGGGGTGATGAGCACGCCGACGATGATGATGAAGGCCCGGGGAACGCGCAGCAGGCGACGAATGTCCCGTCCAAGAATCTGCCCGCTCTTGCTCACGTGGCGAGCGTACCCTCGAATGGAGCGTTGGGGGAAACACCCCGGGTCTGGGCCAAACTCGAGTCCTTCAACCCCGGCGGTAGCGCCAAGGACCGCACAGCCCGCGCCCTCGTCGCCGACGCCCTCGAGCGCGGCGTGCTCGGCCCGGGACTGGCAGGAGCCGACGCGCGGCGCGTGGCTCACCGAGGTACTCTCCGGCGGCGTCGCAGAAGCGCTGCGCGAGCGCGGGTTGCGTCTGTATCTTGAGCCGGGGCGCTCGCTTGTCGACGGCTGCGGGCTAACCCTTGCCGAAGTCGCCTTCACCAAGACGCGTTCCGACGGCGTGCCCCTGGTGGGCCTAGCCATGAACCGCACCCGGTGCCGCACGACCTCGGATAACTTCCTCATCGACCCCTACCTGGTCAAGCGGACCCCGCCGAGTGAGGAGATCGAGGCGTTCTTGGTCGGCGCCTACTGCATCGAGGACGAACTGATCCTGCGGCGGAAGATCCGCTTCCCCCGCGGTGTGGCCCGCGAGGCGCTTGGACGACATCGACGTTCGCTGACGCCCGTTGGCGCCCCCAGTGCCGGGCCGGAGCTCGGCTAGAGCTCGGCGCTCAGCCGAGCGGTGGCGTTCTTGAGCGCCTCGCCGCATGTTGCGCCGGGGGAGGGCTTCAAGCGCTCGGCGGGACCCGACACAGACAGGACCGCGACTAAGGTGCCGTCGGGCTGGAACACCGGGGTGGACACGCTCGCCAGGCCAACCTCGCGCTCGGAGACAGACTCGGCGTAGCCGACCTTGCGTACCTGTTCGAGGTCCGCTGCATCAAACGGGGAGTCGATCGGGCAGTGGGCAGCAAACACGCGGGCGGCAGAACCGGCCGATAGTGTGAGCCTGGAGCCAACCGGCACTACGTTGTGGAGTCCGCTTTCCGGTTCTTCGGCAGCGATGCAGGTGCGGGTCGATCCCGTCAGTTGGTAAAGCTGTGCGGATTCCCCGGTCTGTGCAACCAGGTCTCGCATAACCGGCGCGGCTGCCGGAAGCAGCGCGGAGGGAAGCCCCGTGGCAAGACCGGTCAGTGCTGGGCCGAGTGTCCATTCGCCGTGTTCGTTGCGGGAAAGCACATGGTGCAGTTCCAGCGCAGTGGCAATGCGGTGGGCGGTTGCGCGTGGCAGGCCGGTGTCGTCGCTAAGTTCTGCGAGTGTTTTATCACCCGCACCAACCGAGCGTGTGATGGCAACTGCGCGGTCGAGGACTTTAATCCCGGAACCTTCGTTATACTGTCTCACAGTTCGAATCCTAGCATCTCATAGTGTGGGATGTTGGGAGCCCGTATGAAGGAGGACCGGATGACTCAGCCACCGTTGACATTAGCGGAGAAAGTGTGGCGCGACCACGTGGTAACGAAGGGGGAAAACAGCGAGCCTGACCTCATCTTCATCGATTTCCAGCTCCTGCACGAAGTGACCTCGCCGCAGGCGTTTGACGGTCTGCGGATGAACGGACGCACCATGCGCCACCCCGAGTTGCATTTGGCAACGGAGGACCACAACGTGCCCACCACGGGTATTACCAGCGGTGACCTCATCGAGATCACCGAGCCTACCTCGCGCACCCAGGTAGCCACCCTGCGCGACAACTGCGCCGAGTTTGGTGTGAAGCTGCACCCGATGGGCGATATCCAGCAGGGCATCGTGCACACCGTCGGCCCGCAGCTGGGCATTACGCAGCCCGGAATGACCATTGTCTGCGGCGACTCGCACACCTCGACGCACGGCGCGTTCGGCTCGATTGCCATGGGCATCGGCACCTCTGAGGTGGAGCACGTCATGGCCACCCAGACCCTGCCGCTGAAACCCTTCAAGACCATGGCCATCGAGGTCACCGGCGAGCTACAGGACGGCGTGACGGCCAAGGACCTGATCTTGGCGATCATCGCCAAGATCGGCACCGGCGGCGGCCAGGGCCACATTATCGAGTACCGCGGCGAGGCCATCGAGAAAATGTCCATGGAAGCACGCATGACGTTGTGCAACATGTCTATCGAGGCAGGCGCGCGAGCCGGTATGGTCGCGCCGGACCAGACCACGTTCGACTACGTCGAGGGCCGCGAGTACGCGCCGAAGGGCGAGGACTGGGATGCAGCCGTGGAGTATTGGAAGACGCTGCCGACCGATGAAGGCGCAAAGTTCGATACCGTCGTGGAAATCGACGGTGCAGCACTGACACCGTTTGTCACCTGGGGTACCAACCCAGGCCAAGGTCTGCCGCTCGGCGAAAACGTTCCCGACCCGGAGGACTTCACCGGCGACAACACGAAGGCATCTGCTGCGAAGGCCATCGAATACATGGGCTTGACCCCGGGCATGCCGCTGCGCGACATCACCATCGATACGGTCTTCCTCGGCTCCTGCACCAACGCGCGCATCGAGGATCTGCGTGCAGCCGCCGACGTTGTCAAGGGCCGCCGCATCGCCGAAGGTACACGCATGCTCGTCGTACCGAGCTCCACACTTGTGAAGCAGCAGGCCGAAGAAGAAGGCCTCGACGCGATCTTCACAGAGTTCGGCGCAGAATGGCGCACCGCGGGCTGCTCCATGTGCCTCGGCATGAACCCAGACCAGTTGCGACCGGGGGAGCGCAGTGCCTCCACAAGCAACCGCAATTTCGAGGGCCGCCAAGGCCCGGGTGGCCGTACCCACCTCGTATCCCCGCTGGTTGCAGCAGCAACTGCGGTGACCGGCCACCTCGCAAGCCCGGCAGATCTGTAAAGGAGCCCGATCATGGAAAAGTTCACCACTCACACCGGCGTCGGCGTTCCGCTGACCCGCACCAACGTCGACACCGACCAGATCATCCCCGCGCGCTACCTTAAGCGCGTGACCCGCACTGGTTTCGAGGACGGCCTATTTTCTAACTGGCGTGAAAACGAAGCCACATTCGTCCTCAATCAGGACGCGTTCAAAGACGGCTCCGTGCTATTTGCCGGCGAGGACTTTGGCACCGGCTCCTCGCGTGAACATGCCGTCTGGGCGCTCATGGACTACGGCTTCCGCGCCGTGTTCAGCCCCCGATTCGCGGATATCTTCCGCGGAAATGCCGGCAAAGCTGGCCTGCTCGCAGGCATCATGAGCCACTCCGATATCGAGCTGATCTGGAAGCACCTCGAGCAGCACCCTGGTGATGAGGCGATCGTCTCGCTTGAAGACTGCACCGTCACCGTCGGTGGCAACACCTTTACCTTCGAGATCGACGATTACACCCGCTGGCGGCTCATGGAAGGCCTCGACGATATTGGGCTGACGCTTCGCGACGAGCCCGCTATCGAACGATTCGAAGCAACCCGTCCAGCGTTCAAGCCGTCCGTCGCGGGTTAGGCCCCGGACGGCGATAGCGCCCTCGGGCTGGTTATTTGCCCAACTGGTCGACGACGCCCGGGGCGAACGCTTCCAGGAACTCACGCGCAGCGACAACGACGCCCTGGATACCGGTCTTGATCTCGTCGGAAAACTGCTGGTCGCTGCGCTCCCAGTAACCCGGCAGAGAGTAGGTCACGGCAAGCGCGGTGATGCCGCGCTGTTCGTCCTTCACCGCGGTCACGGTGGGGTAAGCCTTCTCAATGTTGTAGCGCTCCACCCACCCGAGCACCTCGTTGAACTGCTCGGCCTTCACCGAATCCACAGCGACGGTGGTCAGCACGTTGAGATTCGGCTCGATCATGTTGATCTCCAGCCCGATACCGGAAAACCCGGTGCGCAGCGCAGGGCCAAGCGGTGCCTTTTCGTACTTCCAGCCTTCCTTGTCAAACAAGGCGATGACACGGTCGATGCTGAGGTTGCTGGTTGCAGAAGTCATGTCCTAGTCCTCCTGGTTAGCTTCGGCGTTGGCTTCGGTGTTTGCTTCGGTGGTGAAGGTTTTCGGGCCGCTCGTCGACAAGAGCTCGCTGGTATCTGGCAAGGCCTCGCGCAGCAGGTTCACCACGTGATGGATTGCGGAGAAGTGGTAGTCCAACATTGCACGCACCTGCTCGTCGGTGAAGCCTTCGTTGGAGAAGAACGGTGCGTCGATCAGCACGACGGCATCGTCCTCACGACGTACCGGGTGTACGCGCACGAGGGGCATCGTCCGGTTGATCTCGTTGCAGCGCAGACGCAGCGTCTCAATATCGTCGCCCTGAATGATGCCGAGCCAGCGTGCGGTGGCCTTGAAACCACCCTCGGCTACCTCGAAGAACACCATCAGGCTGGGAAATGCGGTGCGAACCTCGCCGCTGTCTTCTCGGAAGTACTGCACCCCCATTGATTTCAGGGTGTCCGCGATGCGGTCTTGGGAAATGGCGGTAGGAGCTGCCATGGTGTGGGCCTTTCGTCGTGGTGGGGTTACAGAACTGGAAGTGGGGAGGGGATGTAGTCCGCGCCGATGAGCTTGCCGTCGTGGAACGTCAGCACCCATACGGAGGCTTTCTTCGCGCGGATTTCTTCGTCGATAGGCAGTGTCCCTTGCGCCGAGAGCCACGCGATTATGCCGGGGATGATCCCACCTTGCGCGCACACCACGCTGGTTCCGCCGGCCTCAATCACGTCCTTGAATGCGTGCTTGGCGCCAACCATGTCGGCGATCCAGGCATCGTCGCCAAACTGCTTATCGACGACAACCTCACACCCCATCTCATCCGCCAGCGGCGCAACCGTGTGCTGGCAGCGCTCCGGAACCGCCGAGTAAATACGTTCCGGCGCGAACGCACTGAGCAGGGGAACGAGCATCTCGGATTGGCGGCGGCCCTTCTTATCCAGAGGACGCAAGTTGTCGTCGCCGGACCATTTGTTGCGGTCATGGGCGCGGGCATGTCGGACATAGAGGATGCGTGCATCTGCGGGCGTGTTAAAGCGCTTCTGGGCCTTCTGGAGCACCTCGCGGTCGAGGTCGTACGTCATCAACTCAAGCGCTTCATTGAGTGGCAGCCAGCGGATCTCGTCGACCTCGTTGTTGGGTACGAACTCGCCACCGACGACCTCGCCGGTCCAGTAATAGACCACCTTGGTGGTCTTCTTTACCGGGTAGACCGTCTTGCCCAGCAACTTGCCCAGGCGAACGTCGTAGCCCGTTTCCTCCTTGATTTCACGTACTGCGGTTTGTACAAGCGACTCATCAGGGTCGACCTTGCCCTTGGCCAGCGACCAGTCGTCGTAATGAGGACGGTGAATGCACGCAACCTCAATGGTGTCGGGTTGCGTAACGTCACCGCGCCACAGCACCGCACCCGCAGCAAGCGTGGTGCGCTCGAACTCCTTCTGCGGTTTTAACGGAATAGCCTGAAGCCTGCCAGTGAGAAACTTCTCACCCAAGGCGTCCTTATCTTGCTCGGAGAGCTTCCCGCTGTTTCCTGGTGTCTTGGATGCGTGAGTAGGCATGTCCTCCATTGTGTCCCAAGTAACCCACTCACGCCGGACACGCCACGCGCCACGGCCGGTGGTAGGTTAAACCGGAACAATCGGCTGGGAGGATTCAGAAAAATATGGTCAACGTTGCGGTACTGGGGGCAGGCTCCTGGGGTACAACCCTGGCGAAGGTGTTCGCGGACGCCGGCAACAGGGTCACGCTGTGGGCGCGTCGGGACAACCTTGCCCGCACCATTCAGACCACGCGGGAAAACCCGGAGTACCTTCCCGACATCACACTCCCGGATGCGATCGAAGCCACCTCGGATGAGCAATACGCGCTGCAAGACGCGACCATCGTCGTCTTTGGCGTACCCAGCCAGACCATGCGGGAAAACGTCGCGCGTTGGGCACCCATGATCCCGGCTGATGCGACGATGCTGTCCATCTCAAAGGGCGTGGAAACAGGAACGCATCTGCGCATGAGTGAAGTTATTGCAGAGGTCACCGGAGCGGACCCGAACCGGATTGCAGTGCTCAGCGGGCCCAACCTGTCGCGCGAGATTGCGCTCGAACAACCTGCCGCCACCGTGATTGCATGCGCTGACGAGAACCGCGCAAAACTCGTCCAAGCCGCGTGTGCGACTAACTATTTGCGGCCGTACACCAACACCGATGTTGTGGGCTGCGAAATCGGCGGCGCGACGAAAAATGTCATTGCGCTTGCCTGCGGTATGGCTTCCGGCCAGGGGCTTGGCGACAATACCCTGGCATCCCTGATCACCCGTGGCCTTGCAGAGACCACTCGTCTGGGCAACGCGCTCGGCGCGGATCCCCGCACGTTTGCAGGTCTTGCCGGTATGGGAGACCTCGTGGCCACGTGTGCTTCGCCGCTGTCGCGTAACCGCACATTTGGCTCCGCTTTGGGGCAAGGTGCGACGATGGAAGAGGCGAAGGCTGCGACGAAGGGCCAGGTTGCGGAGGGGGTGGTGTCGTCGAGAAGCATTTTCCAGCTCGCCGAAAAGCATGGCGTGGAGATGCCGATTACCCAGGCAGTGTTTGCTATTTGCCACGACAACTTCAAAGTTGCGGACACGATCGCGACACTGATGGGGCGCAGCAAGAAGGCAGAGTAAAACTGCGCCATGGCTACGCGGTAGATTGGTCAGCGTGATTCGCGTAGCAGTTCTTTATGGTGGCATGTCCACCGAGCACTCCATTTCCTGCATTTCCGCAGCGTCGGTGATGCAACACATGCCGACTGACTACGAGGTGTTTCCCATCGGTATCACCCGTGACGGCGTATGGGTTGAAGGCACAACAGACCCAGTAAACGGCGTCGCGCTGCCTGAGGTGCCCGCTGGCCGCGAAGTTGCACTCTCCATCAACCCGACGCGCAAGGGGCAGGTTTTCGACGTCGCAACCGGCGAAAGTATCGCTTGCGTCGATGTTGTCTTCCCGGTGCTGCACGGCAAATACGGCGAAGACGGCACAGTGCAAGGACTGCTCGAACTTGCTGGTGTCCCGTACGTCGGCCCAGGGGTGCTTGCATCCGCCTGTGGCATGGACAAGGAGTACACGAAGAAGCTCGTCGCGGCTGAAAACATTGCGATCACCAGGGAAGTGATCCTCGACGGTCGGGCAGTGCTTGACGACGACGAGCGTGACTACCTCGGTCTACCAGTGTTCGTAAAACCCGCCAACGGTGGGTCATCGATCGGTGTGTCCAAAGTGAGCTCCTGGGACGACTTCCCGGCGGCGTACGACCTTGCGCACGAATCCGATTCCAAGGTGATTGTGGAAGCGGAACTTGTCGGCGACGAGGTTGAGGTGGGAGTCCTCGAACGACCCGACGGGACCATTGCGGCATCCCTGCCAGCGAAGCTCAACGGCACCGAAGACTCCGAGGAAGGCTTCTACGGGTTTGAAACGAAATACCTCGAAGAGGGCGTTACGGCAACGATTCCGGCACCGTTCGACGAGGCAACAACCGCGCAACTTCAAGACATGGCGGTGACGTGTTTCAAGGCGCTGAACTGTAAGTCGCTCGCACGTGTGGACTTCTTCGTCACCAAGGACGGCCCGGTGCTCAACGAGGTCAACACCATGCCTGGATTCACCGCGATTTCGATGTACCCGCAGGTGTGGGCAGCCACCGGAGTGGACTACCCGGAACTGCTGGACACGCTGGTGCGGACCGCGCTGCGTTAAAGCACAGCGTTAAAGCACAGCGTTAAGGCGCAGCGTTAAAGCGCAGCGGTGTGCTCGGCGATCAGTTCGGTCAGGTTCGTAATCGCCTCGTTGCTCTCTGCCTGAGGCAGGGACGCAGCGATACCGCTGTCGCGACCCAGCGCGTACCACGTCGAAGCCGTGGTGCCGTTTGCCAACAGCACATCCTCGAACCACGGAATGTCGTTGACCTGGGCAAGTTGCGCACCTGGTGCGTAATTCGGCGATGGGGCGACACCGCAGCGCAGCACGATCGGATCACGGCCCTCAGCACGCCATGCGACGGTGTTTTCAGACGCAGGCTCTGTCCGGGTGTAGCCCTCGGCGATAGCATCCGGTGCGGCCTGGAGCAGCGCGTCGCACTTCGATGCGTCCGCGCTTTCCAACATGGACAAAGGCGCGGGGTTGTGGGGCTGATCCTTCGACGGCAGCCCATCGGCGCCCAAGCGTCCAATGGATTTCTTTGAGTCGTGGAGCACTTGCGCATCACCGGTCACGGCGATCACAGGGGAGCGGTCCACGGTGTACCAGGTGGCCAGGTTGGACTGGGGCGTAATGTCGTCGATACGCATCCACGTTGCATTGCCGAGAGTTTCAGTGACGGCGTAATCCGTGTACTGCGCCGGCATGTCTACACCGCAGCGCAGGGTGACGCGGTCATCGGTGGACTTGCGCCAGGCGGCGGCACCTTGTGGTGCCGGTTCTGCGAGTTCGGCACGGGGAAGGCCAGCGAACCGGTCGGGGAGGCCGTCGATAAGCGATGCGCACTCCGGGCTATCGGCCATCGGGGCAGGAAGATCAGCCATCGCGACCGGCTGCAGCGCCACACGTTGGAAGAACACACGAGCGCCAATAACGGCCCCGAGGACGAGAAAGACTGCGAGGCCAAGACTGACCAAAATTGTTGTGCGATTAACCTGAGGTTCGTGCGCCGTGGTTGCCATGGCGAAATAGTCTAACGAAAGGGCTGCCCAACCCGTGATCACCACCGGATTTCCCACTGATGGTCCGACGCTTGCGCAGGTCGGCGAGCGAGCGGTTATCGCCGCGATTCGCGCTGCCGCACCGTCTGCCCTCAACGGCGACGACGCAGCAGTACTTACCCCCTCAGTGCCAAACTCGAGAGTCGTCGCCGGCACCGACATGTTGGTGGAAGGCCACCACTTCACTCGTGCGACCACAACTCCGTACCTTTTGGGCCGCAAGGCGACGGTGCAAAACTTCGCGGATATCGAGGCAATGGGCGCGCGCCCGATTGCAGCACTGATGGGGGTGTCTGTCTCCCGCGATGCGCCGGCAGCATGGGTCGAAGAGATCGCCCGCGGCATTGGGGATATGGCCGGGGAGTATGGCTGTGAACTCGTCGGCGGGGATCTGACCGACGGGCAAGAACTTGTGGTCTCCGTAACCGCAATCGGCTCGCTTGGTGGTAATCGTCCGCCGCTGACGCTAGACGCGGCACGCCCCGGTCAGCGAGTGGTCGCGCACGGCAATATCGGTTATTCAGCCGCAGGGTTCGCGCTGCTGCAGGCCGGGATTGATGTGCCGGAGGAGCTCGAGGTGCTTGTGAAGGCGCATCAGGCCCCGGTGCTTACCCCGGGGCGTGGCGTGGTGGCGCGCGCGGCAGGCGCGACCGCGATGACGGACAACTCGGATGGGCTCATCCGGGATGTGACGACGCTGGCAAAGGCATCTTCGGTAGGCATCGAACTGTCAAAGGTGGCGCTGCGCCCGGATGCGACCTTGCAGGCTGCGGGCGTACTCCTTGGCGTCGACCCGTGGGAGTGGGTGCTCACAGGTGGGGAGGACCACACCCTCATCGGCACGATCGATGGGTCCGCACCGGTTGGGTTCCGTTCGATTGGCGCAGTCACTCGCAAGCCCGGGGTGCGCATCGACGGCGAGGCCCCAGAATTGACCACCGGATGGGAGAGTTTCTAAATGTTGCCCGTGCACGAATCTTGGCAGGAACCGCTCGCTCCGGTGGAAGATCGAATCCACGCAATGGGGCAGTTTTTGCGCACAGAGGACGACTACCTGCCGCGTGGCCACGATATTTTGCGGGCTTTTGCGGATCCGTTCGACGATGTCCGGGTCCTCATCCTGGGCCAAGACCCGTATCCGACCCCAGGACACCCGATGGGGCTCGCGTTTTCCACCCAGCCTGGGGTGGCGGCGCCAAGGTCGCTGGTGAATATCTACAAAGAGCTGCAGGCTGATCTGGGTATCCCGCCCCGGGCGGATGGGGACCTGTCGTCGTGGTCGTCGCAAGGCATTTTGCTGCTCAACAGGGTGCTTACCGTGCGTCCGAGAAAGCCCGCGTCACACCGTGGCAAAGGCTGGGAAGAGGTTACCCAGGCCGCAATTGAGGCGCTTGTCCGCCGAGATGCGCCACTCGTAGCTATCTTGTGGGGCCGTGACTCACAGACAGCTGCGAGATTTTTGGGGGATACTCCCCGGATTGAGTCGCCGCATCCGTCGCCGTTATCAGCATCGCGCGGTTTCTTCGGTTCGCGCCCGTTCTCGCGTGCAAATGAAGCGCTTCAAGCACAGGGTGCGAATCCCATCGACTGGAGTCTGTAACAGCTCCCTGTAAGCTTTCGCTTCATGTCTGTCACTCCGCTTATCGACGCCGCAGGGTTGCGTGCGTGGGCCCAACGCGCCTCCGCCGAGCTGGAGCGGCGCCGAGTGGAGATCAACAGCCTCAACGTCTTTCCCGTGCCGGACTCCGATACGGGCTCCAACATGGCGCACACGATGCGTTCAGCCTGCGAGCAAGCAGCTTTGCTTGGCGACGACGCCAGCGCCGTCGATGTCGCCGAAGCCCTGGCCGTCGGCGCTGTACGTGGAGCACGCGGCAACTCAGGTGTGGTGTTGTCCCAGGTGATGCGCGGAATCGCGCAGTCTGTCAAAGACGATGCTTCGGACGGGGAGATGGTCGCGGACGCATTGGCGCATGCCGTGAAGTTTGTGGACCAAGCCATTGCGGATCCGGTGGAAGGCACCGTGATTACGGTGCTCCGAGCGGCGTCTGTGGCTGCCCAACAAGCGGTAGAGGACATTGGGCGTCCGTTGAGCTTGCTCGATGTCGCAGCACCTGCGACATCCGCGGCCAGGGTGGCCTTGGCCAACACGCCGTCGCAGCTGCCAGTGCTACGCGAGGCAGGCGTGGTCGATGCCGGCGGCACCGGTGTGGTGATTCTGCTCGAGGCGCTGTTGGAAGAGGTAGAGGATAGTCCCGCAACGGCACCCGATGGTGATGTCCAAGAGAGCGCTGTAAGCAGCGCAGAAAGCAGCACAGAAGCCAGCGCAGAAAGCACCCCGGCACCTGCTGAAAGGGCAGACCGCGACGTGCACGTTGACATGGCGCATGCGGGGCCGTCGGGTCGGGAGCACTCCCTTGAGGTGCTCTTTGGGTTTCAGGGCGATATTGCGGAGTTGGAAACCGAGCTGCGCCCCTTGGGCGACAGCCTGGTCATCGCTCGGCTATCTGATACGGAAGCCACTGTGCACATTCACTCGCTCGATGCAGGTGCTGTGATTGAGACGGCGTATCGCCTCGGCAAGGTCCAAAACCTGCGCCTTGAAGTGCTCCCGGGTGCCCCAGTGGTACGAAACCCCGATCGCTTGATTGTGGCCGTGACGCCTCCCGGCTCCCTGACAGAGCTGTATAAGGAAGCAGATGTGGTCACTGTTGCCCCGGGCGACGAGGTGATCTCGGACATGCTCTCCGTGATTCGGCGTTCGGGCAGCAACGAGATCATCGTGCTGCCGAATGGGCTGCTCAGTAACCGGAATCTCGCTGCCGTGGAGAAAGCAACCCGAGCGCTGGAACAGACGATCACACTGCTTCCTACAGTCCGGTTAGTCTCCGGTATTGCAGCGCTGTCTGTGCACGATCCGAACCAGCCGCTGGCTACCGCCGCGTTTTCCATGTCTGAGGCGGCTGGCGAGATGCGTACGGCAGTGGCTCACCGCGCAAAGAAGGGCGCGCTGACACTCAGCGGCGCGGTTGCCAAGGGTGATGTGGTGGTTACTGCACGGGGGGAGACGCTGCTTATCGCCGAAGACCCGCTCGATGCTGTGAAGCGGGCATGCAAACGCCTGCTCGAGCACGGCGGGGAGCAAGTCACGGTGCTGTTTGACCCAGCTGAGCTGTCGGAGGAGGAGCTTCGCAGGCTGAACACTGAGCTCGGCGTCCAGGTCATGGTTTATCCTGCAGACGGATTGCAAGCATGTGCGGAGATCGGGGTGGAGTAAATGCTGGGGTTTGAGGACAATCGGCCACTGACTGAGGTTATTCCTGCGAAGCAGGCGCGGGCGATTGAGAAACACCTCAACATTTCCACGTGCGGCGAGCTGCTTCGGCACTATCCGCGACGCTACCTGCACTACGGCACCGGTGCTGACCTGACCGGGGTCGAAGCAGGCGATACGGTCACCGTGATCGGCGAGGTCGTCGACGCCAACACGTTTTACACCAAAAAGACGCCCAAGCGGCCGATTACCAAGGTGATGATCCACGATGGGCGTACGGAGTTCCAAGCCACCTTCTTCGGCTCCCAGTATGCCCAACGGGTGCTGAAGCCGGGTCGGCGCGCGATGCTGACGGGCAAGTTGGATTTCTACCGTAATCAGCCTCAGCTGCAGCACCCTGACTTCGTGCTCATGGACGGTCCTACTGAGGCGACCGGTTCCATGCGTCAGCTGTCTCACTTCGGTGATCTGGAAGAAATGCTGCGTGGCCGCCAGTGGCTTCCCCTGTATCCGGCGTCGAAGCAGGTCAGCACGTGGACGATTATGGGGGCTGTGCATGCGGTGTTGAAATCGCTGCCTCGTATCGACGAGCCGCTTGGCTTCACCCCCATCGGCCTGCTGCCGTTGAATGCTGCTGTGCGTCAGATCCACGAGCCCGGTGCAGAGGGACCTGCGCGCGCAAAGGAGCGCCTGAAGTATGACGAGGCCCTGTCTGTGGCGTTGGCGATGGGTGTGCGACGCATCGACACCTCCGCTCACAGGGCGCCCGAGATGCCCTATGTGAAGGGGGGCGATGAAGACAAGCTGCTGGACGGTCTGCCGTTCCCGCTGACCCGCGGCCAGAAGGAAGTGATCACGGACATCACGGCTGATATGTCCAAGACGGTGCCGATGAGTCGCCTGCTCCAAGGCGAGGTTGGCTCCGGAAAGACGGTGGTGTCGCTGATGGCGATGCTCCAGGCCGTCGATAACGGCGCGCAGGCGGCATTGCTTGCTCCGACGGAAGTTCTCGTGCTGCAACACGCGCGTTCGCTAACGTTCACTCTCATGCGTGCGGGTCTCCCCACCCGAGTGGTTGCGCTGACAGGATCGATGACGGTCGCGCAGCGCCAAGAGGCACTGCTGAAGATTGTTTCCGGGGAGGCCGACATTGTCGTCGGTACGCACGCCCTGCTCCAAGAGGGCGTGGACTTTTTCAACCTGGGGCTTGTCGTTGTCGACGAACAACACCGCTTCGGCGTAGAGCAACGCGACGCCCTGCGTGCCAAAGCGGGGGAGACCACACCGCATTTGCTGGTGATGACGGCAACACCGATCCCACGCACCATTGCGATCACGGTGTTCGGCGACTTGGAAGTATCCACGCTGCGCGAACTTCCCGGTGGGCGCAAACCGATCCAGTCTGCGGTGGTCCCGGAATTCAAACCGCGCTGGGTGGAGCGCGCTTGGGAGAAGATCCGCGAAGAAGTTGCAGCCGGGCACCAGGCCTACATTGTGTGTCCGCGTATCGACGGCGAAGGCGGCGTACTTGAGGTTGCCGAGCATCTCGCCGCAACGGAGTTTGCGGACCTGACCGTCGGCATCCTGCACGGACGCCTCAAAGGCGACGAGAAAGACAACGTCATGGCGGACTTCGCCAAAGGCGGCATCGACGTGCTGGTGTCCACGACGGTGATCGAGGTCGGCGTGGATGTGCCGAATGCCACGGTGATGGTCGTGCGCGAGTCGGAGCATTTCGGTGTCTCCCAGTTGCACCAGCTGCGCGGCCGAGTTGGGCGTGGCGGCAACCAGTCGCTGTGTCTGTTCCACACGCTCGCGGAGGAAGGCAGCCCCGGCTTCACCCGCGTATCCCAGGTAGCGGCGACAGCGGACGGGTTCGCGCTCGCGGAGCTTGACCTGCTTAACCGCGGCGAAGGTGACGTGCTTGGCACAGGCCAGTCCGGCATCAAACGCACGCTGCGGTTGATTAACTTGGTTGAGGACTACGACATCGTTAAACGTGCCTACGACGACGCCGCCACCTTGGTAGCAAACCAACCCGAGTTCGCCAGGGCAGCCACCGCCGGGTTTGTGGCAGAAGACTTCGAATATTTGGACAAGAGTTAGCTGGTTAAAGTTATGGGAATGAACCGCATCATTTCGGGAGAAGCCCGCGGCAGAAAGATCAAAGTGCCGCCGGCAGGAACGCGACCTACATCCGACCGGGCCCGCGAGGGGCTGTTTTCGTCGTTGCAGGTGCGTTTTGGGTTCGTCGATAAGCATGTGCTCGACCTGTTTGCAGGCTCGGGTGCGCTCGGGCTCGAGGCCGCGTCGCGTGGTGCGGCAGAGGTCGTGCTGGTGGAGAGCGACCCTGAGGCAGCGAAAATCATCGAATACAACGCAGGCGTGGTCAAGCACCCCAACGTGCACATCCACCAGATGAAGGCGTCGACCTACGTTGCATCGGCGCCGAAGAAACACTTCGACATGGTGCTGGCAGACCCTCCATACGAACTAGCCGACGAGGCGGTCGCAGAGATGGTCGAGGCCCTCAAACCTGCGCTGGCGGATGGGGCAGTGGTTGTCGTTGAACGCCACCGCGAAAGCCCGGAGACTGCATGGCCTGCGGAGTTCACCCCGACCGGCCAGAAGCTCAAGCGTCGCATCTACGGTATTGCACGTATGGATATGGCGGTCTACGCCGACCCGGAAGCAGAGGACAACTAAATTGACCATCGCAGTCTGCCCTGGCTCGTTCGACCCGATCACGAACGGGCACCTCGACATTGTCACCCGTGCCCTTCGTCATTTCGACGAAGTGATCGTGCTGGTCACTGGCAACCCTACGAAGACGTCGGGGCTGTTTACTATCGACGAGCGCGTCGACCTCATCCGCGAAGCCACCTCACACCTTGAGGGTGTTCGCGTGGATAGCTGGGCGGGTCTATTGGTCGATTACACCACCCAGCACGACATCAGCGCGCTGATTAAGGGCTTGCGCTCCTCGCTCGATTACGAGTACGAACTGCCGATGGCACAGATGAACCGACGCCTGACCGGCGTGGATACCTACTTCCTGCTGACGGATGAGAAGTACGGCTACATCTCGTCCTCGCTAACCAAAGAGGTTGCGAAGTACGGCGGTGACATTTCCGGACTCGTGCCGGAAAGCGTCCACGACGCGATTCGGGAGAAATTCAGCAATTGATCGTGTTGATCGCCGTCGCGCTCGCAGTTGTGATGGGCGCTGGGCTGCAGCGCATTTCCGGCATGGGACTGGGTCTGATCACCGGGCCTGTGCTCTCGTTGCTGTTGGGACCTGTGGTTGGCGTGCTCATGATCAACGTTATCGCCATGGTCAATGCGGTGTTTAACACCTGGGGGATGCGCCGCGACATCGATTGGTCTAAGTTCTGGCCGATCGCAGGCGCGCTCATCATCGGCGTGCTTCCCGGGGTGTGGGTGGTCTCTCACGTATCGACGAGCGCCCTGCTCATCATCGTCGGTGCCCTGTTACTCATCGCCCTGTCAGTGGTGACGTTGGGCAAGCGCTACGTGCCTCAGATCGAAGGTGTGGTTCCTGCAGCTGCTGCTGGCGCCGTCGGCGGATTCATGAACACCTTGGCGGGTGTTGCCGGGCCAGCATTTACCGTTTACGCGCACGCGGCACGTTGGCCACAGCGCATCTATGCCGCCACCTTGCAGCCGTTGTTCTTCGTCGCCGGCGCACTGTCGTTCGGGGCAAAGGAACTCTCTGGTGCGGCGGATATTTCCTCGATCAACCCCTGGCTGTGGGTCGCCTCCTTTGGTGGCATGCTTCTCGGAATCACCGCGGGAAAGCGGCTGGCCCCGCACGTACCGTCCGCGAAGGCCTACCGCATCGCGCTCGGGCTTGCGTTCTTCGGAGGCGCCACCACACTAGTCCGCGGCCTCGCAGGCTTGTTGTATGGATGAAAAACGGCCGCCCGGATGTGGGCGGCCGTTTCGTGTAAGGGAGTGTCCGGCTAGAACAGCGTGGAGACGAACGACTTCGTACGCTCGTGTTGCGGGTTATCCAGCACCTGTTCCGGTGTGCCGTACTCGATGATCTGGCCACCATCCATGAACGCGACCTTGTCTGCGACCTCGCGGGCAAACGACAACTCGTGCGTAACCACCAGCATGGTCATGCCATCGTCGGCGAGCTTGCGCATCACACGCAGCACTTCGCCAACGAGTTCGGGGTCGAGGGCGGAGGTGGGCTCGTCGAAAAGCATCAGCTTCGGATCCATCGCAACCGCACGAGCAATCGCCACACGCTGCTGCTGGCCACCGGAGAGCTGGATCGGGTACGCGTCAGCCTTCGACTCAAGACCGACCATCGCAAGCAGCTCCTTCGCGCGCGCAGTGGCCTCTGCAACCGGCTGGCCCTTGACGTGCACCGGGGCTTCGATGATGTTGTCCAGCACCGTGCGGTGGCCAAACAGGTTGAAGTTTTGGAACACCATGCCGATTTCGCGGCGCTGCTTGGCGGCGTCCTTCTCACTCATCTCGTAGAGCGCGCCGTCGCGCTCCTTGTAGCCGATCAACTCGCCGTCGACGTACAGGCGACCCGCGTTGACCTTTTCCAAGTGGTTCACACAACGCAGCAGCGTGGACTTACCAGAGCCGGACGGACCGATCAGGCACGTCACCTCGCCGGGGGCGACCTCAAGGTCGATGCCCTTGAGCACGTCGAGGCTACCGAAGGACTTCCAGACATCTACCGCCTGGATCATAGGAGTTTCCTTGACGGTCATTAGCGCTGTCCCTTCTTCTGCGGTTCTTCGACAATTTCAACGTTGTTCGGAATGGTGCCCTCGGCGTCAGCCAGGCTGGCGAGCTGGCGAGCAGTGAGCTGGCGGGTAGCACCGCGGTCGAAGTAGCGCTCCAGGTAGTGCTGGGCGACCATGAGCAACGACGTGATCACCAGGTACCAGGTCGCAGCCACCAGAAGGAGCGGTACTGGCTGGAACAGGGCGGCGGCGATATCCATCGAGCGGCCGTAAAGCTCAAGCGAGTACGGCACAGCAACGACGAGCGAAGATGTCTTGAGCAAGGAGATGAATTCGTTGCCGGTCGGCGGAATGATGATGCGCATCGCTTGCGGCAACACGGTTCGGGTCATCGTCTGCCCCCAGCTCATACCCAACGCCTTGGAGGCCTCAACCTGGCCTTCCGGCACAGCGGAGACACCAGAGCGGACGATCTCTGCCATGTAGGCGGCCTCATTCAAACCAAGGCCAACAACGGCCAGGGTAAACGCAGAAGAGGTAAACGGCTCAAGCGGAATCTGGGCGAAGCCGACGTTGATCGAGTCGTAGATCGCGCCAATCAAGCCCCAGAACATCAACTGGACGTAGACCGGGGTACCACGGAAGATCCACAGGAACACCCACGCCACTGTCTTGAACACCGGGTTCGGGCTCATGCGCATGACAGCCAACAGCACACCGCCGACAACGCCGAGCAGCATCGCCAACACCGTGATTGCAATGGTGTGCAGGGCCGCCATAGCGATGCGGGTATCCAGCAGGTACTGGAAGTAGATGTCCCAGCCGTAAGCCTCGTTTCGGGCCGCGCCGATGACAAACCAGACCACAAGCAGCACAAGAATCACTGCGAGCGTCCACCGTCCAGGGTGGCGCAGCGGTTTCGCCTCGATACGCTCAGGACGCTTGCGTTCGCCCTGAGAGGCGACGTACTGGGAATAGGGGGTGCTCATGCTTAGTGTTCTCCCACTGGTTGTTCGTTAATCAAAGCCTGGTCGAGCAGACCTGTCGAGATATTCCATTGCGCAAGGATGCGCTGGTAATCGCCGGTATCGATGAGGTGCTGCATCGCGGCAGCCATCGCCGGCGCAAGCGCAGAACCCTTCGGCACAGCAATGCCGTACGGTGCGGCGTCAAACATGTCGCCGATCATTTCCATCTTGCCGTCGGAGCGCTCCACAGCCCACGCGGTAACAGGGGAGTCGGCGCTGTAAGCATCGGCGCGCCCGACAAGCGTTGCAAGCGCTGCGTTGTCTGCTGTGTCGAAGGCAAGCACAGTAATCGGGTCCTTGCCCGCTGCTTCGCAGGCTTCTGACTTCGGACGAACGTCGTCGGTCTCCGAAACCGTCGTACGCTGCACCGAGACCGTCAAACCGCACGCATCATTCGGATCCACGTCGGCGCCAGGAGCGGCAGCCCACTGAATACCCGCGTAGAGGAAATTGATGAAGTCGAAGGTCTGGCGGCGTTCCTCGTTATCGGTAAAACCTGAAGCACCGGCGTCGAGGCTGCCACTGGAGACAGCGGGCAGGATCATCGAGAAGTCCATGTCTGCAACATCGAAGTCCATCCCCATGACACCTGCGAGTGCACGGGCAATGTCCATCTCCACACCGATGACCTGCCCGGTGGAGTCTTTGAACTCGAACGGGGCGAACGGTGGGTTCGCGCCGACGTTGAGCACGCCGTCTGCGGCAGTTTCTGGCGGCACCATCGCCGCAATTTCAGGTACGGCTTCCGGCACGATCGGCTCCCAGCCGTCCGGATTGCCGCCCTCTGTGTTAGTGACGCAGCCCGCTAGCGGTAAAGCCGCGGCGAGCACAGCGGCGAAAAGACGCCGCTTTGCGTGGGGTGGGTAATGCATTGGTCTCCCGCATACGATGAATACTTGCGTAGTCTCGTATATTACGCGCCGGATGCGGGATGATGAAACGCACCGCCCTAGCAGCGAAAACTACTGGGTCGCCATTCGAACGCCACGCATAACCAGCTCGATGACCTGGCCGATTACGATCATGCCGATGACAACGGTGAGCCATACGGAAGTGCGCTGGCTGGATCCTTCTGAGCTCATGGCAAAATCGCCAGTGAACAGCCCTTTGCCCATCTTTGCGGAGCCCTGCGCTTCCATCTTCCATAGCTCAACCGGGTTAGCGGTATCCGGGATGGAAGACCCCTTCGCCCAAGCTTGGACGAACTCCTTGCCCTCGCCTTCTTCCATATCGTCGGTCCACTCAGTAAACATCTCGGAGCTAGACACCTTCTTCAACGGGTTCTTCTCCGGATCGATGTACATCGGATCCTTCTCCGGGTTCGGCTCAAGAGCCTCGATGAGCCCCTTCGGCTTGTCCTTGGAGTCCTTGCCGTCTGTGCTGTCCTTGTTGCTCTCAGCGTCCTTCTTTGCCGAGCTGGTCGCGTCAGACAGCGCAGCAAACGAATCGATGGTGTCCTTCAGCGCGTTGCTCGGGGAGACTGGAGCGTCCTCTTGCGCTGCCCCTTCCTGTGCATGTGCGGGAACCGTCAGCGTGGTCAACATGAGTGCTCCGGCGACAAAGCCGGCGATATAGGTCTGGCGCATGCGCCGTAGTCTAACCAAGCCATCGCCTGAAGTGAATCGGCC